>JAMPFS010000049.1 GCA_023664325.1 Clostridium sp.
TCGTTTTGCAAAGTTCCGTTTCTCTGTTTGAGAAACTCCACAATGCAAAACAGACACAAAACAACCCCGATGCAGGCATACGGGCATCGGGGTAATTGGTTATCTATGCCCTCTCAATCCTACAGCTATGATGCTTATATGAAGAATCTGTACTGTTCACACCCTTATCATAATTAATGCTTACAAGCAGCATATTATCCTTATAATGTTCCAGCTTTTGAGGATAATTCCTGCTTCTTATCTGGTCAGCAGCAGTCCCAACGGACTGATCGTACTTAAGTTCTATCAACAATGCTGGCTTATCCGTATGTTTGGGTGAAGGGAGATACACTAAATCTACATAACCTTTTCCACTATCCAATTCCTGTATCGTAGTGTAATACTTCTGTCCTGCATAGTAAGCCATCTGTATGGCATAAGAAAGGGCTGCTTCTGAATGATATGTCTTATTCTCAGCAGTATCATGAAACCACTCAAGGAGCTCAGCAACTTTGTTCTCATTACAACCCCATGTTGCATTTAGCAGTTCCTGTGACTTCTTAAAGGATGTAAATGTATCAATCCACTCCTTTGATTCCGTAGAATTCTTGAATTCATCAAGTATCTCCTTATTCGGAATAGACACCTCTTTCGTATCTGAATTGAATGTTAAATATCCAAGATGAATCAGTAATGCAAGTACATCATCTCTGCTGTTAAATGTGGTCATATCATTCTGGTAGGTGCCAATGTTTACCCTGACACTTCCGCCATCCATCATTAAAGCAACAGCATCCTTTAGTCCATCATAGTTCATTCTGATATATTCAGCCAGTGCCTCATAATTCTCCGTCTTATTCCAATAGTTCTGGATAACACCTGATGACATGGCATTCACAACAGACAATGGGCTATATACCGATATTGTCTTTTCCCCGTATTCTCCCATGCGGTATTTCTCCCGCAGCGCAATCGGAATACTCGTGCTTATCTCATACCCGTCATACCAATCCGAGATGTCCTCATACCGCATATTATATTCACGGCATAAATTCTTTACCTCTTCCTCCGTAAATCCTGTATATGGAGCAAGCTGCATAGGTGCCATGACCGAATACTCATCAAACATATTAAGGGCAGAATGCTTACCATACTTCTTAACAGGAAGAATACCTGTCATATATGCAAGAGCAACATAACTCTTATCCTTCAGCCACTCCCTTAGAAAATCAAGATAAAACGTCTGTCCTTCTTTATCGTTCTTTCTTTCTCTGAATACAGCATCCCATTCATCAATGATAATTACAAATGGAGTACCGGATTTTCTGTAAAATCTGTCCATACTGTATGCTAAATCTTCCGAATCATATTTGACATCAGGGTATACCTCTGCCAAATCATCTAATATTCTCTTTGTCAATATATGAAGTGACTTCTCAACTTCCTGCTTATTCTTAATAAAATCTGTCATAACAATTTTAATAACATCAAATTGGTTAAGGTACTGATCCCAGCTATCACCCTCTGCAAGTTTTCGATTATGAAATAATTGCCTGCTGTCTCCCTTTCCGTAATAAGCACTGAGCATATTCGCAGCAATAGATTTTCCAAAGCGGCGCGGACGGGAAACACAGGCATACTTCTTCTCCGTCTTTAATATTATATTCAAATAAGAAATCATTTCCGTCTTATCCACATATATCTCAGAATGAATTGTTTCTTCAAATCTGTCACTGCCCGGATTCAAATATGTTCCCACGCTTCCACCTTCTTTCTGATTCAATTATTATCTAAAACTAGTTATATTATAAGGGGTATTGCGTTGTTTGTCACTTATTTTTCTTTGTTCCACTCTTACACCATGAACAAAGTGGCATTGAAGTCCATACTCCAATGCCACTTTGCCTGCCGTCCAAAACCGCCGCCCCTGCAACGGTCTCTTCTGGCATTCATCTTTTTATTTGTATCAAAATTATAAAGCATCTACCAGCTTCTTGATAGCGGCAAGCGCCTCATCTGGAAGCTTGTCATAGCCCTCTTTCTTGGTAGCAAAGCCTTCAACCGCATCCACACGGTTCTGCATAGCGTTCTTCAATGCTGCCTTATACTCCGGATCCTCTAAGTTCGGTCTAAAGTCTGCTGTCTTTCCAGGCCACTCATACATAATCTCGATATCGTCAAAGCTGCCCCACTTCTCAAAGCTTGCCTTTCCTTCCACGATTGTCTCAAGAATACCCAATGTATCTGCCGGCTGGCACTTTGTACCCATGAAATCACCGGTATTTACAATGTAGCAGTCTACGTTCTTCTCCTCTACTAACTTCTTGAACTTCTCATAGTCATTTACCAATGGGTAAGTTCTGAATGGGTTTGCATAAGGAACAATACGAAGCGCATTCATATCCGTACCTGCTGCCACACGCTCTGCGGTAGAAGTCTTTGTCGCAAGGGTTGCACCCATAACAGATGCCAAAGCAGCTCCTTTCAGCTTAACAACCGGTGGAATGGTAGGATCCTTCATAATCCAGAAAATTGCATTAACCGGAGCATCAATCTTATCTACACGGTTTGGAGACCATAATTTCGACTTAATCGCACGTCCGTTACCATTACGGATATCCTCTGTTACGAGCTGAATCTTGCCATCCTCATCCATCGTTGCAGAACAGTTCTGAACAGTCAGCAGATACTTGTTATCCGCACATCCGGTCGGGTAATCGGCTGTCTTATCAAAATAAGTCGGCTCTAAGGCGATAGAAGCACAGGTATCTGTATTGATGATAAATGCATCATCATGTAATACCTTGATACCGCCAAATGCATCATACTTGCCGGAATGCTTTGCATGGGTAAGCGT
Organism: Clostridium sp.; assembly: GCA_023664325.1. Taxonomy (GTDB): domain Bacteria; phylum Bacillota; class Clostridia; order Lachnospirales; family Lachnospiraceae; genus CAG-590. The sequence goes on from JAMPFS010000049.1 coordinate 2,837, forward strand.
TGACTTACCGGATCCGGAAAGACCATATACGGAAGCAACGAACTTCTTGCCACCTTCCAAAGAGTACTCTTTTTGTCCACCGTGGCAGGAAGCATAACCATTGCGGTTTGCAAGCGCCCATGCCATTGTAAGAGTTCCCTTCTTATGCTCACCAAAGTACTTCATACCAAGAATTGCCGCACAGTTCTGGTTTGTATCAAAATAGCATAATGTCAATGGATCACTTAAGCAGCTGTAATCTACATCCGGGCTCTCTGTTGGCGCCCACTGCGGATCTGAGAAAATATAGATATCCGGCTCATTGCCATCTGCAATCAGCTTAGACTCTTTGTACATCTTCACATACTCATCAGACATATACTGGAAATTGAGCATCCAGTTATAAAGTAAGTTCTCCTCACCTTCCGGAATTAACAAATGTGCTTTTGCCATGAACTCTGTATCCAGACCTACATAACAAGTAGCATGGTATAACTTCTTGAAACGGGTCTTGTAAATAGCATCCATAACCACCTTATCCAACTTGCCGGCATCCACACCAGGCTCGCCTTTAATCCGGCGCGCTGCTGCGTAACGTCCTGTTACTGCACCGTCATTGAATAATAAAACCTTCGCATCTGCATCCAGACCAAACTCCTCACCACGATATACCGGCATATCTGTCACGATCGTTCCTGGAGAATTCTTTGCAAGATTGTAAGCTTCTTTTAAGGTATTAACCTTTACCACATTGTTACCATAGAATGCTGCCTCAATGATCGCACGGGTATTTGTTACAGCTTCACCAGTTCTAGGGAAACCAACCTTGCCAGCACCGATTTCACTCAATTTGTAATTTGCTTTTGTTGCCATGAAAAAATATCCTCCTGTTTTTTTATTTTTCACATTATTGCCAATCCACTGTAATGAATCAGCAAGTCTTTCATTCTATAAACATAGAATTCACAAGACTATATAATGTTGAAATGTTCTGAAATTGCTAACTGCTGCTTGAAACAATTAACCATGTTTAGTATATAATCATGCGGTTTTGATGTCAATAGTTGAAATGCAGTTCTTAGCATAAAAATACATCTCCTTATCATATATTAATAGAAGAAATAAAATCAAAAAGGGGAACAGGTTGCTTAACTATATCTGGGCTTTTCTTATACTGACCGGCATTATTATTGCGGCATTTACAGGCAATTTGGAGGCAGTCAGCAATGGCATTATTGATTCCGCAAAGGATGCCGTTGAACTTCTCTTTGTAATGTTAGGTGTCATCAGCATGTGGTCCGGCTTTCTCTCCGTGGCAGAGGGTTCCGGTCTGACAGCGCGCCTCTCCCGGAAAATGAAACCTCTGATTCGTTTTTTATTTCCGACACTCCCTCAAAACCATCCGGCATCAGACTACATTTGCGCCAATTTTATTGCCAATATATTAGGACTGGGCTGGGCATGCACCCCGACCGGAATCGCTGCCATGAAATCCCTCAGGCAGTTGGAGTTTGAACGGGGCAGCGCCAGTGAATACGCCAGCAATGAGATGTGTACCTTCCTGATTTTGAACATTTCTTCCCTGCAGCTCATCCCCATTAATATGATTGCTTACCGAAGCCAGTATGGAAGCCCGGCTCCTATGGCAGTCGTTGGCCCCGCACTGATTGCCACAACAATCACCACACTGCTGGCGGTTATTTTATGTAAAATTTTCACCCATGCCTCCAAACAATAAATGCGTACTGCCTGCCGGACAATATTATAAACAGGTTTGAAAGGAGCCTTTATGCGTATTTTTCATTTTTTATCCGTATTCCTAATCCCCTTTGTAATCTTTTACATATTGGTGGATGCAATATTATATAAAAAACCCGCCTTTGAATTATTTACAAAAGGAGGAAAGCAGGGAATCCGGACTGTGGCAGAAATTGCGCCCACCATTATTGGTCTGATTGTTGCAATTGGCGTATTCCGCAACTCCGGCGCATTAGACCTGCTCTGCAAGCTCCTTTCTCCCATTACGGACTTTTTTCATATTCCCGCTGCGCTGCTGCCGCTTTCCGTCCTCAAAAGCTTCTCCGCATCCGGGGCAAATGGGCTTTTGTTTGATATCTTTAAAACCTATGGCACGGATTCCTATATCGGTTTTGCTGCATCCATTTTGCTTAGCTGTACCGAAACACTCTTTTACACAGTTTCCGTATATTACATGAGTGTTGATATCAAAAAGACACGATGGACAATATTTGCCGGTATCATCATTGCTTTTGCCTCGCTTCTCATCAGCTTAAGCATGGCAGGTTTATTCATTATATAATCAACAACAATTATTGGATATAGTTTACTTTTTCTATGGGCAATTGAATTTTCTTTCCTTTTCTTATTTACGCAGAATTTTAGGTTACATTTTCCATGAAAAATAACCTAATAAGAGGCGTATCCTCGAGCTAGGTTGCCTTACTCTGAAAACTTATCTGGTAAAATCACATTAAATACTACAATTCTTAATTGTAGAAAAGGAGAAAGAACATGAACTACACCCGTTTAGGTCAACGAATTCAGGAAACACGTATCGCATGTAACATTTCACAAAAGAATCTGGCAAGATGTCTCGCCTGCAGCCCCAAGCATCTCGGCAACATTGAAAGAGGAGTATCCCGACCTAGCTTGGAATGTCTTTTAGACATTTCTCTTGCCCTGAATGTCTCCATTGAATATCTTTTATCTGACAGTATCCCGTCACAGGCTCTGACTCCACAATCGGAACTGATTATCCTCATGGATAAATTTTTAGAAAAGGAACAGCAGAATTTCCAACAATTCCGTAGTTCCCTGAAATGCGCTTATGAAAAAGAAAAGTAAAAGAAATCGTCTTGTTTCCGAAATGTTCGGTCTATGGCGGAATGCCAGAATCGCTGCCCGCAAATCTTACCAAAGCTATTCTATTACTTCTAATATATCTATATGCATCATATATCTGAATTTTCACGACATATGAAAGCACTCTTGGGATTACCTCCCAAAAAAGCCCTGCACAGGTTTTATCCTGCACAGGGCTTTTATCTTGCTCATTATATAACCGCTACAGGTCGTAATCCCGCAAAGCTACTTTCAGCTCCTTTAGCCGGTCACGGTATTCTGCCGCCATTTCAAAGTTAAGCTCTGCCGCTGCTGTCTCCATTTTCTTCGTGTATTTTTTAATCTGCTCATTTAATTCCTTTTTCGTCATGGACTCGATATCTTTTTCCTTCCATGCCGCATTCAAAGCAGTAAGATCCTCGTCTGTCGAGGTAGTAATCAAATCCCGGACTGACTTTTGGATTGTAGTCGGCGTAATGCCATGTTCCTTATTGTAGGCATCCTGAATCTCCCGCCTCCGGTTCGTCTCATCAATCGCCACCCGCATGGAATGGGTAATTTCATCTGCATACATGATAACCCTTCCCTCGCTGTTTCTCGCAGCGCGTCCGACCGTCTGAACCAGTGAGGTCTCCGAGCGCAGGAAACCTTCTTTATCTGCATCCAAAATGGCAACCAATGTAATCTCCGGAATGTCCAATCCTTCACGCAGCAGGTTGATGCCGACTAACACATCAAATACACCCATGCGCAAATCTCTTACAATCTCTGTCCGCTCTAACGTGTCAATATCGGAATGCAGATATTTCACCTTCACACCCTGATCACGAAGATAATCCGTCAAATCTTCTGCCATCCGTTTTGTCAGGGTTGTCACAAGTATCTTATTTCCCTTTTCTACTTCCCTATTCACCTCAGACAACAGATCATCTACCTGCCCCTCCACCGGTTTCACTTCAATCAGCGGATCCAGCAGCCCTGTCGGACGAATCAACTGCTCCGTACGCAGCAGTTCATGCTCTGCCTCATAGTCAGATGGCGTTGCAGAGACAAACATAACCTGATCCAATTTCTCCTCGAACTCGTCAAACCTAAGCGGCCGGTTATCCATTGCCGATGGCAGGCGGAATCCGAAATCCACCAATGTCTGCTTTCTGGAACGGTCTCCCGCATACATCCCTCGAATCTGCGGTACGGTCATATGAGACTCATCAATAATCATCAAATAATCATCCTTAAAAAACTCCAACAGGGTATTTGGTGTTGCACCCGGCTCTAAGCCCGCCAATGGTCTGGAATAATTCTCAATACCGGAACAGAAACCTGTTTCTTTCAGCATTTCCATATCAAAGTGTGTCCTCTCACTGATACGCTGTGCCTCTAAAAGCTTGTCATTTTCCTTAAAATAAGTAACCTGCTGCTCCAATTCTTCCTCAATCTCCACCACTGCACGCTCAATTTTGTCCTGTGCCACCACATAATGGGATGCAGGAAATATAAACGTGCATGTTATGCTCCTCTTCACCTCACCGGTCAACGGATCAAACTCCATAATCCGGTCAATCTCATCCCCAAAAAACTCTACACGGATTGCATCCTCAAAAGTAGATACCGGTAAAATCTCCAAGACATCTCCATGTACCCGAAACGTTCCCCGTTTAAAATCCATTTCATTTCTCTCATACTGAATATCAATCAGATCCGTAATCAGCTTGTCCCATTCATAAACTGCGCCAACCCTTAATGTCAGCATCATTTCCTCATAATCATCCGGGGAACCGATACCATAAATGCAGGATACGGAAGAAATGACAATGACATCCTTTCTCTCAATCAATGCTGCGGTTGCAGAGTGCCGTAATTTATCAATCTCATCATTAATCGAAGAATCTTTCTCAATATAAGTATCCGTAGAAGGCACATATGCCTCCGGCTGGTAATAATCGTAGTAGGAGACAAAATACTCCACCGCATTCTCCGGGAAAAATTCCTTAAACTCACTGTATAGCTGGGCAGCCAGCGTCTTATTATGCGCAATAACAATCGTTGGTTTATTTAATTGTTGGATAACATTTGCCATCGTGAAGGTTTTCCCGGAACCCGTGACACCAAGCAGTGTCTGGAACTGGTTGCCTTCTTTAAAGCCTTTCACCAGCTTGTCGATTGCCTGCGGCTGGTCGCCGGTGGGCTGGTATGGGGCATGAAGTTTAAATATATTTGGTTCAGCTTGCACAAATACCACCTCCGAAAGTTGTAATATTATGAAGACATTATATCTAGCAGCTTCTACACTTTATAAACCATATCCACTACAGATTTGCTATTTATATTATAGCAGAAAATACCAATCCTTACATTAGAAATTTTAGGAATCTTTTTGCATCTGTAATCAGAACCTCCGTTCCTCCCATAACCCCCGCTTCGTCAGCAGCCTTTTCTCGATCACGGAAAAAATCAGCTTGTCAATCAAAATTCCCACCACGATAATCACCAGCATCACCAGCATGACCTGGTTGATATCTGCCAGGTCGCGCCCCATAATCAAAGTCTGCCCCAGTCCAATCGAGGTCGTCATGACCTCCCCTGCCATCAGCGCGCGCCACGCAAAAGACCAGCCCTGCTTGAGACCGGTCACCAGTTCCGGCAGGCTTGCCGGAAGAATGACATTCCGGTACAGCTGGCTTTTCCCCGCTCCCATCGTCAGCGCTGCCCGGATATAGATCGGCTGCACATTCTTGATGGCATTGTCCACCGAAATGGCAATGCTGAAAGCCGAACCCATCACCACGACAAACAAAATCGCCTGCGTGGACAGCCCGAACCACAGGATGGAAAACGGCACCCAGCAGACGCTTGGAAGTGTCTGGACCCCCAGTACCAAAGGCTTTAAATTCTTTTGCAGATAGGAAAAATGGTTGATGAGAAGCCCCAGCGCAAGACCTGCAACAACGGCAATGGCATAACCTGCCACACCACGTAACAGGGAACTGCCGACTGCCTGCCATAATGTCCCGTCACTGCCAAGCGCGATCAGCCGTTCCCACACGCCCAGGGGAGAAGGCACGGCATAGGATTTAAACAGCGCCAGCACATCCACGCCCACCCAGTAAAACAGCTGCCATAATGCAATTAACAGACATAAAAAAATAACGACGCTCATTAAAATGCCTCCCCCCTGATTTCTTCCAGTATCCGGTGCCGCAGCTCCACAAATTCCGGCGAATAGATCTGCCTCGGACGTTCCAGCCCGATTTCGACCGTATGCGCTTCCTTCCCGGAATCCGCATAGAGTACCACAATGCGGTCTCCCAGATAAACCGCCTCCTCCACGCTGTGGGTTATGAATAAAATGGTCTGCCCGGTTTCCATCCAGATCCGCTGCAGTTCCTCCCTGAGTTTATTCGAGGTCTGCTTATCCAGCGCGGAAAACGGCTCATCCATCAAAAGCACGGAAGAATCCATCGTCAGCGCCCGTGCCAGCGCTGTCCGCTGCCGCATGCCCCCGGATATCTGATGAACCGGATAATCCCGGTATTCCAGCAGGTTCACCATTTTCAGATAATGTACCGCCTTTTCCTCCTGCTCCTCCTTCGGAACCCCTGCCAGCTTCATGCCGAATTTTACATTGTCAATGACATTCAGCCACGGGTACAGCCCATGCTCCTGAAACATCACCATCCGGTCGGCGCCGGGGCCGGTAATCTCCTTCCCGTCCAGCAGAATCTGACCGTCGGTCGGCTGTATCAGCCCCGCAACCAGGTTCAGCAGGGTGCTCTTTCCACAGCCGGAAGCCCCGACAATGCAGACAAATTCCCCTGGCTCCACGCAGAGACTGAAATGTTCCAGCGTTGCCGCCTCATTATTGCTGAAATGCATACTGACATTTTTTATTTCCAATGACATATCTTCCTCCCCGTTTTCCGGTTGTCCGTAATCAGTTCCCAAACAGGCTGTCCTTTTCGGGTACTTCCTCAATAAACTCCTCTTCCCTGCTGATCTGCGCAAAGCCCATGACCGAATCCTCATTCAGACCGGTGGACACCCGGATGCGCTCAAATGCCTGCGCAATAATCGTATCGCTCAGGGATTTTCCGGTGGCGCTCTGCAGTTCGGCATTGATTTCATTCAGCGCTGCCTCCCTGTCCTCCTCCAGCCTCTTTGTGGCATTCTCATGTTCTGCCAGGAACGCTTCCACCAGGTCGGGATGCTCCTCCATAAATTCCTTTCTGACAACCACGACCGCCACATCATAGGTTCCCTCCATATAGATTTCATCATAATCCAGGAGAAGTTCCGCGCCCTGTTCCAGCAGGGTTGCGCCCCACGGCTCCGGCACAAGGGCTGCATCAATGTCTCCCCGTTCCATCATATTTGCAACGTCTGCATTGGCAACTGCGCTGACCGTGACATCCCCTCCGGCAGTGACGGGCTTCAGATCATGTTCCCGCAAAAGCGCCAGCAGGCATAAATGCTGGGTGTTCCCAATCTGCGGAATGGCAACCGTGTGATTCGATAAATCCTTCACGCTTTCGATACCGGAATCCTTTCCGGTAACCAGCACGGCGCCGCCCTTCGTTGCGCCGGACAGCACGACCACATCCCCGTCTGACTTTACATTTGCGCTGATTGCCGGAACCGGCCCGATATATCCAATATCAATATCTCCGGCAAACAGCGCCTCCACCTCTGCCGGGCCGGCATTAAAGGCTGTCCAGTCCACGGTTACATCATCCCCCACACGTTCCTGCAGGGTGTTCCCGGACTTCATCAGCAGCGCCTGCGGATGGGTCACGTTGTTAAAATACCCGATATGGATCTGCGCCGTTCCCTGCTCCCTGCCGCAGCCTGCCAGACATGCAAGCATCAGCATACAGATTCCTGACAATAGCCATTTTCTCCATGTTTTCATCACTCTCGTACCTTTGTATGTAAAATACCGCCCATTCCTGTATTTCCATACTCCCTTTCTTCCTTAAGTCTGATTCTTCCTGTTTTCCCTATTTGTTAAAACATTGAAATATGAAAATGATATGAAATCTTCCATTTAATAAAATCCGATTGTTCTCTCAATTTTCTTTACGAATAATTATTTTTCATGTATAATGTGTTTATTAATGCAAATGCACTCGCACAATAACACGAATGCCATAAAAGGTCATAGCGATACAGATGGATTCATTGCCATCATTATGGATATGGCTTTCTATTTATGGGCAAAAGTTATTTAAAATATCAGAAATACACGGAGGTAAATGTCAAATGAACAAACAGGATAACAAATTGGCACTTTCAGTGCTGGCAGCTTTAACGGCAGGAATTGCTCTCATCTATACGCTAATTATGTACCACACTGTCATATACGCAGTAGCGGGAGTCAGCGTATTGTTTTTGATTACCGCATACATACTGACACACAATATTATTACATTTATCACGATGCGGAACAAATCCATGAATGTACAGATCAAAGGCATGGTGGATGACCTCTCCGCCCAGCTTGAGAACATGAGCAGCACGCAGGCGCAAATCGGCAAGGCAACCTATCTGTTTACAAGGCAGACAGCGAAGGCAGTAACCATTTTAGAGGGCAACTATACCGAAAGCCAGGAAGCCCTATACCGAAATCTTACCGTCCTCTCCAACACACAGAACAAAGCGACTAAGCTTCTGATTAAATACGATTTAGACAACACCAGGAAATTAATCTCTACCTTGAAAGAGATCCGCAACCACTTAAGCGAAACCATGTCTCAGGGATTTGACCAGATCACGCCTAACAATGATGAGGTGATTGCTACTCTGCAAACGATTGTGGACTATCTGAACTCCCAGTCAAATGAAATGGATCAGACAATGGGCTTACAGCTTGACAAAGTTGCCCGTGAATTACAGAATATTTCAAACAACATACAAAAGGTTCAATTTTCTGCACAGAATATGGCACCGGTAATGCCTGTTGCTCCGCAGCAACCTATACAGACAGCGGAACCTCCTGTTATGGAGACTGTTCCGGTGGAAGAACCTCTTGCTATGGAGGATATCCCAACAGAAGAACCTCTTGCTATGGAGGATATCCCAACAGAAGAACCTCTCGCTATGGAGGATATCCCGGCAGAAGAACCCCTCGCTACGGAAGATATTCCGGCGGAAGAACCTCTTGCTATGGAAGATGTTCCGGCAGAGGAACCTCTTACTATGGAGGATATCCCAACAGAGGAACCCCTCGCTATGGAGGATATTCCGACAGAAGAACCGGACATGGAACCGGCTGCTGATACGCCAGAGGCAGACAATACTCCGGAAAATGAAGAGTCATTTACACCTACCTTTACGGTCGTTGGCAAAGAGGCGGAAGCACAAGCGGCTGAACCCGCAGAGGAGCCTGTTGCAGCACCGGCTTTGGACGGTGATCCAAACAAACAGCTTTCTGCCGACGAGATTGCAGCCTTATTTGCCGCTTCTGATCCTGCTCCAAAGAGGGAGAAACCCGCTGAAAAGCCTGCTGCCACCGATATAGATCCAAATAAACAGCTTTCTGCCGATGAAATCGCAGCACTGTTTGCGGCTTCCGATCCTGCTCCAAAGGCAGAGGCGCCTGCTGCGGAAGAACCAAAAACGGAACCGGCAAATGTGGCACCTGTTACCAGTGATCCGAACAAACAACTTTCTGCTGATGAAATCGCAGCTTTATTTGCACAAATGGGATAATCAAAAACAATTATAAAAACCTTAAAAAAGGCTTTCGCACGAAGCTCCTACATTCTATGAATAAGGATTTTTCGTGCGAAAGCCTTTTATTTCTGTTTCCTATCTGTTCATTACTTTACCTTAATGGTAATCGTAGCCTTCTTGCCACTTCCGTCTTTTGCCTTTGCTGTAATCTTTGTCTTTCCTTTCTTCTTGGCAACAACCTTACCCTTTGCGTTTACGGTTGCTACCTTCGGATTGCTCGAAGTCCATGTAAGCTCTTTGCTGATTCCCTTTGACGGGGTAAACTTCGCTTTTATCGTTACAGACTGTTTTTTCTTCAAGGTTGTCTTCTTGGCTGAAAGCTTAATTTTCTTTACAGCATTCTTCATAATGGAAATCTTGTAAACCGCCTTTATGCTGCCGTCCTCCAATGATGTTGCTGTAACCGTAACCTTCTTGCCCTTTCCAGCCTTCTTGGTTGTCACAACGCCCTTGCTGTTGACAGATGCATATTTGGAATTGTTCACTGTCCATTTTACAGCTTTGTTGGCTGCATTTTCCGGATAAACCTCTGCCTTTAGAGTAATCTTCTTACCCGGAGCAACTTTCTTCGTAGCTCCCGTAATCTTAATCCTCTCTACTTTCTCATCCTGTTTATCGTCCTTATCATCCTTGTCTTCTTTATCCTTTTCTTCCACCTTAATGGTACAAGCTGCTGACTTACCGCTTCCATCCTTTGCTGTAACCGTAATCACCGCCGTACCGGCTGCAACAGCAGTTACATTTCCCTTCTGGTCAACCGTTGCAGCCTTCGTATTGCTGCTGCTCCATGTCACACTGCTATCCGTTGCATCGGATGGCTCCACTGTCGCTTTCAGCGTCACTTTATCACCAACCTTTATTGTTTTGCTTGTACTGTCTAAAGTGATTTTTGTGACAAGCTGTTTGTCTGTCAATTCCTTCCCATTCTCATCCTTTGGTGTAGATGAATACAAGTTGACGTCTTTATTTGGAGAAGAAACGGTGGTCGTTCCGGTAATCACGATATCATCTGATGAAATGGCGCTCTTGTCGGAGCCTTCCTCCACCTTTACCTCTACCTGTGAATCATCTATCTTAATCTGCCCTGTACTTTCAATAGCGGATGCGCCTTCTCCTGCATCTGCCGTCACCGTACTATCCTTCATAGAGACATTCGTACCGGAAATTGCAGAAGCGCCTGCGCCACCGGTTGCCGTAACCGCTCCATCTTCTATACGAACCTCTCCGCCGGAAATTGCAGAAGCTCCATTACCGCCGATTGCCGTAACCGTTCCACCGGAAATCGTGATATCATCTCCTGCTATCGCAGGTGAACCACTGCCGCTGGTTGCCGTAACCGTTCCGCCGGAAATCGTGATATCATCTCCTGTTATCGCAGGTGAACCACTGCCGCCAATTGCTGTAACCGTTCCGCCTTCTATCACAATAGTTGGCGCTTTGATTGCCGCATGGTCTGTGCCGGATGCATCAATATTTAAGGTGCCACTCTTAATCGTAACAGAACCATTTGTGCCAGTGCTTATAATTCCTGAAGTATCTAATGTGCCAGTGCCGCTTACGGTAATAATTCCAGCGCCATCGGAAGAAATGGTATCTGTAACCTTATTATTACCGGTAATTGCGATTGTTGCCTTTCCCGGTACCTTGACAGCTTTCACCGTTGCACCCGATAAGGTTATCTTGGAATCCGCAGCCGCTTGAATCGTCACAGACGGATTACTGCCTGTAATCGTGTAACTTTCACCAGACTCTTTCAGGGTCAGTGTATTAGTACTGTATTCAATGGTTGCAGTTCCATCAGCCTTACAAAGCGCATCTATATAGTTGCTATCATCCAGCTTGGATACATCAATCACATACGGATCCTCTACCAATGTATATACAGTCAACGCATCAGAGTTCTCACTTGACTTCTTGGTTTCTGTCTCCTTTATCCGCGCAATAATCGAATATTTTGTAAAGGCTGATAACCCGGTAAATGTATTCTTGCTCTGCCATGTTTCTCCGCCATCTTTTGAATATTCATAACCTTCCGCTGCTTTTACCTGAATGGTAGCGCTTGTACGTTTTACCAATTCCGGTGCATCCGGGGTATCAGGATTATCTGCTTTCTCGACTGTAACCTTTACGCTCCTTGTAATCACTCGCATTTTGTATGTAGACACAGCATCAATATTTGGGGTAAATGTCACATCAAACCATACATCACCAATCTCTGTCAATGTAATGTTTTCGTCTTTCCATGTAAATGTTCCATATTCTGTAGAACCACCTGTTAAGTCAATATCCTCAAGCTTCTGCCCAAACTGTTGTGGCTTTACTACTGTTGGGAATACAATGTCCGGTGTATTTGCCGCTTTCACCCATATCTCTACTTGCGCGGTAATAGTATCTTTTGAAGCCTCATATCCGACAATACCCTCAAATGAATAATTTTTCTTTGCCTGCTCATTCAATGTCAATACAACATCTGCACTCTCAGCATCTTCTCCAAGCACTAACGTTGAATCTACCCATGCAAACGTTCCGTATTTGTCATCCCCGCCTGTTAGCTCTGAGGCTTCAAGGCTATCACCTACCGTAATTGCAGAAGCATTCGGGAAAGCAACCTTTGTAACCGGTTTCTTTTTAACCGTCAGTGTGCCAGCTGCTGTGCTAATCGTATAATTCGGATCACTGCCTGCCGAAATTTCAATCGGATAGGTGCCTGCATCACTGGCTTGGGTGGCAGTAGTGCTATACGCAAGATCTAACACATCCCCATCAACCAGCTTGCCGGAGGAAGTAACTTCATAATCCCATTCCGGATTCTCCTCACCATATACTTTTTCCTGATCCTTTGCCTTGATGGTAATGCTCCGCTTGTTCACCTTCAAAGATACAGGGATCGACAAAGTAGTCTTACCCTTTCCATTATTATAGGTAACAACAATTGTGTCCTCATAAGTGCCGGCATTCAACCTTTCTTTTGGCGTAATCTGTATATCTGCTTTACCGCCTGCTGCGATAGCCGCCAGACTGCCGGTACTTAAAGCCATCCTTGCTCCTGATTCCAAAGCTGCGGATACAGACTGCGCTTCCGCCTCACCTGTATTGTTTATAGTGACTGTTTTAGCAGTTACATCATCCCCATAGGTTGTCTCAAGCGAAACATCATCTGCCGCTAAAACCGCTACAGGTTTCGCTGTTACGGTGACTGTACAAACCGCTGACTTTCCGCCTGCTGTGGCTGTAATCTGAGCAGTTCCAACACCAACCGCTGTTACTTTTCCACTGTTATCAACCATTGCAACAGATGGTTTATCGGATGTCCATCTGGCTATTCCTGATGGTTCTACTGTTGCCTCTAAGATCTCACTTTCTCCCTCTTTTAACGTCAGGGATGTTTTATTTAAGGTCACGGAATCCACAGACACACCCGCAGAATTATTAATTGTCTTTCTTAATGCATATTGTTCTTTAATCCATTTACCGGACTCACTTAAGTTATTAGCTGTCCATGAATCCCAAGTATTGCTACCGTTCATGATTAAGGAAGAACTTTCAGGTTTTTCACTTAAATTCCATACAAAGTAACTGATACAATTCTCATCCAATAAATTAAGCCATGTCGTAGCTTCCGGAAAATTATTTGCCCCATCACCACTTGCCGGAGTCATACCATACTCTGTACAGAAAATTGGTATTCTATTAAGTGCTGATTTTAACTTACTCCGATAAGAGTCCTTATGCTCATTTGCATAAAAATGAATCGTATACAGCACGTTATCCATCAGGGTGCCGTCTGCATCTTTTAACGGATTGTCCGCTGCAATCTCAACATCCTGCGACCATGTTGGCGTTCCAACAATAATAACTGCATCCGGATCATTTTTCTTAATGACTGGCACTATAGTTTCTGCATATGTTTTGATATCAGACCAAATTCCACTTGTCGGCTCATTACAAATCTCATACAGCACATTATCATAGCTGCTATATCTTTTTGATACATACTCAAAAAATTCCTTTGCCTCATTAACGTTATTCTTCGGGTTTGCATTTAAAATATGCCAATCTACAATTGCATACATTCCCAATGCCGTAGCACACTGTACACCTTTGTCTACACGGTACTTTAATTGATTTTTGTTGCCATCAGTTGTATAACCATGATACTCCGCTGTGTACATTGCCAACCGAATCGCATCTGCATTTAATATATCACGGACATTTTTAATAGAATTAAAATTAATATATTCATATTCATACTCGCCATTGCCATCCCAATTGATTCCATGTGAACTGATACCTCTCAATTGGTAAGGATTGCCATTTGCATCAGTCAGTTTCAATGTCTTCATATCTACATGCAGTTTGCCGTGCTTGTCAAGCGGAGTTTCTACAGCATCATCCACACAGTTATCCGGAACCGTATAGGTAATGGAGCCTGTAAAATCGTCAGTGGTACTGCCACCGCCTCCACCACCGGTAGCGCCTAATGTAGTTCCGCTGGCAGAAATGGTCTTGCCTGCAAAAGAAACAGAGGTGATCGCTGCTCCCATTGGTTTTAGTTGTACCTGTATGGCATCTGAACTCCCTCCTGCCGGCACAGATACACCGGAAACAGTAAGTGTCTTGCCATCATTACTTAAATTAATTGAAAAGTTTTCTGTCCACCAGTTCTTCTCTCTCTGCTTATCAAAGGTTATAACCAAATCGCCATTCGCAGGGGTGTTTCCATCATTTTTGATTGTGAACTTATACTCTGTATATGCGTTATACTGATCCTGCCCGGTATAGGACAATGAAATATCTTCGTTCTCCACATCCCATGCCTGCCCAATCAGTTTTGCAGAATTGATAGTAAAGGAAACCTTACTTCCATCTGCGCAGTTGGCAAAGCGGATTCCCATATTTCCCATCGTACTTCCGTTGTTCCATTTCATACCTGATAAATCATAGGTTACCGTTAATTGCTTGCCGGATTCCAATTCAACAGCCTCGGACTGATTCCATTCCCATCCACCGTCTTCTCCCGGCTGCACATATGCCATGACCTTCGGACTTGCTCCGCCACCGGAAGTAAAGGAAGATACGGTCAGTGTTACCTCCATCTTCGTAATTCCACTGGATGCGAGGGCATCCTGTGTTGCTGCCTCCTGGGGTATATTAAACAACACATCCCCGATAATATCAGCACCCCATTGATTCTTCGCCATCGTAACAGATGTGCTGCTATACCCATCCTTTACCGTTAGTGCATAGCTTACTTCCGCCGCCTCCACGCTCTTTGCCGGCACCGTAATCAAGCTGCAAACCATCACCAATGCCAACAGCCAGGCGCCTAATCTTCGTTTCTTCTTACTTTTTCCCATTTTGTTCCTCCCTTTCTTACTTTAAAAATGCTGCCTTCCTCACGCTGCCTTCCCTAACCGCCGGTGCATGAACACACCAGACCATTATTTTGATTTTTTATTAGATACCGTCCATTTTCCGCAAACGGTTACCATTTTTCCCTTTTGCTTTTTCTGCTTATATGCGCATATCCGCACATAATATCGCTTGCCAGCCTTTAACTGCCTGCCTTTCACTGCGGTAAATGATTTGCTCGTGACATTCTTCGATACTGTATAGGAAGATGTCTGCGCTTTCTTAAACTTCTTGCCAGTGGATATCTGGATTTTGTAACCTGTAACTCCCTTTTGCTTTTGCCATTTTACCGTCAGCTTGTGTTTGGCTGCGGAAAGCTTTACCTTCTTAACCGCAGAAACCTTAATATTGGTCTTTACCGAGACCTGATAGGTCGTTTCCTTTGTCTGCGGCAGTTCCCCTGTATCCGCTTTCGCAATTCCGAAGCACTGCACCCAGTAGCAATAACCGTTTTTTGAAAAACATCCAACCCCAATCGACTTATAATCCTTTTGCAAAATCGTCTTCCGGTGCGCGGAAGAATCCATCCACGACTCTACAGCCTCCTTCGGTTCCGTCATCATGTAATAGCCATATGCAATATTCTCTCCGTAAGACTTCTTGCAGACCGTAAAACACGATTTCCCATTGGGTCGGGTATGTGAAAATGATACCGAGCACTCTGCTGCCCGCAGCATGGCTGCTTTCATCAGGTCTTCATCCATTTTAAGGGAAGACCTCCCTTGCTTCTTGCGCTCTTTGTTTACAAGCCCTATCACCTTGTATGCCCGGTCATAATCGCAAATTCCCGTTACATTGACCGTTCCCGTTGCCGCCTTTGCCAGATGTGTCGGACATAAGGACAGAAACACTGTACACGCAAGGATGATCCAATATTTTATTTTCCTGGTGTTTTCCATATTTCCCCCTTTACATCTGTTTCCAAGCCATTCTTTGGCTGTCTTTCGCTTATTTTCATCAAATCGTACAAAATACTATTCTAATTATACCAATTTTTAGCACAAATCACAACAAAAATTCCTTGTAAAAATAGCAATTTTTCTTAGTAAATATATACAACCCAATTTGACTTTTCCCTTTTTTAACCTGCTATTTGCGAAAGCTGAAAAAATGTTGTCAAATCCCTCGGTTTTATGCTATGATGCATATATGATTTTCTGAATTTTTCACTGCCAGACGGCAGGAGCATTTGTCATGTATTGCGGTCGCAGGCAGACCGTTTCTATTTTTGTGCCAAATGGCAGGATAGTTTGTGGTTCATGGCGTTACAGTCGCAGGCAGACCATCTCTAAATTTTCATGGTAAATTGTATCATTGTTATCCCATATTTTATATTGAAAACAATTTTATTTTACGAACAGATTATTTTAATTATGATATGCAATTGCGAAACTCTGTTTTTCAAGACGCCCGTTGTACAATATAGACAAATCAACGCAGGCACGAGCCAGGGCATACCTATCTACTAAGCTCGGCAAAACCAGCTAAAGCATACCTTCCTACTAAGCTCGGTAATACCTCGCTAAGTATACAGGTATCGCTAAGTATTCAGGAATCGCCAAGTGCTCAATGCAAGTACCGATGGCTCCCCAATACCCTGTTTGCGATATTGTCTATATCGCACAACTACATTTTAGAAATTAAAAGTTTTACAATTGCTTATTTCACCATGACAAAGAAAGGAAATACGTTTATGAGAAAAGATTATAAAAATGCATATACAGATGAAGCAGAAATGACAGCCAAGACACAAGTGGCTGACAATCCCCAAAAGATTACACAAATCTACGACAAAACCATCAAGAAGATTTTAACGCTGTCCTCCACGGCGGTTGTCAATTTAATCAACGGTCTGTTTGACACGGATTATCCACCGGACAGCACGATTACCTACAACTGGACGGAGTTTACCAATGATAAATTAAAACGGATTCTTGCCGACACGATTTTGACAATTAACGGCTCGCACAGCTACCACATTGAGGCACAGATGGAAAAGGACGAGACGATTATTTTCCGTGTGTTTGAATACGGCTACCGCCATGCGGAAACAAACC
>JAMPFS010000004.1 GCA_023664325.1 Clostridium sp.
GATAATAGTCTGGTACGAATCAAGGAAGTGTGGATAATTATGCGGAAACTCAAGGAAACAAGATTATTGACTTTATCAGAAAAATATTGCATAGTATAAAGAGTAATGGAGGCATGATTATGGGTATACGAGAACAATTAAAGGATTTGGATGTAAATATTTCAAATAAATGCCATCAGATTGAGCAGTTAAAGCTGGAATGTTCGAGAAGTGAGCGTGGAACGAGCGCTCTTTCCAATACATTGTCTGTGAGCAGGGATTATGTCCAGACAAGGAGAAACAATAATATTTTAATTTTTGATGACAAAAAGAATAACTATGATACGGTATTGGAAAATCTCAAGGATGATGACAGCAATTATATTATTGTTGATTTTGACGGCGTCTGTTTCAAGGACACTGCAAAAGATTTTGTGGCAAGAGGCTACACGGTCAAACGCATTCATCTTATGAGTCCGGAGGAAAGTGACGGCTATAATCCATTTGCGTATCTTCGTGATGCAGAAGATGTAAATATTCTGGTACAGTGTATCATAGATAATACAGATTCTAACTACTACCTGAAAGCGACAGGTGAGGAGCGTGCTGCCGTAAAGAATTTAGAACAGAAATTTTTCAGGATTTTAATTTCATGTTATATGAAATATGGAAACCCAAAGACATTGACAGCAGTCGTGAATCTGTTGTCAAATGAAGACCGGGAGGAAAAGCTTGATAAATTGTTTTCCGGGCAGTTTCCACAGGGACCGAATGAGGAGGAGTGCGGGCGTTTTCAGGATTTCAAGCAGGAGGCAGGTCAGCAGTATCCGGAGCTTTTGCAGTCCTGCTATGAGCGGATTCAGTTTTTTAAAGATGAACGGCTTATCACACTGACAAAAACAGAATCACTTAATTTTCAGCATTTATATCTTGGGAAAGAGGTGCTGTATATTGTGGTTCCGTCAACACTGCGCTATGCAGGGCTGTTTACTTCTATGGTTCTGTCGCAGATTTGCCATGCGCTTTGCCATGAGTCCAGAAAGGATAATAAAGACCGTATGGTAATGATTTATTTTAATGTGCTTGCTGATACAGGCTCGGTTGTAAACTTTGAACATCTGCTGACACAGTTTCCGCAGTACAATGTCGGGAGTATGCTGCTTGTGGACAATTTTTCACAGTTGGAGCAGGCTTGCGATACATGGAAAGAGGTGTTTGACAGTTGTGATACCATGATCTATTTTGGAGCATATGATGAGCCGGCGCAGAAATATGTGTTGGAGAATGCGGATTCCGTCATGATAAGGAAGACAAAGGTCATGGGTAAGGAAATCTATAAGACTGCTGCGCTAAAGCCGGATGAGCTAAAGAGAGTGGATGTGAATGAGTGCATTGTTGTGGTAAGGGGCGTGGCAACCTTCTTATCCATTCGCTGTGGCGCGGTTTTTCGGGAATAGCAGGAAAGTGGTTTTACCGCTCTTGTCTCAACTGTGGAATTGCGGTAAAATGAGACGGGTATCGAAAGCATTACAGTGAAAAATAGAAAGAAATGAGGACAGTATTATGGCACAGCTTTGGGGCGGACGGTTTACAAAGGAAACCGACCGGTTCGTATATAATTTCAACGCATCCATTGCGTTTGACCGGAAGTTCTACCGTGAGGACATAGAGGGCAGTATGGCGCATGTGAAGATGCTTGCAGCGACCGGTATTTTAACAGAGGATGAGAGAGAACAGATCTTAGCAGGTCTGGAAGGGATTTTAGCAGATGTGGAAAGCGGCAGGCTTGAAATTACATCTGAGTATGAAGATATTCACAGTTTTGTGGAGGCGAATTTGATTGACCGGATTGGGGATGCCGGCAAGAAGCTTCACACGGGGCGTTCCAGAAATGACCAGGTGGCGCTTGATATGAAGCTCTATGTCCGCAAGGAAATTTTGGAGTTAAAGGGTCTGGTAAAGGAATTAACAGGTGTCTTACATAGTCTTATGAAAGAACACTTAGATACCTATATGCCGGGATTTACCCATTTGCAGAAGGCGCAGCCAATCACACTGGCGCATCATCTTGGCGCATATATGGAAATGTTTAAACGGGATTATGGAAGATTATGCGATATTTATGAGAGAATGAATTATTGCCCGATCGGCGCAGGCGCGCTTGCCGGAACCACTTATCCGTTAGATCGTGATATGACGGCAAAGCTGCTTGGATTTAAAGCGCCGACTCTTAACAGCATGGATTCCGTATCGGACAGGGATTATGTGATAGAACTGTTAAGCGCAATGTCTACCATCATGATGCATTTGAGCCGTTTTTCGGAAGAAATTATTATCTGGAATTCCAATGAGTATCAGTTTGTGGAATTGGATGATGCCTATAGCACCGGAAGTTCCATTATGCCACAGAAGAAAAATCCCGATATTGCGGAACTGGTTCGTGGTAAGACAGGCCGTGTTTATGGCGCATTAACGCAGATGTTGACGACAATGAAGGGAATCCCGCTTGCATACAATAAGGACATGCAGGAGGATAAGGAGATGACATTTGATGCCATAGATACCGTGAAGGGGTGTCTGGCATTATTTACGGGAATGATCCGCACCATGTCGGTAAACCAAAAGCGGATGGAGGAAAGCGCAAGAAATGGATTTGCCAATGCAACAGATGCAGCAGATTATCTGGTAAATCATGGCGTGCCGTTCCGTGATGCGCATGGCATTGTCGGTCAGTTGGTATTATATTGCATTGAGAAGAACATTTCTCTGGATGATATGTCTTTGGAGGAGTATCAGAAGATTTCCACGGTTTTTGACGAGGATATTTATGACGCCATCAGCCTGAAAACATGTGTGGAAAAGCGAACGACGGTCGGGGCGCCTGGCAGGGCGGCTATGGAGAAGGTGCTGGCGGCAAATGAGGATTGGCTGGCGCATTTAGATTAATCAGAAAGAGGCGAGAAACATGAATCAGACAGATAAGGCGAAAGTGGATGCGGCAAGAAGAATGCTGCTTGGCAGGATTGAAATGGAGGAGGTAGCGCTGCTTCTCGATATGCCAATGGATCAGCTTTTGCCAATAAAAGAAGAAATTGATGAGCAGATACGCAAAACCTATGGGGATTTGGATGCTTATGATATCGAAAAGGGAACGGTCATTTTTGACAATTATGATGACCGGGGCGCAGATGAAGATATTCCGGACAAGATGCCGGAGGATTAAGAAAAGCAGATGAACGGAGCATGATAAAGCCTTAAAGTGTGCATTGCAGATTGCAGTGTAATGGAGAATATGATGAAAAAAGAATTTGATATCATGATTGTGGGAAATGGCGTTGCGGGTTTGTTTACGGCGCTTCATTTTCCGGCAGATAAGCGGATTGCCATTATTACCAAAGGCGACATGGAGGAAAGTGATTCCTTTTTGGCGCAGGGAGGAATCTGCGTACTAAAAAACAAAGATGATTATGCAGCCTATTTCGAGGATACAATGCGGGCAGGGCATTATGAGAATAATACACATGCCGTGGAGAAAATGATATCGGATTCACAGGATATTATAAGAAAACTGGTAGATTTTGGCGTGGAGTTTGAGCGGCAGAACGGTGAATTTTGTTTTACAAGAGAGGGCGCGCATTCTACTTCCCGGATTCTTTATCATGCAGATGTGACCGGCAGGGAGATTACATCAAAGCTGTTGAAAAGGGCGCAGGAGCGGGAAAATATTACGATCTGCACACATACGACAATGGTGGATATTCTGGCAAAGGATAATACCTGTTATGGTATTGTGGCAGAGATGCCGGACAAAACAATGAAAAGCTTTCCGGCTGATTATACGGTATGGGCTTGTGGTGGAATTGGCGGGCTTTATGAACATTCCACAAATTTCCGGCAGCTGACAGGAGATGCGCTTGCCATTTCCATGAAGCATGGCATTGAATTGGAAAATGTGGATTATGTGCAGATCCATCCGACCACGCTATATTCCAAACGGGCAGGGAGAAGATTTTTGATTTCCGAGTCTGTCCGCGGAGAGGGCGCAGTGTTATATGATAAGAACCGGGAGCGGTTTACGGATGAGCTGCAGCCGAGAGATGTGGTGGCAAAGGCGATTTACAGGCAGATGAAACAGGATAAAACAAATTATGTGATGCTGTCTTTGGAAAAGATGCCGCCAGCCGATATCGTGAAGCGTTTTCCGAATATTTACAGGCGCTGTCTGGAAGAGGGATATGATATTACGAAGGAATGTATTCCGGTTGTACCGGCGCAGCACTATTTTATGGGTGGCGTGAAGGTTGATTTACAGGGAAGAACGACCATGGAGCGTTTATATGCAGCCGGGGAGACTGCCTGCAATGGAGTGCATGGCGCCAACCGGCTGGCAAGTAATTCTTTATTGGAGAGTCTTGTATGGGCAAGAGCGGCGGCAGAGGATATTTTAGCAGGTTATCAGGAGGTTGACATAACGCAGAGTCTTGAAGCGGAATTAGCTGAAATATGCAGGGTGTTGGAGCGGAATACATATGAGGATGTTATGTCAACCTATCATGATTGTGTCAGGGAAAGGATCCGGGAAGATGGAAAAAAACGGCAGGATCTGAAGAACGCAGATCTGTGGAGCCTCTAACCGGATGGGAACAAGGCGTGATACATATGGAAAGAGAAAGGAAAAATCAAACATGGGAGAGTTAATGAATTTGAATGTAGATCATTTCATCCTACAGGCGCTAAGAGAGGATATTACAAGCGAGGATATTACCACCAATTCCGTGATGCGGCAATACCAGCTTGGTGAAGTGGATTTGATATGCAAGCAGGATGGCGTGATTGCAGGACTTCCAATATTTTGCAGGGTATTTGAACTGTTGGATCAAAAGACACGGTTTGACGGGATGGCAGAGGATGGTGACGAGGTAAAGAATGGACAGCTCATCGGTAAGGTGAGGGGAGATATCCGTGTTTTGTTAGAGGGAGAGCGCACGGCGCTTAATTATTTGCAGCGCATGAGTGGAATTGCAACCTATACCCATTCGATTGCGGCGCTTTTTGAGGGGAGTAAGACGAAACTTTTGGACACAAGAAAGACAACGCCGAATATGCGTGTGTTTGAGAAATATGCAGTGAAAATCGGTGGTGGGTACAACCACAGATTTAACCTGTCGGATGGGATTTTACTGAAAGATAACCATATCGGAGCTGCCGGAAGCGTAACGAAGGCAGTACACATGGCACAGGAGTATGCGCCGTTTGTGCGCAAGATCGAAGTGGAGTGTGAAACCCTTGATATGGTGAGGGAAGCGGTGGAAGCCGGCGCGGATATCATCATGTTAGACAATATGGATAAGGAAATGATGAAGCAGGCGGTTGCGATGATTGATGGAAGGGCAAAGACCGAATGTTCCGGTAATGTGACAAAGGAAAATGTGGCTAATTTAATTGATATTGGCGTGGATTACATTTCATCCGGGGCGCTCACCCACTCTGCGCCGATTCTGGATCTTTCGCTGAAAAATCTTCATGCCGTTTAGCATAACGAAATATTTACCATAAAAACACCCCAAACCGAGCCATTACAGCAAGGTTTGGGGTGTTTTGGTTAAGAGATCATGCCATTTTCTTTCATGGCGCGGACTTTGGTTGATAAACCGAATAATGTAATGAAGCCTTCTGCATCATGGTGATCATACAAATCACCGGTTGTGAAGGATGCGAGATCCTCACTGTACAGGGAATATGGAGATTTGGTTCCCGCTTTGATAATATTCCCCTTGTAAAGTTTGAATTTGACTTCTCCGGTTACATGCTCCTGTGTCTTTTCAATAAATGCCTGTAATGCTTCGCGCAGAGGAGTAAACCATTTACCTTCATATACAACCTGCGCGAACTTATTTGCCAGGTTGATTTTCATTTCGGTTGTCTCACGGTCTAATACCAGTTCTTCCAACTGCTGGTGCGCTTCCATGAGGATGGTTCCGCCTGGCGTTTCGTATACACCGCGGCTCTTCATGCCGACAACACGGTTTTCTACGATATCAACGATTCCGATACCGTGTTTGCCGCCTAATTTGTTTAGCTCACGGATGATGTCGGAAACTTTCATTTCCTTGCCGTTTACGGACTTTGGAACACCTTTTTCAAATGTCATGGTTACATATTCACCCTCATCCGGCGCTTTTTCCGGTGTTACGCCTAACACCAGTAAATGATCGTAGTTTGGTTCATTTGCAGGATCCTCCAACTCAAGGCCTTCATGGCTGATGTGCCATAAATTGCGGTCACGGCTGTAGGAAGAATCAGCAGAAAACGGAAGGTGAATGCCATGCTGTTTGCAGTATTCAATTTCTTCCTCACGGGATTGTAATGTCCACTTTTCATCTCTCCATGCAGCGATAATCTTTAAGTCCGGAGCAAATGCCTTGATGCCAAGCTCGAAACGAATCTGGTCATTTCCTTTGCCGGTAGCGCCATGACAGATTGCGCTGGCACCCTCTTTGCGGGCGATTTCCACTAAGCGTTTGGCAATACCCGGACGCGCCATAGAGGTTCCAAGCAGATACTTGTTTTCATAGACTGCGTTTGCCTGCACGCAAGGTACGATATAGTCATCGCAGAATTCATCCGTGATATCCTCAATATATAACTTAGAAGCGCCGGAGAGTTTTGCGCGTTCCTCCAAGCCGTCTAATTCACTTTCCTGTCCGCAGTCAATACAGCAGCAGATTACTTCATAGTCGTAGTTTTCCTTTAACCACGGGATTAAAGCTGTGGTGTCTAATCCACCAGAGTAAGCTAAAATAACTTTTTCTTTCATTATAAAGTCCTCCTAAAATAAATATGCTTCCTTTATGCATTTGTGAATCCGGATATGGCATTCCGAAACCCTATCCCATAATATACAACGAATGTAAGGAATATGCAACCATATTTTGATGATTTATGAATGGATATGTCTGGACTGCTATTTGATTTTACCTGTTTTTTGAATACAGGGGGTTGCATATTATTCAATAAAAATGTATAATTATAAAACACCTGTGGTTTTTGAACATTTTTCTATACATAGGGAACAAAGAGTGTTATAATAAAAATTCAGGTTAAAATGTGGCTTGTGGACAGAGGATAGCCATAAAAGGAGAGACGATATGATTAAAGCAGGAATTATTGGTTCTACGGGATATGCAGGACAGGAATTGGTAAGATTATTATTAGGACATAAGGAGACCGAGATTGTATGGTATGGATCCCGGAGTTATATTGATAAGAAATATGATGAGGTGTTTGGCAATATGTTTGAAATTGTGGATGCCAAATGCCTGGATGATAATATGGATGCGCTTTCCGAAAAGGCAGATGTTATTTTCACTGCCACGCCACAGGGGCTTTGCGCATCTCTTGTAAATGAAGCGATTTTGTCAAAAGCAAAGATTGTCGATTTAAGCGCAGACTTTCGGATTAAGGATGTTGCTACATATGAAAAATGGTATGGCATGGAGCATAAGTCACCACAATTCATAGAAGAAGCTGTCTACGGACTCTGCGAGATTAACCGGGAAGAGATAAGAGGAAAACGTTTAGTTGCCAATCCCGGCTGCTATACAACCTGTTCGATCTTATCACTCTATCCGTTGGTAAAAGAAGGAATCATTGATTTGGGCAGCATTATCATAGATGCAAAATCCGGAACTTCCGGAGCCGGAAGAGGAGCGAAGATCAATAATCTTTATTGCGAAGTCAATGAAAACATGAAGGCATATGGCGTCACCACACACCGTCATACGCCGGAGATTGAAGAACAGTTAGGTTATGCATGCGGCAGGGAGGTTTTACTTACATTTACCCCGCATTTAGTGCCGATGAACCGTGGAATTTTGGTGACGGCATACGGTAATCTTGTCGGGAAATCATCCTACGAGGAGATAAAAGCCGTATATGATAAATATTATGCTAAAGAGCGTTTTATCAGGGTGCTTGACCGGGATATCTGCCCGGAGACACGCTGGGTAGAGGGCAGCAATTATGTGGATGTGAACTTTAAAATAGACGAGCGCACCGGACGAATTGTTGTCATGGGCGCGCTCGATAATCTTGTAAAAGGGGCAGCCGGACAGGCAGTGCAGAATATGAACCTGATGTTTGGACTGCCGGAGGAGATGGGCTTGCAGCAGGCTCCAATGTTCCCGTAAGAGTCTATTGAAAATGATGCAGAGAAAGGAAAGAACAATGATTAACAAGAATAACAGTATGGAACAGGTAATTGCAAAGGCACAGACATTGATTGAAGCATTGCCGTATATACAGAAATTCAACGGAAGCAAGGTGGTTGTCAAGTATGGTGGAAGCGCAATGCTGGATGAGGATTTAAAATATAATGTAATCCGGGATGTGGCGCTTCTGAAGCTGATTGGGTTAAAGCCGATTATTGTACATGGCGGAGGAAAGGAAATCAGCAAATGGGTGGAAAAGATTGGCAAGGAGCCGGAGTTTATCAATGGGCTGCGTGTGACGGATACCGAGACGATGGAGATTGCAGAGATGGTGCTTTCCAAAGTCAATAAAGGCCTGGTGCAGATGATGCAGAAGTTAGGCCTGAATGCAGTGGGAATCAGCGGAAAGGATGCCGGGCTTATGACGGTTACCAAGAGATTTCCGGGTGGAAAGGATATTGGGTATGTCGGTGAGGTAAAGAGTGTAAACGCCAAGATTTTGGATACGTTGATTGACAATGATTTTATTCCGGTCATAGCCCCGATTGGTTCTTCTGAAAATTTTGAAAGCTATAACATTAATGCGGATGATGCAGCCTGCGCAGTCGCAAAAGCGATTCAGGCAGAAAAGCTTGTATTTTTAACCGATATCGAGGGCGTGTTTATTGATCCGTCAGACAAAGATACGCTGATTTCCGAGATGGATGTGACAGAGGCGAAAGGTTTTATCGAGAAAGGGATTGTAGGAGGGGGAATGCTTCCGAAACTCACAAACTGTATTGATGCGATCGAAAACGGGGTATCGAGAGTCCATGTGTTAGACGGTCGTGTGGAACATTGCCTGCTTCTGGAATTTTTCACGGAAAAAGGTATTGGAACTGCTATTTTGAAGGAACCGTTGTTCTAGTAAAGCGAATACGGACGAGGAGCATGTCTGCTTTGAGTCAGGCAGCCTAAGATTCGGTGGACTAGCGTATGAAACATAAGGGAAGAAGAATGAGACAAAAAATATTCGCAGGTATATTTATTTTTATATTGCTGTTTGGGTGCCTTGCAGGATGCGGCATCCAAAAGGAGCAGGAACAGCCGGTTTCGGTTCCAAAAGATTATAAGGGGCTTATGTCCTATTGGCAGGGAAGAACGGTTTTAAAAGAACTCACCTGCTGGTACACAAATGATGAGGATAAGGCATGGCTGGAAACGGTGGCAGGGGATTTTGAAAAAGAGTATGGTGCCAAAGTCAATCTTGTCTATTATGACGGCGTGAGCCTGTTTGATGATATGAACCAGGCAAACCAGAAAGGAAGCGCGCCGGATGTGTATTTAGCAGGCAACGACCAGATTGAACTGGCAGTTTTAAGCGGCATGGCATCGGAAAATACATGGCTGGCGGATTCTTTCTGGCAGGAATATTATCCGGACACCGCAAAAAAAGCAGTGACCTATAAGGGCAGGCAGTACGGATATCCGGTTTACTTTGACACATATTGTCTGGTATATGATGCAAATTTGCTTCCTAATGCGCCGGCATCCATTGAAGATATCCTTAATTTTGCGGATGAATATGAAGATACGGGTTCCACAAAGGCCATCTTCCGATGGGATGTTGCAGATCCATATATCAATACCATGTTTTTGGCAAGCTATGCAGAGCTTTTTGGTGAAAATGGAGATGACAGCGAAGCGTTTAAGGTAAATGACGAAAAATGCATTGAAGCGATGGAATATTTCCAGTCGTTAAGCGCTTATTTGTGGATGAATAAGAATAACATTTCCCATGATACCATTAAAAACAGGATTCGGGAGGGAACACTGGTATTGGGACTTTGCAAGTCTGATATTCTGCCGGTTCTCTATGAAATGCAGGATGGGAATACGGAAAATGGGGCGGAGAATGCCGAAGAGACAGATCAGGAAGAGACAGATTACCGGATTTCCTATGTGCCAAGCCTGACAGATGTGTTATCGACCACAACGCTTTCTACCACATATGGCGCATTTGTAAATCCCTACGGAGCGGATACGAATCTTGGCAATTTGTTTGCGCTTTATCTAAGCGTGGGGGCAGCAGACAAGCAGTATGCAGGAAATGGCAGGCTGCCTGTTGTAAACGGGGAACAGGAGACTGACAGCCTACAGTCGGTGATATATGCACAGTATCTAAATTCCGAGCCGGTGCCAAAGGTGATGGCGCTTGGCGATTATCTGTCAGAGGGCGGTATTGCCTTTGATGCAATCTGGGGCGGCGCTGATGTGAAAGAACAGCTTGACCGCCTGCAAAAGACAATGAAAAATGAATAAAAATCAGGAAAAGCTTCACATACTATAAGAACAGGTTGTAACGGACTTGAACCGTTATGGCAAATTCAAATCCAGGAGGAATGGTTTATGTGGGGCTTTTTGATTGCGATGCTTTCCGGAGCATTGATGAGTGTACAGGGTGTCTTTAATACAGGAGTGACAAAGGAGACGGGGCCGTGGATTACAAACTGTTTTGTGCAGCTGACCGGATTTCTTGTCTGTCTGGGCTTTTTCCTGTTTGCGGAAATGGGAAAGGTTCCGGTCGGGGAGTTATTTAAGGTAGATCACAAGTATATGCTGCTTGGCGGTGTGATCGGGGCATTTATCACGTTTACGGTGATTCAGAGCATGGCAGAGCTTGGGCCTGCAAAGGCAGTGTTGGCGATTGTGATTACCCAGGTGCTGGTTGCTTATGTCATTGAGCTGTTTGGCTGGTTCGGTGTCGAGAAGACAGATTTTTCGTGGGTGAAACTGATTGGGATTGTGATTGCGGTTGCAGGTCTTGTCGTCTTTAAATGGGAATCTTAGAGGGATAGCGGATATCGTAGAAAAGTGCGAATAATCTGATTTACAAAAAACAGAAATTGGATTATAATACAAGTATCTGTTTTGAGAAAGAGACGAATCCGCTAATCAGGCGGGGAGGAAGAAAGGAGTATGGGAATGAGGAAGAAAGGCATGAGAGCTTTGAGTGTGGCTCTGGCTGCTGCAATGGTTTTATCCAGTGTCGGAGTACCGGGGGGGGGTATTGCTTTCGCGGCAGAGGCGGGCAACCAGGTTGTCACTCGGGAGCAGGAGGAACAAGAGGAGGAGAACCCTTCGGCAGTCACTACGCAGGAAGCTGGAACGGAGGAAACGGCAGCTGAAGTGACGGAAGAGGCAGCAGCGACAGAAGAGGTGACAGAAGAACCGGCAACTGAAGTGACGGAAGAGGCGGCAGCGACAGAAGCCGTGACAGAGGAAACCGCTGATGAGGAAGCAGCGGTAGAGGAGACAGAGGAGGAGTTACAGTTAAGGCTCGCTGAAAACTTAAGCGCATTTATGCCGGATGAGGAGCTGCAAAAGGCAGTTTTGAAGGCATATAGTAATGCAACAGGTGAGAGCGTAAGCGATTTGACGCGGGGAGAACTCAAGAACTTTACCAACGAATTGGATCTAACGGATTATAGTAATGCCGGAAAGATTACGAATCTGAAAGGTCTGGGCGAGGCAAAAAATGCATCTTCTATTAATATCAGCACATGTACGGGCGTTACGTCAATTGGGGCAGGGGAGTTTACCGGGTGTCAGTTTATGGAGATACAACTTCCCGATACTATTAAGGAAATCAATGCCAATGCATTTAAAGACTGTACGGAATTAACCGAGATTACATTACCGGATGACCTTACAAAACTTGGAGATTATGCTTTTGCTGCCTGCCGCAGCCTGGCAGCGGTACATAGCACAGCGGCTAAGGCTACATTGCCGCAATCCCTTAGATCTGTTGGACAGTTGGTATTTAATAATGATGTCGCTTTGACAGAGATTAAGCTTCCAAGTTTTAGCGATGGACGTGTGTTGGAAAATTCTGCCAGCCTGTTTTCGGGCTGCCAGGCGCTTGCAAAGGTCACAATTGGCAGAGGCATTCAGTCGATTCCGGCAGAGGCGTTTGGTAACACAGGAACCAAAGATGACGTTGGGCTTACTGTAACCATTGAAAACGGAAGCAAGCTGGAAAAAATATTGTCCAGGGCATTTCGGAAAGCGAATTTTAAGGATTCCACCATTGATTTGTCCAATTGTACAAACTTAAATTCGATTGCAGATTCTGTTTTTGACAGCGCAACCAATGTCAATACAGTTATTTTGCCAACGACAAAAAGCCTGGAACTTGGTGCATATGCATTTGCAAATACAACATTATCGACTATGTATGAGAAAAACAATCCGCAGACGGGTATCTATCTTCCGGATTCGGTCAACAGCATTGGTAAGGGATGTTTCTGCATCTATGTGCTGCCAAACAGCAGTAATCCCTCACTGCCGATTGATCCGGGCGTGACATCACAGATAAAAAGCGTATCACTGTCACCAAATCTCAAAGAGATTCCGGATTATGCGTTTGATGGCTGTACCCAGCTTGCCAAAGTGACACAGAGAACTACCTCTCCTGTCAAGGTGGCTGCGATCGGCGATTGCGCATTCCGTTCCACGGCTATCACCGATACAGAATTTATGGGAAAGATGACAGCGCTTAAGACAATTGGTTATCAGCAGCTTACAGTTTATGGCGTCGGTGATAAAAAAACAGATTTGGAAAAGATCAAGTCGCTGCCGCAGGGTGGAAATGATGGCAGCATCAAGGAGGATGCCACAACCCATCAGAAGACTCAAACAAATACGGTTTACGGAAGTGAGGTGTTTACCAACTGCCGGTCGCTTACAAGTGTGACCATTCCGGCATCTGTTACGAGTATCGGCAGCCGTGCATTTTTCTTCAGCCGTGTATTCAAAGAGGGCAATGATCAATATGGCAACTCAGACGTGGGAAAGATAGATGATATCAAAACAGCGTCTAAGATTGAGAACATCACATGGGAGTCAGGTGGATCCGGCGCTGCCAGAACGATTGGTTCTGAGGCGTTCCACGGCAATGTAAACGTGACCCAAATGGTATTGCCGGAAAATGCCGGAGATAAGTTGGCAATCAAACCATATGCATTTTATGAGATGAAGAGCCTTGACAGCATCAAGATCAAGAAGCAGGGAACATTGCAGTCCGATGTGAATAAGCTTCCGGCAACGCTTGATGAGTTGGGGGACGGAGCATTTTTCTGGTGCGCAGCGCTTCCAAGCGTGATCGTGCCTTCCTCCTGTTCACAGGACAATGTCGGGGTATCCGTATTTGAAAAGTGTGTTTCACTAGAGAAGGTTACGCTGCCCAATACATGGACAGAGATTCCGGAACGCTTATGTTATGACGGGGCAGTAGCTTCCCTTTCACTTGGTGGTGGAGAGAGCAAAATTACGAAAATTGGAGATGGGGCATTCTTTGGCTGCAGGTTTCCTACGTTAGATCTTTCCGGTTATAGCAGTTTGGCGGAGATTGGCAGCGTTGCATTTGCGCAGGCGGATACGGTTACTAAAAAACAAAACGAGGATCAACGCTGTTACAATTTGAGATATGTTGCTGAAACAGGAAAGGGTCCGGCTATGGCTGTGGTTATTTTGCCGGATTCCGTGAAGGACGTGCTGTTTTTAAATAGCGGGGCATTTTGCGGGCAGAGTAAGTTTACAACATTTAAGACTAAGAGCCGGGGGAAGAACGAAGAATTTTATATGCCGGATTACATACCGAATGATACCGGCAATGCTTCAAGAAAGGCATGCGGAATGGGTGTTTTTGCCGGCACCGGTGTCAGCAAAATGGTATATGCGGATCCTGCCTCATGGACCGAGATTCCGACCAATATGTTTAATGCGTGTGAAAACATTATGAATGCAGAAGATGTACTGCCGGCGGATAAGCAGTATTTAAAGGGGATCGGTCAGGCAGCATTTTCAAGTAGTACTATTCAGACGGCGGATTTATCAGGATTTACAGCGCTTACCATGATTGGCTCTACCGGAAACGGAGCTGCGCCGAATAGTAAATATCCGGGCGTATTTCAGGAATGTCTTTTACTTCAGACAGTAAAAATGCCGGAAACGGCTTACACGCTTGGCAAGAGATCGTTTTTCATGGCAGACGAGGGGGCATACAATAACGCGCCAAGCTTGACCATGTTAACATCTGTGGATTTAGGAGGCGTTATCAAAATAGAAGAAGAAGCATTTGTACAGGCATTTGCAGCTTCCACTTTATGCCAGGATAAAGTAACCATCGAGATTCCGGATAGCTGTACTTCAATGAGCGGCGCGCGTACTTTTTATAAGAATTCCCGTTTAGAGAAAGTTGACCTGTCAGAGAACATTGCAGAGCTCGGTAATTATGCATTTGCAGAATGTGAGGGGCTTACGACGGTTGACTTTGGCAAGGTGGAAACGATTCGTACTTTTGCATTTCAAAAATGCAAAGCTTTGGAGTTGAGGGATGGTTATCAACTGCCGGAAACCCTGACAAAGATTGAGATGAGCGCATTTGAGGAGACGGATTCGTTAGGCAAGGTTGTTTTTGGACCGGCACTGACTGAGATTGGTCAACGGGCATTTTTTAAGGCAGGAACCGAATCGGTTGACTTTGACAGCGCTAAAAATCTTACAACAATTGGCAGCAAAGCATTTAGCAGCAATAACAAGTTGAAGACATTCAAACTGCAGGGAACAAAGGTTTCCACAATCAATGATATTTTGCCGGATTGTCCAATACTTGAAACGGCAACGTTCGGTGATGAGGTTCGATATATTGATGCCAATGCGCTTGCATGCTGTCCGAAGCTTCATACGCTGCAATTTGCATCTACCACAACGGTTAGTACGGATATATTTAAGACTGGAACGAACAATACCGCATATACGGCATCTGACAAGAATGGTGATATCACTGTGATTGTGAAGGCGCCGGAAGAACCGATTGTGATTCCAAAGGGCAGAACGGTGAACTTCCCTTATTATGTAAGCCCACAGGGCAAAGCAAAGTTTTCTTATATTTTGATTGGCAAGGACAAAAATGATGAAATTGACACCATTGATACCTATTTAGGCGTGAAGGCAGACTTAGTGGATTGTTGTTACAAGGTACACAATACGGCTGAAGATCGGTATAAGGTAAGGGATCCATATTATATACATACCGATCAAGGCAGCTTGTATGCGACCGTGAACACGAATAAGAAGATCGATACGATTCAGGTGGAGGGGTTAAAGGTAACCGAGGAGCCAATTACCTTTTCCATTGCGAACAGCATGGAATTTGATCTTTCGAATGGTAAAAAGATCACAGCAACGTCATTTACGGCAGATTATAAAATCGTAGTCAAAGATGTAGAGACAAATGGATATTTATATTCCGATCAGAAGCGTACAGCCGAGATTTCAGATGATAAGGATCTTCCGTTCCAGGTGGCAGTAGGAGGACAAAAATTCAAACAATGCTGGTATAGCATTAAGGATGCAGAGCCTACCTATGCAGACATTGAAAATTATGATTTGGTGGTCGAAACGGATAATCCTGATA
Organism: Clostridium sp.; assembly: GCA_023664325.1. Taxonomy (GTDB): domain Bacteria; phylum Bacillota; class Clostridia; order Lachnospirales; family Lachnospiraceae; genus CAG-590. Next base: position 15,649 of record JAMPFS010000004.1, read on the forward strand.
TATTGGTTCCGGGGACGCAAAATGCTACCAAAGATTCCTATGATGCGGAAAATGGATATCTAATCAATGGAACGACAAAAAATAATACTACCGGAGCAGTTTCGGCAAATGCGGCTGCGCAAACCTTTTATCTGATTGCACAGGGGGTCGGAACAGCGCATATTACGATTTATCCAAAAGCATATCCTGACTATAAGCGTACCTATACATACAAGGTCAATGCGGATGTGAACCGGATTACGCTTGCGATTCCGAATGAGTATAATAACAAGGTATTAGAGCCGGGAACAACCTTTAATATCTTTAAGGAATATTTAACTATGCTGACTCCGAAGGCAATTGCCGGGGATATGAGTACTTATAACACTTATACCAATAACCCGATTACCTTTAAATCCGATAAACCGGACATTGCATCCATTGACAATGAGGGAACGGTAACTATTCTGAAAACGGTTTCGGCAAGGGAGATCGTAACCTTTACGGCTACCGCACAGCAGTCCGTGGCAGGGCGTGTAGCAACAGGTACAGCAAGATTGACATTGGCTGCAAGCAAAACATCGGGCGGCGGAACGGGAACACAAACACCGGGAGGCAGCACAGGAACGCAGACACCAGGCGGCAGCACGGGTACCCAGACGCCGGTCAATACGACAACCGGGGCGACCGTTACTGTTACGAAGGGCGGAAGCGCAGGCACGCCGGGTGAAGTGAAGTTTGTCAAGGACGCAGCAAGCCAGGGAACGAATGCTGTGATTCCGGACACGGTGACAGTGGACGGCATCCAATATAAGGTAACTGCTATTGATGCCAATGCATTCAAGGGTAATACTAAAATTACGTCTGTTAAGATTGGCAATAATGTTAAATCCATTGACAGTGAGGCATTTAAGGGATGTAGCGCCCTTACCACGGTTACGATTTCGGACTCTGTGGAAAAGATTGGCAAGAATGCATTTTATAACTGTAAGAAATTAAAGACCGTTACACTAAATGCGAATACGTCGAAGCTGACAGAGATTGGGGCAAGCGCATTCTATAACTGTACGGCGCTTACAAAGATTACCATTCCGAATACGGTGACAAAGATTCAGTCAAAAGCATTTTATAATTGCAAGAAGCTGAAAACCGTTACGATTAATTATAAGAAGTCAGCGCTGACAGAGATGGGAACAAGCGCATTCCAGAACTGTTCCGCGCTTACGAAGATTACACTGCCAAATAAGTTAAAAAAACTTGGCAAGAAAACATTCTATAATTGTAAGAACCTGAAAACAATTACAGTCAAATCTTCCAAAGTGAGCAGTGTAGGCTCTAATGCATTTAAGAATATTCATAAGAAAGCGGTTATCAAAGTTCCGAAGAAACAGTACAGCAAATATCAGAAACTGTTCAAGGGAAAAGGACAAAAGAAGACGGTTAAGATTAAAAAATAAAATTTTGCAGCATGTGGCAGCCCCGGAGGAGTTTCGGGGCTGTTTTGGGAGAGGCGAATCCACCAATTTGGCGGGGAGGAAGAAAGGAGTATGGGAATGAGGAAGAAAGGCATGAAAGTTTTGAGTGTTGCTCTGGCTGCGGCAATGGTTTTATCCGGTATCGGTGTACCGGGGGGGGGTATTTCTTATGCGGCAGAGGCGGCAGCGCAGGGAACCGCGGTAGAGGAGACAGAGGAGGAGTTACAGTTAAGGCTCGATGAAGGCTTAAACATGAAGGATGCGGAGTTGCAAAAGGCAGTTTTGGCGGCATATAATCGTGCGACAAAGGGGAATGAAAGCAATTTAACGCTGGAAGCTCTTCAGAATTTTACCGGAGTATTGGATCTTACGGTTTATGAGAATGCTGACAAAATTACGGATTTGACAGGTCTGGGTCAGGCAAAAAAAGCATCCTCTATTAATATCAGCACATGTACGGGCGTGACGTCAATTGGGGACAGTGAGTTTAAAGGGTGTCAGTTTACGAAGATACAACTTCCCGCTACTATTAAGGAAATCAAAGCCAATGCATTTGATGGGTGTACGAAATTAACAGGGATTACATTACCGGATGCCCTGGAAATGATTGGCACCAGTGCATTTAAAAATACAGGAATCCAATCTGTCAATTTTGACAAGGCAAAAAAACTTAATAAAATTGACAATTATGCCTTTAACGGCAATGATAACTTGCAGACATTCATACTGCGGGGAACACAGGTATCTGTCATCGGAGAAATTTTACAGGGATGTTTGAACCTTACAACGGTAGAGTTTGGTGATGAGGTTCAATATATTAAGAACTATGCGCTTGTAAGCTGTCCGAAGCTTCATAAGATGCGGATTGCTTCCACCACTACGGTGAGTCCGGATGTATTTAATAAGGTATCGGTTAGTAATACATATACGGCATCAGACCATGATTATAAGATTACTTTCGAAGTGGATGCTCCGAAGGAACCGATTGTGGTTCCGGAGGGCAGAACAGTGAAATTTCCTTACTATGTAAGTCAGAAGACGGGAACACAATCCCAATTTGAGTATATTTTAATTGGAAAAGATAAACAGACAGAAATGAATAGCATTGATACTTATTTAGGCGTGAAGGCAGCCTTGTCGGATGGATGTTACAAGGTACAACACTCGGATTCGTATAAGGTATCAGAGAAATATTATACAAATGCTCCGTCTAGCTCATCTATCGATGTGAGTATTAACGGGACAAAGCCAACGATCAATGCAATCGAGGTGGAGGGATTAAAGAAAACGGAGAAGCCGGTTGCTTTTTCGATTGCAAACAAGCTTACCTTTGCATTGCCATCGGCTGCTGGCAAGACCATCACTACACAAACATTTCTGGCGAATTATGAAGTTGTAGTCAAAGAGGTAGAGACAAATGGATATCTATATTCAGATGAGAAGCGTACAACCGAGATTTCAAATGATGCGGTCATTCCGTTCCAGGCAATCCGGGTGGGAAACAAATTACAGAACTCTCAACAATTCTGGTATAGCATTAAGCATTCCGAAGATACCGCAGCAGACATTGAAAGTTACGATTTGGTGGTTAAGACGGACAATCCTGATGTATTGATTCCGAAAAAGGATAATCTCCAATATAATACGGAAACGGGATTAGTGATCAATGGAACAAAAACAGATTCAACTGCAAATGAGGTTGCGCAACATTTTGATCTGATTGCAAATGATGTTGGAACAGCGCGTATTACGATTTATCCCAAAGCATATCCTCAATATAAGCGAACCTATACATACAAGATTGATGCGGATGTGTACTCGATTAAATTATCGGGTACGGGTGATTATAATAACAAGGCATTAGAGCAGGGAACAAAATTTAATATTTTTAGTCAATATCAAAATGCGTTTGGTAAGTTGGTAACTGCCGCAGATATGAGTAATTTTGAGACTTATACCAATAATCCAATTACCTTTACCTCCGATAAACCGGACATTGCATCCATTGACGGGCAGGGAAATGTAACCATTCGGAAATCGGTTTCTGCAAGTACGAAGGTAACCTTTACGGTTACTGCGCAGCAATCTACAGGGAGTGTGATAACAAAGAAAGCAACATTGACATTGGCTGCAAGCAAAACACCGGGAGGCAGCACGGAAACGCAGACACCGGGAGGAAGCACAGAAACAGAGACACCTGGCGGCAATACAGGAACAGAGACACCTGGCGGCAATACAGGAACAGAGACACCGGGAGGCAGTACAGAAACAGAGACACCTGGCGGCAATACAGGAACAGAGACGCCTGGCGGAAGCACAGAAACAGAAACACCGGGAGGAAGCACAGGAACAGAGACGCCGGGAGGAAGCACGGGAACGGAGACGCCTGGCGGCAGCACAGGAACAGAGACGCCTGGAGGCAATACAGGAACAGAGACGCCTGGCGGCAACACAGGAACAGAGACGCCTGGCGGCAACACAGGAACAGAGACGCCGGGAGGAAGCACAGGAACGGAGACACCGGGAGGAAGCACAGAAACAGAGACACCGGGAGGCAATACAGGAACAGAGACACCTGGCGGCAGCACAGGAACGCAGACGCCGGGAGGCAGCACAGAAACAGAGACACCGGGAGGCAGTACAGGAACAGAGACGCCTGGCGGCAGTACAGGAACGCAGACGCCTGGTGGCAGCACGGGAACGCAGACACCGGGCGGTGGAACAGGAACGCAGACACCGGGAGGCAGCACAGGAACGCAGACGCCGGGAGGCAGCACGAGTACCCAGATGCCGGGAGGCAGTACAGGAACGCAGACGCCGGGAACGCAGACACCGGGCAATACGACAACCGGGGCGACCGTTACCGTTACGAAAGGCGGAAGCGCAGGCACACCGGGCGAAGCAAAGTTTGTCAAGGATGCGGTAGGCCGGGGAACGAATGTCGTGATTCCGGATACGGTGACGATTGACGGCATCCAATATAAGGTAACTGCTATTGATGCCAATGCATTTAAGGGTAATACCCAAATTACGTCTGTTAAGATCGGTAATAACATCAAGTCCATTGACAGTGAGGCATTTAAGGGATGTAGCGCCCTTACCACGGTTACGATTTCGGACTCTGTGGAAAAGATTGGCAAGAATGCATTTTATAACTGTAAGAAATTAAAGACCGTTACACTAAATGCGAATACGTCGAAGCTGACAGAGATTGGGGCAAGCGCATTCTATAACTGTACGGCGCTTACAAAGATTACCATTCCGAATACGGTGACAAAGATTCAGTCAAAAGCATTTTATAATTGCAAGAAGCTGAAAACCGTTACGATTAATTATAAGAAGTCAGCGCTGACAGAGATGGGAACAAGCGCATTCCAGAACTGTTCCGCGCTTACGAAGATTACACTGCCAAATAAGTTAAAAAAACTTGGCAAGAAAACATTCTATAATTGTAAGAACCTGAAAACAATTACAGTCAAATCTTCCAAAGTGAGCAGTGTAGGCTCCAATGCATTTAAGAATATTCATAAGAAAGCGGTTATCAAAGTTCCGAAGAAGCAGTACAGCAAATATCAGAAACTGTTCAAGGGAAAGGGACAAAAGAAGACAGTTAAGATTAAAAAATAAAATTTTGCAGCATGTGGCAGCCCCGGAGGAGTTCCGGGGCTGTTTTGCGCGCCTGGGAATCTTAAAAAATCCTTAAATTAGTAAAATGGCAAAAAAAAGAGGTTGTAAATTGTTGATTTTTTCGTTATGATAAAGAAGTATCTTATGTTATCTTATTTTCATACATGGCACTCCGGACATTGAATTTAGGAGGAGTGTTTATGATAGACAACAGAATATTTATAATAGGAATGATTGCCTGCATGTTATGCGGGTGCAGCAATGGAGAAGTCCGGATGACAGTGAAAGAAGAGGCTGTTTCGGAGGAAGCGGATTTTGGCAGTGTGGAAGGCACGGAACAGTCTGCAAAGACCGGGGAGGACGGCAAGACGGAGACAGGCAGCATTTATGTATATGTTTGCGGCCATGTGGTAAATCCGGGTGTATATGCGTTAGATGAGCAGGCGAGGATTTGTGATGCCATTGCGCTTGCCGGCGGCATTTCGGAACACGGACGCGGTGAGGCGCTGAACCAGGCAGAGCGTATGACGGACGGACAGACAGTGTATGTTCCTGGCATGGATGAAGAATGGAGTACGCAGGACACGGACGCTGCGGGACAGGCTGATGGCAAGGTCAATATTAATACTGCATCGAAGGAAGAGTTGATGACTTTGCCGGGCATTGGAGAGGCGAAAGCAGAGACAATCATTCAGTATCGGGAAGAGCATGGCGGCTTTGACAGCATTGAGGGCTTGATGGACATTCCGGGCATTAAGGAAGGTGTTTATAATAAGCTTAAGGAGAAAATCAAGGCATCTTAATCTGTCCGGGAGCTTTGTTGCAGATAGATAGGAGATTAGGGATGAAAAAAGTGTTGGTAGTCGATGATGAGAAGTTGATTGTAAAGGGAATTAAATTTTCATTAGAGCAGGATGAAATGGCTGTGACTTCTGCCTATAATGGGGAGGAGGCATTAGAACTGGCAAAGAATAATGATTTTGACATCATTTTGTTGGATGTAATGCTGCCGGGTTTATCCGGTTTTGAAGTATGCCAGGCAATACGTGAATTTTCAGATGTGCCGATTATCATGCTCACTGCAAAGGGTGAAGATATGGATAAGATTTTAGGTCTGGAATATGGCGCAGATGATTATATTACCAAACCCTTTAATATTCTTGAGGTGAAGGCAAGGATTAAGGCGATCATCCGCAGAAACAAGAAAAAGGATGCGCCGGCAGAGACGCCAAAACGCTTAGTGGAAGGGGATATGACAATCGAGTTAGAGAGCCGCAGGGTTTCGATCGCAGGCAGGGATATTAATCTGACTGCAAAAGAGTTTAATATTTTAACGCTGCTGCTGCTTCATCCGAACAAGGTATATTCCAGAGATGATCTGTTAAAAGAGGTTTGGGGAAGTGATGCATTGGGAGATGGAAGGACAGTGGATGTACATGTGAGACGTCTCCGTGAAAAGGTGGAGACAAACCCTGGAGAACCAAAATATATTCAGACAAAGTGGGGAGTGGGTTATTATTTTAAGAAATAGGGCGAAGACCAATCCTCTGAAAAGTCTTAAGGTTGTTGTATTTCTTTCCTTTTTTTTCCTTATATTTCTGATTATGGCAGCATTTGATGTGATGATGCAGAAGTCCTATAATGACAAAGCGATTGAGGAAAAACTGACTCTCGTTCAGAACCAGTGCAGCATATTGGGAAACCAGATTTTAGTCAATCAGTTTACCATTGATTCCATGCAGGACAACTTGAATGTGGAAATCGACCAGCTTGCAAATGTATGGGAGGGAAGAATTCTTGTCATTGATTCCAGTTACAGGATTGTAAAAGACACATATACCATTGACCAGGGCAATTATATTATCTATGATGAAGTCCTGCATATTATGCGGGAGGAAAAAGATAAGAATATCCGTATGTTAGATGACTATGCAGAGATTATTATTCCGATTGCCAATGCGGATAAAGTGATATACGGTGCCATGATTGCTACCGTTTCCCTGAAGGATATTGAGGGAACCAATGCATATATTGCTTCCCAGGCGGGTATTCTTGTGCTGTTGTTTTCTTTCTTAGCGGTTGCGGCAGCATTTATTATCTGCGATTTAAGTGTACGGGATGTTAAAAAATTAAACAAAAGAATCAAAGAGTTAGATGACGGGCATTTGGAAGACCTTCAGATTAAGAGCAAGTATACGGAATTATCACAGTTAATTGATTCCTTTAATGGATTGCTCAACAAGATGCAGCTGTTGGAGACTTCGAGGCAGGAATTTGTTTCCAATGTATCCCATGAATTAAAGACGCCGATTACTTCCATGAAAGTATTGGCGGATTCCCTGCTGATGCAGGAAGATGTGCCGGCGCAGATGTACCGGGAATTTATGTCGGATATCGTGGAAGAGATTGACCGTGAGAATAAGATTATTAATGATTTACTGACATTGGTAAAGATGGATAAAAAGGCGGCTGCCTTAAATATTGAGCCGGTTAATATTAACCTTTTGTTAGAGCTTTTGCTAAAGCGGATTAAGCCGATTGCGGCAAAGCGGAATATTGAGGTAGTGTTTGAAAGTTTCCGGGAGGTTGTCGGTGAAGTGGACGAGGTGAAATTGTCTTTAGCCCTATCAAACCTGATTGAAAATGCGGTAAAGTATAATAATGACGGCGGTAATGTCCATGTTTCGCTGAATGCAGACCATAAGTTTTTCTATGTAAAGGTACAGGATAATGGAGTGGGAATACCGGAAGAATGCCAATCCCAGGTGTTTGAGCGCTTTTACAGAGTGGATAAAGCGCGGAGCCGGGAGACAGGTGGCACCGGATTGGGGCTTGCCATTACGAGGAATGCAATCCTCATGCACAAAGGCGCAATTAAGCTGTATTCGGAGCCGGGTGAGGGTACTACTTTTACAGTCCGGATTCCACTAAAATATGTAAATTAGATGGTGATGAAATGAAATGGTTCAAATATATCCTGATAGGTATCCTGTGTCTGGGTTTGACAGCCTGCGGACAAAATGAGGCAGAGCAGACAACGGAACAGGTACTGTCCCAAAATGAAATATATATCTACTATGCAAACTCCGATCTGACAGATGTGGAAAAAAAGATATACAAGATCAGGCAGACGGCGTCTGTCACAGAGAACACGGACGAGATCATGGCATATTTTACCCAAAAGCCGGAGGATGAAGAGGTACAGCCGACGATTCCCTCCGGTGTGGAATTTGTGTCCGGTGAGTATGATGAAGGGCATCAGAGGATCATCGTTGCGTTTAACATTTTATATGATGAGGTAAATGCAGATTCCCTGTTGTTTTTTAAGGCGTGTGTCACTAAGACCTTACTACAGCTTGAAGGGGTTGATAAGGTCGCAATTGCGCTTACGGACTTGAATAATGCGGATGCAGAGACCGCCACTGCAATTGAGAATTTTGATGGAGATTCGTTTGCGATGTCATTTGGCAACAGTAACGGCTATCAGCAGAAAGGAAATATTGTTTTATACTTTGCAACACCGGATGGAGAGCGGTTAAAAGAATATCACAAATCAGTCGAGATATCCAATAATACTTCTCTGGCAGAGATTGTGGTTGGCGCATTGATTGAAGGACCGAAGCAGGAAGGCTATCAAGCCACGGTATCCGAGGAAACAACCATACGCAATATTTCTGTGAAGGATGGCATCTGTTATGTGGATTTTAGCGATGAATTTTACAATACGGATAATCCCATGAAAAATGATATTATTGTGTATTCCATTGTGAATTCTTTAGTGGAGCTTCCAACCGTATCAAAGGTACAGTTTTTGAGGAACGGTGAGAAACAGGCATTTTTCCGGGAAACGATGCCGTTTGATTCTCTATTCGAGAGAAATCTTGATCTGATTGAATAAGTGATAAAAGAGATGAAAGGAACAGAAAAGGAGATTTATAATTATTGAAAAGACCAATGATTTATTGGGTTATCTTGTTTGTGCTTGGAGAGGTGCTGGGATATCAGTTTCAGATAAATCAACTGGTTATTGGGATTGCCGGAATGGCAGGGGTTTTGGCTGCTGTTGCGGCATTTCGCAGATGTAAGAAAAGAGTCATAAAATATAACGGCAGCCTGCCGCATCAGGTAAACTGGTTATGGTGGATCGGCGGCATGTTTTTTTTGTTTGGCATAGTGAGTATGTCAAACGCAAAGGGAAAGATCTGTTTTTGTGAGCAGTTTGCGGATGACAGCGTATATGTGAAAGGAGTTGTCATACAGCGCACAGAGAAAGAGGAACGTATACAATATGTCATAAAGGCGGATTCTGTCAATGGCAGAAAATACAGCCTGAATGTGCTTGCGGGTATCGACAATGTGGATTTGATACCGGGAGAGTACATTGAAATAGAAGGGCGTTCCGTGGAGTTCAACCATGCTACGAATCCCGGCGGCTATGACGAGGAAAGCAGTCAGTATGGCAATGGTATTTTTTTAAAAGTTCAAAATGCCGGATACCGGGGAGGAAGCCGGAACAAATATTCTATCAGGGTATTATTGTACCGGCTTCAACAAAAGCTGCTAGGCATATACCGAAGCCTGTTTGATGAAGAAAATGCATCCCTTGCCGGCGCAATGGTATTAGGAGACAAGGCAGGTTTGGACTCGGATATCAGGGAGCTTTACCGGAAAAACGGGATTGCGCATTTGATTGCCATATCGGGTCTGCATATTGCAATGATTGGGGGCAGCATATACCGGCTCCTGCGGAGAAAAAGCGGCAGTTTTGGAATGGCAGCAATCCTGGGCGGGGGTTTTATCATACTTTATGGCATGCTGACGGGACTTTCGGGCGCTACCCTGCGGGCAGTCATTATGCTGCTTGTCATGATCGGGGCAGAGGTTACCGGGCGGCGGTATGATATACTGTCGGCAATTGCCATGGCGCTGCTTGTCATGCTGATCCGCAATCCTTATCAGATGTTTCAGGCAGGATTTTTGCTTTCTTTTGGGGCGGTTTTAGGCATTGCATGGCTGGTTCCCATATGGAATATGTATTTTGAGAAATTTCCCCGGTGGCTGGGCGGCGTTGCTGTCAGTATGAGCGTGCAGGCTGCCACACTGCCGATTATGTTGTGGTATTTCTATGAGGTGCCGGTTTGGGGGTTTGCGCTGAATCTGATCGCAGTGCCGCTGATGGGCATTTTACTTGCATGTCTGATTTTTTGTGGTCTTGCCGGCATGTTTTTTTTGCCGGCTGCACAGTTACTGGCAATGCCGGCGGCATGGATTTTTAAGTTGTATAAGCTGCTTTGTGAGGGGAGCGGATTTTTACCGTTTCATACGTTTTGCATGGGAAGGCCGTCTGTCGGTTTTGTGGTTTTCTATTACCTGTTATTAGGGGTATTTGTGTTGGGCCGGTACCGGGAGAAGGAAGCCGGGCATTTCAAGAAATGGAAAGTATGGCGCTATGCGGCATTATTTGTTTTGTTATTTGCAGCGCAAAGGATACCGGGCAATCTGAAAATATGCATGATGGACGTTGGACAGGGGGATGGTTTTTATATACGGACACCGGAATATCTGCATATATTGATGGATGGCGGCAGCAGTACAAAGAATCAGCTTGGAAAATATGTGTTAAGCGCTACCGCGCGGTATTTTGGCACGCAGCAGTTAGATTATGTATTTGTGTCTCATAGTGACAAAGACCACTATAGTGGGATTTTGGAGCTTTTGCAGGATGATGATATCCGGATCAGACATCTGGTTCTGCCTGCGATTGCCAATCCGGATGAGGCATACAGACTGTTAGAACAAAAGGCGGAGGAAAGCCAGACCAAAATCATCTATATGGAGGCAGGTGACTGTTTACAGCTTGGAGAGATTTCGCTTAAGTGCTTAAATCCGCAGTATGGGGATTATGCAGATAAAAACACGGCAAGCCTGGTATTGCTTTTAAGTTACAGGGATTTTGATATGCTGTTTACCGGCGACATTGATGTTACGGCAGAGCAGCGGTTAGCAGAGCAGGAACAGCTGGAATCATATTATATTGAAGTGTTAAAGGTTGCCCATCACGGTTCGGATACATCATCTTCTGCCATGTTTTTAAAAAAGACAGATCCGGAGGTATCGCTTGTATCTGTGGCAGAAAAAAATGGATATGGGCATCCGGCAAAAGAGGTGCTAGAGCGTCTTTTGCAATGCTCCGACAAGATTTATTTGACAAAGGATAGTGGAGCAGTTACGATAGATACGAATGGGAAATGGTACAGGCTGAATACATATTTGCAGGCGTCAAAACCATAGCCGGGGATGGCAGTCTGGGGCAGATAGTTACAAACAGCAGAATTTATGTGGAGTGAGCAATGAAGAATATAAACAGGGATATCGAACAAAATGAACTAAAACAGTTTTATCTTTTGTATGGAGCCGAGGATTACCTGAAGGCGCAGTATAAAGATAAACTGGTGAATGCACTGGTGGATTCGGATGATAATATGAATTACAATTATTATGAGGGAGACCATGTAAATGCGCAGGAGGTTTTGGATATCGGGGAGACACTTCCGTTTTTTGCGGAACACAGGGTGATTGTATTGGAAAATTCCGGGCTGTTTAAGAAATGCCCGGAGGATTTTGAGCAGAAATTAGCGCATTTTCCGGAATCGACACACCTTATTTTTGTGGAAAAGGACGTGGATAAGAGAAGCCGTTTGTATAAGTGGATGGGAAAGTCCGGTTATGTTTCACAGATGGATACGCCGGATGAAAAAATGCTGCTGGCATGGGTGAAGGGCTTATGTAAGGCAGAGGGCAAGCAGATCGAAGATGCAGCCATATTTTATTTTGTAGAGCATATGGGAACGGATATGCTGCTTTTGAAAAATGAGCTGGAAAAGGTATTTTGCTATTGCTACGAACAGGATGTGATTACAGTGGAAGAAATCAGGCAGGTCTGCGTCAGCCAGGCGACAGATAAAATGTTTGATATGCTCGATGCAATCGGTAGCCACAATAAGGATAAGGCGCTGTCTCTTTATCATGACCTGTTAGCGCTGCGGGAGCCGGCTATGCGGATTTTATATATGCTTACCAGGCATTTCCACATTTTGATGCAGTTGAGGGCATTATCGGATTCCGGAAAGGACAATAAGACAATCGCCTCCCTTTGCGGTATTCCGCCGTTTAGTGTCAAAAAATATGCAGCACAGGCATCGAAATACTCATATGGGCAGTTAAAAGGAATCGTGGAACAATGCCAGTTGACGGATCAGGGAGTAAAGACCGGACGGGTGCAGGATACGGTAGGCGTTGAGCTGTTAATCGTTGAATTTAGTAATAAGTAAAATGGGAACCGGAAGCTTCCGGGGAATGTTTTGCGCAAAAGAAAAGGACTGTGGGTTAATCAGTCCTTTTTTCAATCTATATTTGCTTTGCGAATCTGCTTATGCCATCTTATTGACAGCGGCAGCCAAACGTGAAATCTTCCGAGAAGCTGTATTCTTGTGCAGGACGCCTTTTGAAGCAGCCTTGCTGAGTTCAGATGTGCAAACCTTTAACTGCTCCTGTGCTAAAGCCTTATCGCCGGATGCCACAGCAGCCTCAAACTTCTTAATGATTGTCTTTAACTTAGACTTTATCATTTTGTTTCTTAACGTCTTTTTCTCGATTACTTTGATTCTCTTTTTTGCAGATTTAATATTTGCCAAAACTGACACCTCCATTATTTAATAGTATGTATTTGATGGTTTCACATTAAAACCTGAGACGGACACTATAATGTAAACATACTCGTTTATAATAATCAAATGCGTATGATTTGTCAAGGATTTTTTTGAAAAATATTATCCGGAATTTATTTTGGCATTTCATTTCCGGTGTATAGAATGGCGGCAATATGGCAAGGATTTTACTGTCATTAGTTTATTATAGAAAAGAGGGATGCTATGCGAGGCAGGACAGATTTAGCGGTAGAGATGAAGGAGGATATCAAAAGTGATGAGCCGATACCGGGAGTACATGTGATGACAAAAAACCACGGAGACATGGATATTAAAGAAATACGCATTGTGGTGGAAAATCAGGAGGGTGAAAAGAATCTTGGGAAACCCATCGGAACATATATTACGTTGGAAAGTGAACATTTAAGGGATCATGATGAAGGTTTTCATGAGCCGATGATGGAGGTATTGGCAAAGGAACTCCGGCAGTTTATCGGCAATAAGAAAAAAATTATGGTGGCAGGGCTGGGAAACCGTGAAGTGACGCCGGATGCGTTAGGCCCGTTTGTGATTGACAATCTATATGTGACAAGGCATCTGCTGAAAGAGGGAATTATAAGGGAAAGCGCGGAGTTATCTGCGATTGCGCCGGGGGTGATGGCACAGACAGGGATGGAGTCGTCAACAATTTTAAGGGCATTGGTAAAAGAAATAAAGCCGGATCTGCTCATTGTGATTGATGCGTTGGCAGCGAGGGATTCGGATCGTTTGAATAAGACGATACAGCTTGCGGATACAGGAATTACACCGGGCTCCGGCGTGGGAAACCACAGGGATGCGATCAATGAGGAACATGTAGGCGTTCCCGTGCTGGCAATTGGGGTTCCGACGGTGATTGCCGTTCCCACTATTGTAAATGATGCTATGGATGTGATGGTAAATGCAATTGGGAAACAGTCCACCAAAAATGTTTTGAAAAAATTCAATGATGAGGAGCGCTATCAGCTTGCATGTGAAATGGTAACGCCATACCTGGAAAATATGTTTGTGACACCGAAAGATATTGATGAAGCGGTTAAGCGAATCAGTTATACGATATCGGAGGCAATTAATCAGGCAGCCCTGGCATAGAAACCTTTTTTGCGAATAGAATGATAATATGAAAAAATATTCGCATGCCATACAGCAAAATCAATTGAATAAAAGATATGCGCGGCAGAAAAGGCAGGGTGGAATCCGTAAGCGGAGGATATGGATTTTTGTCTTTGCAATATGGGTGTTATGTGTGATATCCGGCATGGAACCGGAGAACCTGTTTTATGAATTGACAACCCAATTGCTGCCGCTTTTTACATATGAGCAGGAATATGGTCTGACAGATATCGACTATGCCGCCAATTACCAGGTTCCGGCATGGTTTCATGAGGATGAGGGCGTGACGATGGAAACCGGCAGTCTGGCAGATACGGAAGGGGATGGCATGGCGATTTTGCAGAATGCCATAGCAGATGCGGAGGGAGCCGGGAACGGGTCAGAACAGGCGGAGCAGGAACCCAAAATTACAACGTTAGCGGATGGCGTGAAGGGGAATGGATATACCAGAGAACAGATGCAAAACAAAGATTTTCTGTTGAGTAAGATATTTGTTGTGGACAGTAATACAAGCATGACAAAGGAGGAGCTTAGCCTTGAAAATCTGTTAGATCAGGATATGTCTGTTGCAGGGCTGAAGGATTGGGGGCAGGGGGAAAAAGGAAAGGATAAGGAGTGTAAAATTCTCATTTATCACACCCATGCCTCGGAAAGCTTTGCGGACAGCAGGGCCGGGAAACAGGAGGATACCATTGTAGGGGTGGGAAGCTATCTGACAAAAATTTTGGAGGAGCAATATGGAATCCCTGTCTACCATGACACAACGGCATATGACATGATAGATGGGGTGCTTGACCGGAGCAAGGCTTATGAAAATGCCTATGACAGCGTCTCAAAGATATTGGCGGATAATCCCTCCATTGAGGTGGTGATAGACCTGCATCGGGATGGCGTAAACGAGGAAACGCATTTAGTGACAGATATTAACGGAAAAAAAACGGCAAAGATTATGTTTTTAAATGGCGTCAGCCGGTCGAATACGAACGGAGAGATTGAATATCTGAAAAATCCCAATAAGCTTGCAAACCTTGCCTTCAGCTTTCAGATGTATTTAGCCGGCAGGGAGTATTACGGAGATTATGTGCGGAAAATATATGTGAAAAGCTTAAGGTTCAATCTGCATTTACTGCCAAGAACGGCTTTGATTGAAGTGGGGGCGCAGAATAATCTGCTCGAGGAAGAAAAGAATGCAATGGAGCCGTTAGCAGCAATTTTAAATCAGGTTTTGTCCGATGAAGAATGATGCATTTTGTTGCTTGTCTGACCGGATGTTTTCCCGGAGGTGAGGCAGGATCCGGTGATGGTAAAAATATCCTATCATTCTATAAAGAAATGTGCTATAATTTTGATAATTATGTAATGCTGTCTGTATCATATGACAGATAAGAACAGGAGAAATGAAAATGGCACATATAGACCAGAGCAAGATTCGGAATTTTAGCATCATTGCGCATATTGATCATGGAAAATCCACTTTGGCGGATCGTATTATTGAAAAGACAGGACTGTTGACAGAACGGGAAATGCAGGCACAGGTTCTGGATAATATGGAGTTGGAACGGGAACGCGGAATTACGATTAAGGCACAGGCTGTGCGTATTATTTATAAGGCGAAGGATGGGGAGGAATACATTTTCAATCTGATTGACACGCCGGGACATGTGGATTTTAATTATGAGGTGTCAAGAAGTCTGGCTGCCTGTGAAGGCGCCATTTTAGTGGTGGATGCAGCCCAGGGAATTGAAGCGCAGACTCTTGCCAATGTATATCTTGCAATTGACAATGATTTGGAGATTATGCCGGTAGTAAATAAGATTGATCTGCCAAGCGCGGATCCGGAACGGGTTGTGAATGAAATCGAGGATGTGATAGGGATTGAGGCGCAGGATGCTCCGAGGATTTCTGCAAAGACAGGACAGAATATTGAAGATGTGTTAGAACAGATTGTGTCCAAAATCCCGGCGCCGCATGGAGATGCGGATGGACCGCTGAAAGCAGTTATTTTTGACAGTCTGTATGATGCATATAAAGGAGTTATTATTTTCTGCCGACTGTTTGACGGTTCCGTGAGAAAAGGAACGAAGATCCGCATGATGGCGACAGGGGCGGAGGTCGAGGTTGTCGAGGTCGGTATTTTTGGCGCAGGGCAGCTGATTCCACAGGACGAGCTTTCCGCCGGATTGGTTGGTTATATTACCGCAAGTCTCAAAGATGTGAAAGACACACAGGTGGGGGATACCGTAACAGAGGCAGATAATCCATGTAAGGAGGCTCTCCCGGGTTACAAAAAAGCCAATCCTATGGTTTATTGTGGCATGTATCCGGCAGACGGGGCAAAATATCCTGATTTACGGGATGCATTAGAGAAGCTGCAGCTAAATGATGCTTCTTTGAGTTATGAACCGGAGACATCCATCGCATTAGGATTTGGCTATCGGTGTGGTTTTTTAGGTTTGCTGCATCTTGAAATTATACAGGAGCGTTTAGAGAGGGAATATAATCTGGATCTGGTAACAACAGCCCCGGGTGTTATTTATAAAGTGTACAAGACGGACGGAGAGGTGATTGAACTTACCAATCCTTCCAATTTACCGGATCCATCCGGTATTGATTATATGGAGGAACCGTTTGTGGCGGCAGAAATTATGGTGACAAAGGATTATGTGGGAGCCATTATGCAGCTGTGCCAGGAGCGCCGTGGAGTGTATAAGAGCATGGAATATATGGAGGAGACAAGGGCATTGCTCAAATACGATCTTCCACTCAATGAGATCATTTATGATTTCTTTGATGCGTTAAAATCCCGCTCACGGGGTTATGCCTCTTTTGATTATGAGTTGTCGGATTACCGCCGTTCCAATCTGGTAAAACTGGATATCCTGATTAACAAAGAAGAGGTGGATGCGCTTTCCTTTATTGTGCATGCAGATTCTGCTTATGAGCGGGGAAGGAAGATGTGTGAAAAGCTCAAAGGCGAGATTCCGAGGCATTTGTTTGAGATTCCAATCCAGGCAGCGATCGGAAGTAAGATTATTGCAAGAGAGACAATAAAGGCGCTTCGGAAGGATGTGCTTGCAAAGTGTTATGGCGGAGATATTACCCGTAAGAAAAAACTTCTTGAAAAACAGAAGGAAGGCAAGAAGCGTATGCGCCAAATTGGCAATGTGGAAATTCCGCAGAAGGCATTTATGAGCGTCCTGAAATTGGATGAAGAATAACGGCAAAAGGCGGGAAAAGAGTGTGGAACCAGAGATAAGAGACTTAAGTATATATGTGCATATTCCATTTTGCAGGGCGAAATGCAGTTATTGTGATTTCCTGTCCTTTGCCGGCTGTGAACATTCCAAACAGGAGCAGTATGTGAATGCGCTTTGCAGGGAGATTAACGCTTATGCATTCCTTTCCGAAGAATACCGTGTGCAGACGATTTTCTTTGGCGGAGGCACGCCGTCTTATATAGATGCAGATTTCATCTGCCGGATTTTGGAGACGGTACGGAATGTTTTTGATGTGGCAAAAGATGCAGAGGTGACAATTGAGGGAAACCCGGACAGTCTCAATCCGGACAAGCTTCAAACGTACAAAGAGGCAGGAATTAACCGTTTGAGTATCGGATTGCAAAGCGCCAATGATGATATGCTTCTTCGCATTGGCAGAATACACAATTATAATCAGTTTATGGCAGCGTATACGAGCGCAAGACAGACAGGTTTTGACAATATTAACGTGGATCTGATGGCAGGGCTTCCCAGTGAAAATATGGATTCCTATCTCAGAACGCTTGAAACGGTAGGAAAGTTGCAGCCGGAACATATTTCTGCTTATAGCCTGAGTGTGGAGGAGGGAACGCCGTTAAGTACCCATGAGGAATTGCTCGCTATGCTTCCGAAGGAGGAAGAAGAACGGCAAATGTATGCCGAAACGAAACATTTTCTGGGGCAGGGCGGTTACAAAAGGTACGAGATATCCAATTATGCGAAGGAAGGCTTTGCATGCAGGCATAACAAAGTGTATTGGACCGGTGGAGAATATTTAGGCGTTGGCCTGGGCGCTGCTTCGTATCTGGCAGCCCGGTTAGAGAATGCGCATTGCGGGAAAATCCGTTTTCATGGCATAGAGAATATGGACGAATATATCGAAAGATTTATGGGATGTGACGGCATGCATTATCAGGACTTATATTTTTGTAAACGAGAGGATGAGATGGAGGAGTTCATGTTTTTGGGGCTGCGTCTCATGCAGGGGGTGTCCAGGGAAGAGTTCCGGAACCGTTTTGGCGTTACGATGGAGAGCGTGTATGGGAACGTCATGGAACGGTATGTGGAAAAAGGACTGCTGATAGATAAGGATGGATGGTTACGCCTGAGCGACAGAGGAATCGACGTCAGCAATGTGGTGATGGCAGAGTTTATGCTTTAGGGGGAAACAGTATTTTACAATCACCGAAAGGAATAAGGTAGAGAGAGAGGATGGGATTATGTTAGACAAATATTTATCAATGATTCGCAAAGATATACAGGCTGGTATGAAAAACCGATGTGGGTTGGATGAACTGAATAATCTGCTTATGTTAATTGGCTTTGTTTTTGTTGTCGCTGCATTATTTACTCAAAAGTGGATCTTGACATTGATAGGGGCTTTATTTATTGTTCTTTGCTATTTGCGTGTTTTTTCAAAAAATCTCGATAAGCGCAGAAATGAGAATGCAGTCTATATGAAATATATGGGCAATGTGGTTCGCTTTGTGGAATACCTTTTGCTTTGCGTGAAAATGAAAGGAAAGAGTGTGCTGGATAAAGAGTATGCCTATTTTGTATGCAGCCAGTGCAAGCAGGTCATTCGTGTTCCCAAAGGAAAGAATAAAGTAAGTATCCGCTGCCCGAAATGCAGCCATACCTTTATCAAAACAACATAAGCCGGAAAGACAAAAGTCCAAAAATCACACATTTCTTCTTGACAAATAATAGTCTCAGTGGTACTCTATACAAAGATGTTAGCACTCGGATATATTGAGTGCTAATAACTGAATAGAGAAAGGAGTCTGGTACATGGAGCTAGATGAACGAAAGCTTAAGATTTTGAAGGCAATCATTTCCAATTACTTAGAAACCGGAGAGCCGGTAGGGTCGAGAACTATCTCCAAGTATACGGATTTGAATCTGAGTTCAGCTACGATTCGGAATGAAATGGCGGATTTAGAGGAGCTTGGGTACATTATGCAGCCCCATACTTCGGCTGGCAGAATCCCGACAGATGCCGGGTATCGGTTATATGTTGACCGCCTGATGGCAGAGAAAGATGTTGAGATGGAGGAGATGAAGACCAGACTGCTTGACAGAGTCGATAAGATGGAGAACATGTTAAAGCAGGTGGCGAGGGTGCTTGCCTATAATACGAATTATGCAACCCTGGTATCTGCGCCACAGTATCAAAACATCAAACTGAAATTTATTCAGCTTTCACAGGTGGACGAGGGGCAGTTGCTGGCAGTCATTGTGGTGGATGGCAATGTAATTAAGAACAAACTCATGAGCGTGGCAAGACCGCTGGCAAATGACGA
Organism: Clostridium sp.; assembly: GCA_023664325.1. GTDB lineage: Bacteria > Bacillota > Clostridia > Lachnospirales > Lachnospiraceae > CAG-590. The sequence goes on from JAMPFS010000004.1 coordinate 35,148, forward strand.
AGTATTGAAACTGAATGTATTGCTGAATACTTTTTTGCAGGGAGCTTCGCTTACGGACATCAATCTTGAGATGATTCAGACGATCAAGGCGCAGGCCGGTGAATTTGCGGATGTCATGGAGAGTATTTTTCAGGGGATTGCAGAAGCGATTCATGAAGCGGATGAGGTGGAAATCTATACAAGCGGCACAACGAATATGTTAAAATATCCGGAACTTGGCAGTATTGAACAGACAACAAAGCTTTTGGAAGCATTAGAGGATCGGCAGGGATTAAATGAGTTGATTGATGAAGCCATGAGTGATGAAAGCCACGGAATCCAGGTCTATATCGGCGAAGAATCACCGGTTTCCAATATGAAAGACTGTAGTATTGTAACCGCAACATATGAATTGGCGGAAGGCGGAAAAGGAACCATTGGCATTATTGGCCCCAAACGCATGGATTATAAAAAAGTTGTCAGCACCCTGAAAAATCTTACGGGTGAATTAGATACTATATTTAAGAAGAAAGAATAGAGGTGTCAGAGTGGAAGAAAAGAAAAAACAGGATCCAGGTAAGAAAAAGCAATCTTCTAAGAAGTCAAACACAAGGGCAGAAAAGCCTGCTGCCAAAGAAATGGCAAAGGAAACGGTCGAAGAGGTTGCTGTTACGTCCACTGAAGAGACAGAAGTAGAGGCAAAAGAGGTTTCAGAGGATACAGGAAGCAAGCCGCCTGCAAAGGGGAAGAAAGGCGCCAGAAGATCCGGAGGCAATAATAAGGCTTTGGAGCTGGAGATCCAAAAACAGAAAGAACTTACAGATGAGGCAAATGATAAGTATAAACGCCTTTTGGCTGAGTTTGAAAATGCCCGCAACCGCAATGAGAAGGAATCGAAGAGAATGTATGACATTGGCGCAAAGGAAGTATTGGAAAAACTCCTGCCGGTGGTTGATAATTTTGAAAGGGCATTACAGATGGTTCCGGAAGAAGATAAGGAGCGTGGCTTTGAACAGGGCGTTGACAAGATTTACAGGCAATTGATGGTTGCTTTTGAAGAAATTGGCGTGGCGCCTATGAACGCAGAGGGAACGGAATTTAATCCGGATCTTCACAATGCAGTGATGCATGTGGAGGATGAAGCGTTTGGAGAGAATGTCGTTATGGAAGAGCTGCAAAAAGGCTATATGTATAAAGAAGAGGTACTTCGCCATAGCATGGTTAAAGTAGCAAATTAATAATTAAAATATCATAATAGAAGTTTTAGGAGGACAAAATCATGGGAAAAATTATTGGTATTGATTTAGGAACAACAAATTCATGTGTGGCTGTTATGGAAGGTGGTAAGCCGGTTGTTATTAACAATGCAGAGGGCGCAAGAACAACTCCTTCGGTTGTGGCGTTTACGAAGACTGGTGAGCGTGTGGTTGGCGAACCTGCAAAGCGTCAGGCTGTAACGAATGCAGATAAGACCATTTCTTCTATAAAGAGGCATATGGGATCTGATTATAAAGTAAAGATTGATGATAAAGAGTTTTCACCACAGCAGATATCCGCTATGGTGCTTCAGAAGTTAAAAGCAGATGCGGAGAGTTACTTAGGTGAGAAGGTGGCAGAAGCCGTTATTACCGTTCCGGCTTATTTCTCAGATTCGCAGAGACAGGCGACAAAGGATGCAGGGCGTATTGCAGGCTTGGATGTAAAGCGTATTATTAACGAGCCTACAGCAGCAGCACTCTCTTATGGTCTTGACAATGAGAATGAGCAGAAGATTATGGTTTATGACTTGGGTGGTGGTACATTTGATGTATCCATTATCGAGATCGGTGATGGCGTCATTGAAGTTTTGGCAACTGCCGGTGATAATCAGCTTGGTGGTGATGATTTCGATAATGTAATCACAAATTATATGCTGGATGAGTTTAAAAAACAGGAAGGCGTTGATTTATCTTCTGATAAGATGGCAATGCAGAGATTAAAGGAAGCGGCTGAAAAAGCGAAGAAAGAGCTTTCTTCTTCTACAACAACAAATATTAACCTTCCGTTTATCACTGCAACCGCAGATGGTCCGAAGCATTTTGATATGAACTTATCCCGCGCAAAATTCGACGAGCTGACATCAGGTTTAGTAGATCGTACTGCAACGCCGGTTCAGACTGCATTGAAGGATGCCGGCCTTACTGCTTCTGAACTTGACAAGGTATTGTTAGTTGGTGGTTCTACACGTATTATTGCTGTACAGGAGAAAGTGAAACAGTTGACCGGTAAGGAGCCATTCAAGGGTATCAATCCGGATGAATGTGTTGCAATTGGCGCTTCTATTCAGGGTGGTAAGCTTGCCGGTGATGCCGGTGCCGGTGAAATTTTACTTTTGGATGTAACACCGTTGTCACTTTCCATTGAGACGATGGGTGGTGTTGCTACAAGACTGATTGAGAGAAATACAACAATTCCTACCAAGAAGAGCCAGATTTTCTCAACGGCTCAGGACAATCAGGATGCAGTAGATATCAATATCTGTCAGGGTGAGAGACAGTTTGCAAGGGATAACAAGTCATTGGGACGTTTCCGTCTGGATGGTATTGCGCCGGCAAGACGTGGCGTGCCACAGATTGAAGTTACATTCGATATTGATGCAAATGGTATCGTTAATGTGTCTGCGAAGGATTTAGGGACCGGAAGGGAGCAGCATATCACAATTACTGCCGGATCGAATATGTCAGATGATGATATTGATAAGGCTATCAAAGAAGCGGCTGAGTATGAAGCGCAGGATAAGAAGAGAAAGGATGCTATTGAGGCAAGAAATGATGCTGATGCAATGGTATTCCAGACAGAGAAAGCATTACAGGATGTCGGTGATAAACTGCCTGCCGAGGATAAGACAAAGGTTGAGGCTGATCTGGCAGCATTGAAGAGCCTGGTAGAAAGCACAGATCCTGAAAACATGAGTGACTATGATGTTGAGCAGTTAAAGAATTCTAAGGAAACCTTGATGACAAGCGCACAGAATTTATTTGCAAAGTTATATGAGCAAAATGGTCCTGGCGCAAATGCAGGAACAGGCGCAACCGGTCCTGCTGATTACTCAGAGGGTGATGTGGTAGACGGAGACTACACGGAAATCTAACAGGAACAAAGCAGTGGTTGAATATGAGTTTCTGCGGCTGGTGCGGTCTGGCCGTGGATACTCCTTGTGATAAGGTGGAAAAAATGGCGGAGACGAAGAGAGATTATTATGAGGTTCTTGGCGTTGCCAAGAATGCAAGTGATGCTGAACTTAAGAAGGCATACAGGCAGGTTGCAAAAAAGTATCATCCGGATATGAATCCGGGGGATGCAGAAGCAGAAGCAAAGTTTAAGGAGGCTTCTGAAGCATATAAAGTGTTAAGTGATCCGGATTTGAGAGCCAGATATGATCAGTTTGGTCATGCTGCCTTTGATCCAAACGGAGGCGGCGCAGGCGGCGGCTTTGGCGGATTTGAATTTGATATGGGCAGCATGGGCGATATTTTTGGCGATATTTTTGGCGATATGTTTGGCGGCACAAGAACCCGTCAGTCAAATGGCCCAATGAAGGGCGCAAATATCAAAACATCTGTCCGGGTGAAATTTGATGAGGCTGTATTTGGCTGTCAGAAAGAGTTAGAACTTCCGCTGAAGGACGAGTGCGTGGTTTGTCACGGAACCGGTTCCCAGCCGGGTCATGATCCTGAGACCTGTGGGAAATGTAATGGAAAAGGTCAGGTTGTATTTACGCAGCAGTCTTTGTTCGGGGTAGTGCGTAACGTGCAGACTTGTCCGGAGTGTTCCGGTACAGGCAAGGTGATTAAATTTAAGTGTAACCAGTGTTCCGGCACCGGTTATGTAAAGAGCAAGAAGAAGATTCAGGTTGTTGTTCCTGCCGGAATTGATAACGGACAGAGTATCCGTATCCGTGAAAAAGGAGAACCGGGAACGAATGGCGGTGGAAGAGGTGACTTACTGGTGACTGTATTGGTTGACAGACATCCGCAATTCCAGCGTCAGGAATATGATCTGTTTTCAACCGAACCGATTACCTTTACCCAGGCGGCGCTTGGCGGTACGATCAGTATCAACACCATTGACGGTCCAATGGATTATGAGGTGAAAGCAGGCACCCAGACAGATACAAAGATTAAGTTAAAAGGAAAAGGCGTTCCGACGCTTCGAAATAAGAGTGTCCGCGGCGATCACTATGTTACGTTAGTGGTTCAGGTTCCGGATAAACTGACGGAGGAGCAGAAGTCAATTCTGAACAATTTTGATGAGGCAACGACTACCGCAAGACGTTCTACAGATTCTTCCGGTGATTTCAGTTTTGGCGGTCATAAGAAAAAGGGATTTGGTAAGAAAAAATAAAGTTTCAGACAAATAGTCCAAGTGGCAGGGTATCAGAATATCAATATGCAGATTGATATTTTGATACCTTGTTGTTTGTATTTTAAGATATAGTGTGTTATGATGTACAAAGTGTCTGTTATGGGTTTTCATACATTTGAAATAGCATGTGTTTAGGAAGAATAGAAGGAAAAATAGATATGAAATGGAAAAAAGTCACAGTTGAGACGACAACGGAAGCAACGGATATGTTAAGCTTTCTTTTGGATGAAAAAGGCGTAGAGGGAATTGAAATTGAAGATAAAGTGCCATTGTCAGAGGAAGATAAGAAGGCAATGTTTATTGATATCCTGCCGGAACTTCCACCGGATGATGGCGTAGCTTTGGTATCCTGCTATGTAGAGGAGTATGAGGACATTGACGGATTGAAGGAATATATCAGGCAGGAGCTTCATGACATGTCTGCCTATATGGATGTGGGAAGCGGTTTGATTACGGTTGGCGAAACAGAGGATAAGGATTGGATGAATAACTGGAAAGAATTCTTTCATCCGTTCCGCTTAGAAGGGAATATCGTCATTCAGCCTACATGGACAGAGCAATATGAGGTGGAAAAAGACGATATCGTGATTCATATTGACCCGGGAACTGCATTTGGAACGGGATCCCATGAGACAACAAAGCTGTGTATCGCTAATTTGAAAAAATATATAAGAAAAGACGGATTAAGTGAGGTCTTAGATGCCGGCTGCGGCAGTGGAATACTCTCGATTATTGCCATGAAGCTCGGAGCAAAACGGGTATATGGGATTGATATTGATGAACTGGCAGTAAAGGCAAGCATGGAGAACCTGGCACTGAATCAGATACCCGGGGATGCGTATCAGATTGTCAAAGGGGATGTGATTGGTGATAGGGAATTTGCAGAAAGCGTGGCAGAGATTGGGCAGTATGATATTGTGACAGCGAATATTTTAGCAGATGTGATTATTCCGTTATCCGGTGTGATCCGACCGTTTATGAAGAAAGATGCAGTGTTTATCACTTCCGGTATCATTGATATGAAGGAGGAAGCCGTGAAAGAAGCGCTGATTTACAATGGCTTTGAAATCGTGGATGTTAGCCGCATGGGTGAGTGGGTGTCAATTGTCGCAAAATAATAATTCTCTGCATGAGTGAGAAAGGATGTTAAGTATAATATGAAAGTCAAAGAGATGTTTCAAAAAAAAGGATGCTATGTATTTGTTTTCTTAGTGCCGTGGCTGCTGATTCTGATACACTCCCTGGTGAGGGATTCGTGGCTGACAGGGGAAGGCTGTATTCTGACAGGTGATGCGGGAAATATATATTACCAGATGTATGGGGAACTTTGGGAAAAAGTCCACAGCGGAAATTCCCTGATCTTCACATGGAATGCAGGGCTTGGAACCGATTTTTTAGTGAATCTGTTTGGTTATATGATGTCACCATTTACCCTGCTTATTTTGGTATTCCCCAAGAGTATGATTAGCAATGTATTACAGTTTAGCATTGTTATGAAATGGTCACTGGCGGCAGTTACCATGCTGTATTATTTGCTGCATTCAAAATGCAATGAGTTAAAAGAGCGGAAGATGATTGTCAGTGTGGTATTGTCTTTGGCATATTGTTTAAGTAATGTTATGTTATCCGGGCTTTCCCATGTGACATGGCTGGATATTTTAGTGGTATTCCCCCTGCTGTTATTGTGGGAAGAAAAGATGCTGGAGGGAAAATGCTATAAACGATTTTTTGGGATTTTACTGTTTTGCATGATTTGCAGCTTACAGACAGCAGTGCCAATGGTTTTCTTTCTTTTCGTTTGGTATGGCATGTTATATAGCATGCAGGAAACAAAGGATAAGCGTTGTATCGTACGGTATATATACTGTGTTGTGGCAGCAGCTGTGACCTCTTTGGCAATTGTGGTACCAAGCCTCATGGCTGCCGAAGGGAATGGAGGTCTGTCTGACGGCAGGGAGTATTTGTCAAGTGTGAAGATGTCGATTGTGGATTTGGTACAGCGCTTTTTTGTTTTTGACAGTTTACTGGTTTCCCAGGCATCCGAGCCAATGTTATATTGTGGCGTTGTTACGGCAGCAGTGGCGCTCATGTATGTATTTGTTCCGGTCAATAAAAAAGAAAAAATAACCGGGATTGTTTTGGCGGTACTGCTTTGCGCAGGATTTTGTTTGGGCGGCGTGGATTTCGTATGGCATGCAGGCGCGGCTGATATCGGCGTGGGGAATGGATATTCCTTTTTATTGATATTTTTGCTTGTGTTTATGGCATTAAAGGTACTGGTTCATTTAGAGCATATCCGAAAATGGCAAATTGTGACAGTGATGTTTATCTGCGTGGGGGCAGTTGCATTGGGATTTTGGAAAGCGGTTGTGCTGCTTGATTTCTATGTATATCTTGGCAGTATACTGTTGAGTGTGTTAATGCTTTTACTGCTGTTTTTCTTCTGTAGAAAAAGCATACAATATAAGAACATTTTAATTGTATTTGCAGTATTGTGTTTCGGAGAACTTGCGGCAAATGCTTTTCTCCAATTGGAAGAGTATAATATGTATCCGATCGAAACATGTTATTATCATGAACAGAGCGGGGCGCTGAAAAACAGCATGGATTTGGAAAAAGGACAGCGTGTTGCAAATGTACAGGTCACGCCGAATTATGGGATGGTTATGAACCTTCCTGCCGTATCAGGGGAATTTCAAAATGTGGATAACGGCGTGCAGGCATTGTTTGGAAAATTGGGCATGGCGGTAACGGATCATATGTATTCTTATTTTGGCGGTTCCCCGCTATTGAATATGATGTTTAATGTGAAATATGGCATGGCGCAGGGAGAACAGGCGTATAGTGATGTGCAAAAGAGAGGGGAAAATAATGACTACATTTTGTATGAAATGGAACAAAAGTCCTCTCTTGGATATATGGTTCCCTCTGATGTGCTGCAGTGGGATTTCGAGCAGGGCAGCCCGTTTTTGGCGCAAAATGATTATGTGAAGCGGGTGGCTGGCGTGGATGGCATTTTTGAGATTATCATGCCGGATATTGCCTGCACATCTTCATTAGGCAGGGATCCGGAGAATGAGGGAAAAGTGCATGTGCATAGTGAGGATGAGGACGAGAATGAACATGATGCGTTTCATGGGGTCTATCGCAGGGAGGAACAGGTATTTGATTATACCTACAGTAAAATGTATGATGGCGACTCGGTCAAGATGCAGTTTGTATCAGATGGCGTATCGGACTATTATGTTTATGTGGCTTCCGATGCAGAGGCTCATTTCGGGCTTGATTATGGGGAGGAGAATATCTATGCGGATCAAATCGAAAGCCGGCAGAAAACCCTCCATATCGGAGTCGTTGAGAAGGGAACCCAGATTACAGTTACAGCCAATGCGATTGCGGATTTGGATGCCGTAAAGGATATGGAAATTTTGCATCTTTCCTATCAGGTTGCTGCATTTAACCGGGAAAATTACCAGAAGGCTTATGATAAATTGAGCAAACATTTATATACCGTAGACACGATGGAAGATACGGTGGTTAAGGGCAGCATTACGGCAGAGGAGTCCGGCATTATGATGACGAACATTCCGGCGTTGGACGGTTTTACAGTCTATGTGGATGGCAGTCAGGCGGAATGTAAAAAAATTGCGGATGCGCTGATCGGTGTTCCGCTTGAAAAAGGAAAGCATGAGGTTACATTTATGTATGAAACCCCGGGAATCGTGCCGGGTTTCATCGGAACATGTTTTGGTATTTTACTGTTTGGCGGATATTGCTTTTGGGAATATAGGCAGAAAAAGGGATGAAAGTGGTTAAGGGTATAGAGAATAATAAAAAACACAGGCGTTTACTGCCCTGTGTCATAAGTTTTATGGTCTGCATGGCATTTATCCTGCTGCACTGCTATGTCCGCAGGGTCTGGCTGTTTGGCGACCAATCTTTGCTGCTTGGGGATGCAGGCGAACAGTATATCTTTTTCTTATCGGAATTATGGGATAAGGTGCATAACGGCGGTTCATTCTTTTATAGCAGACATGCCGGCATGGGATATGATTTTTATGTAAATTTTGCGTACTATTTATGTTCCCCTTTCAATATCATAGCGCTGCTGCTGCCGTTTACGGCGCTACAGGATGCCGCACAGGGAATCATGGTTTTAAAATGGGCATTTAGTTCCGCAACCATGGCGTATTATGTCATGCATACCCGGAAATGCAAAGTGACACAATCTAAAATGCTGATTGCCGTTACCATTGGACTGGCATATTCCTTTTCGCGTTTTTTGATTGGCTATATGTTTTGCTATATCTGGTATGATGTCATTCTGCTGCTGCCACTACTCGTTTTACAGTTCGAGCGTATGTTGGAAACCGGGAAATGGCAGGCATATTATCTCCTTTTAACGGTTTGTATGTTTTGCAATTTCTATATGGCATTTATGGCATGCATATTTTTGTGTATTCTCTTTGTGCAGGAAACAGGGAACGAAACAGCCCGGCATAAGCTGCCGTTTTTTGGGGCATCTGCCCTCGCTGCGATGACAAGCATGGCTGTGATTTTGCCCTGTGTCATGATGCAGCATAAGCGTTATGCGGCGCAAAACACGGCTTTGGGGGATATCGACAGGATGGTTTGCCGATTATGGGAACTGTTAAAAGGAGAATATATTCTAAGACCGTTAGAGGGTGGTTCCGATAACATACCGCATCTGTATGCAGGCATTGTAGTCTTGCTGTTTTTGCTGGTGATACCGTTTACCAAAAACAGTCGGGTGTGGAAGTTAAAGAAAATCGGCATCTTATTATTTTTCGGTCTGTGTTTCTTAGTACCGGAACTGAATCTGCTGTGGCATGGCGGGGCAGTGCCGCACAGCTATTACCAGCGGTTTGGCTTCGTGGTGGTTTTTTTTGTGCTGCAGACCTGTCTGGAACTGCTGCCACAGCTTTCTAAGGTCAGAATCCGGTATTATGTACTGGCGGTTATGCTGCTATTAATGGTTTGGATTTTTGTCTTTTTCAGGGAAACAAAGCTGTATGATTTTTATATATATCTTGCAGCGGTTATGCTGGTTATCTTTTATGGCATCCTGCTTATCCTGTATCGAAAAAAAAGTTTTACACATAAGGCATTTTCTTATATAATGTGCAGTGTGATGCTGGCAGAGCTGTTTGTCAATGCGTTTGTCCTGCTTTCTGTATATCAGACGCAGCTGCCATTTGAACGGCAGGCAGAGTCAGCTTTGGATGCGCTAAATGAACAGGCGCGCTTACATCCCGGTGAACGGATTGCGTGTACGGATTCCAATGTGAATCTGGGCATGTGGCTTGGAAAAGAATCCATATCCGGGTTTTCGTCCTTTGCGAATGGAAGACTGATGAAATTCATGCATGCGCTTGGGATATCAGGCTTTGAAAATGATGCAGCGGTGGAATATAGCGGTGGAACACCAGTTGATAATGTAATGTTTCATGTCGCATATGCCGTGGGAAAGAGCCCGGTGCGTTTTAGCGATGCCAGCGTAGTTGCAGAGGATGGCGGGTATTCGCTGTTTCATATCAATCGGACAGTTGGTCTGGGTTATATGGCAGATGAGGCAGTTTCCGGCTGGAAGGCAGAGGGAGATAATGTCTTTGCGATGCGCAATGATTTTGCGGAGCGTTCCACCGGATTTGGCGATGTATTTGAGATTTTGCCAAATGATATCACATGCTATACCCTGGAACAGGGCTATGAGCCAAATGAGGATGAGAGTTTTACATATACTCTTTTAAATGAAGTGGATAAAATCTGGTTGACGTACACGGTTCCAAAGGATATGGATTTGTATATGTATCTGGATAACTCTTTGAATAGCATATATACCGTATACCTTGATGAAGAGCAGGTGGTAACGAGTGATAAAACCGAAAAAACATTGATGCTGCATATTGGTGAAGTGACCGCAGGACAACAGATTAAGATTTTGACTGCCGTCAATGCGCATGCGGATTTAGTGGGAACGATCCGCTGCCAGATGGCGGCATATCAGGAAGAAGTCTTTAAAGAAGTGTACGAATCCCTCAGCCGTAATCCAATGACCGTTACCCAATATGCGGATAACCGGATACAGGCAGAAGTGGATGCGGCAAAAGACGGTTTGTTAGTGACTTCCATACAGGCGGTAGACGGAAACCGGGTGTATGTAGATGGCAGGCATGTTACAGATTATGCGCTGTTTGGGGATACCTTTCTTGCAATTCCGTTAGCAGAAGGGGAACATACAATTGTGGTGGAATATGAGACGCCATATTGGAAGATGGGGCTGTTTTTGTCGCTGTCAGGGATGCTGATTTGTATTATGGCATCGCTGCATGAACGAAAAAGACAGGGCAGGTAAGTGAGGAAAAGAGGAGTTATGTATCGTTTTTTTGTAAATCCGGAGCAACTGCAAAAAGAGCCGGTTCACATTCAGGGAGAGGATTATAACCATATCCGCAATGTGCTCCGCATGAAGCCCGGGGATGAGGTGCTTTTGTGTGATGGGAAAGATAAAGAATATCTGTGTGAAATTGAGGAATTTTGCGAAGAAGGGCAGGAAGTTTTGCTTCGTATCACCGATCTGTTTGGGGATGCGAGGGAGCTGCCGGCAAGGATTACATTGTTTCAGGGATATCCAAAGGGTGACAAGCTGGAAATGATTGTGCAAAAAGCGGTGGAGCTTGGAGCTTTTGAGATTGTACCGGTCAGCATGAAGCGCTGTGTCGTGAAGCTGGATGCGAAAAAGGCAGCCAGGAAGGTGGAACGCTTAAATGCCATTGCTTTGAGCGCAGCGAAGCAGTCTAAGCGGGGAATCATACCCAAAGTATCTGAGGTGATGTCCTTGAAGGAAGCCTGTGAATATGCAAAAGATATGGATTACATTCTGCTGCCCTATGAACATGCAGAGGGGATGGAAGATTCCAGGCAGTTGATAAAAGAGGCGGAGAACAAGAAAAATATTGGTATCTTTATCGGGCCGGAGGGCGGTTTTGAGCCGGAAGAAGCCGAATGGATCCGGAGCGCCGGGGGAAAGACATTATCCTTAGGGCATCGCATTTTGCGGACAGAGACGGCAGGCATGGCGGTTCTGTCACTTCTCATGTTTCTGTTAGATGCGTAAATCATTCCGGCAAGCGGCAAGGAGACAATCATGGACGTATATTTTGATAATGCAGCAACAACAAAAATAATCCCGGAAGTACGGGAAATCATGTTAGAAACGATAGATTTGGAATATGGCAATCCGTCTTCCATGCACAAAAAGGGCATGGGGGCAGAAAAATATATCCGCTATGCAAGGCAGGTGATGGCGAAGCAGTTGAAATGCGAGCCGAAGGAGATTACCTTTACATCCGGTGGAACGGAATCCAATAACCTGGCGCTGATTGGAATTGCGCTGGCAAACAAACGCGCCGGCAGGCATATTATCACGACAGGAATTGAACATGCATCGGTGTATAATCCGATCCTGTATTTGCAGGATTTGGGGTTTCGGGTGACCTTTTTGAAGGTGGATGCATTTGGAAAAATGGATTTGGAGGAACTGAAACATTCCCTTTGTGAAGATACGATATTAGTATCTACGATGGCGGTCAATAATGAGATCGGAGCGGTAGAACCGGTTTTGGAGGCTTCAGGGATTATTAAAGAGTATAATAAGAATATCATCTATCATGTGGATGCGGTTCAGGCATTTGGCAAAATGCCGGTTTACCCAAAACGGATGGGCGTGGATGCATTATCGGTCAGCGGGCATAAAATACATGGTCCAAAGGGCAGTGGCGCGCTGTTTGTGGACAGCCATGTCAAGATAAAGCCGATTCTTTATGGTGGCGGACAGGAAATGGGGCTGCGCTCCGGAACTGAGAATACCGCTGCGGTTGCAGGCATGGGAAAAGCTGCGGAGATGATATGCGGCAGGATGGAAGAAAACCGGGAGAAAATGTCAGCGGTAAAAAAGGCGTTGATTGAAGGTGCGCTTAAGCTTCCCGATGTAACGGATCATTCCGGTGAAGCGCCGCATATTGCGAGCTTAAGCTTCCGGGGGGTGCGCAGTGAGGTGCTGCTTCACGCATTAGAGGACAAGGGAATCTTTGTTTCTGCAGGTTCAGCCTGCTCATCCAACCATCCGGCTGTCAGTGGAGTGTTAAAGGCAATCGGTCTCGACAAAGATTTATCAGAGTCCACGCTCCGGTTCAGCTTTAGTGAGTATAATACCGTTGAGGAAGCGGAATATGCGGTAACCGTGCTGCAGGAATTATTGCCGGTATTAAGAAAATTCACCAGAAAATAACAAAGGAGATATCGTTATGGAATACAGGGCATTTTTGATTAAGTATGCGGAGATTGGAACAAAAGGAAAAAACCGGTATGTGTTTGAAGATATTCTCTGCAAACAGATTAAGAACCATTTATCCTCTGTAGGAGAATTTCAAATCCGCAGGGAGTTTGGAAGGATTTTTGCAGAGGCAGAATCATCCTATGATTATGAAGATGCAATCAAGGAGCTTAAGAAGGTATTTGGCATTGTGGGAATCTGCCCCATTGTTGTGGAGGAGTGTACCGAGTTTGAAGCGATGAAGCAGGCAGCGATTGATTATATGCGCGCATGTTACGGCGGGACCTCCTTTACCTTTAAAGTAAATGCAAGACGGGGTGACAAGTCCTATCCAATGAAATCTATGGAGATAAACAGTGAACTGGGACATTATCTGCTAGAGGCATTTCCAAACAGCAGGGTGGATGTGCATAAACCGGATGTGCTTTTAAACGTGGAAATCCGGGATAAAGTGTATTTTTATTCAGAGACAGTAAAAGGTGCAGGAGGGCTTCCGGTTGGCACAAACGGAAAAGCCATGCTACTGCTTTCCGGGGGGATTGATTCACCGGTTGCCGGCTATATGATTTCCAAAAGAGGCGTGGAGTTAGAGGCGGTTTATTTTAATGCGCCGCCATATACTTCCGAACGGGCAAAACAGAAAGTCATTGACCTTGCAGGGATTGTATCCGCTTATTCCGGGAAAATCCGTCTGCATATTGTCAATTTTACGGATATTCAGCTGGCTATTTATGAAAAATGCCCCCATGCAGAACTTACCATCATTATGCGCCGGTATATGATGAAAATTGCGCAGCAGCTTGCAAAGGACAATCAGTGCCAGGCTCTTATTACAGGGGAAAGCATTGGACAGGTGGCAAGCCAGACCATGCACAGTCTTGCCTGTACCAATGAGGTATGTGAAATGCCGGTTTTCCGCCCGTGTATTGGAATGGACAAGCAGGAAATTATTGATATTTCAGAGGAGATTCATACATATGAGACATCGATCCTGCCATATGAGGACTGCTGTACCATTTTTGTGGCGAAGCATCCTGTTACAAAACCGGTTTTGGAGATGATAAAACGGTCGGAGGAAAAATTAGAGGATGTGATAGATGACCTGATGAAAACGGCAATGGAGACAGTGGAATTGGTTGAGGTGTGTGGCTGGCAGGAATCTTTACAGTAAAGCATTTTATGTGGCAGAACATGTGGGGAAAAGCAAAACCATTTTCATGTTGACTTTTATCAGTTAAAAAGTTATGATATGAGACAGGGAAGTGAGTCAGGTCACTATCATTTTTTAGGAGGATGCAGGAGTATGAAATCAGTAGAAATCTCATTAAATTCTATCGACAAGGTAAAAAGCTTTGTCAATGATATTGCAAGATTCGATGCAGAATTTGATTTGGTATCCGGACGGTACGTTATCGATGCAAAGTCAATTATGGGAATCTTCAGCTTGGATATCTCTCAGCCAATCACACTTAACATTCATGCAGAAGGTGATGATGCAGAGATCATGAAAGCATTAGAGCCATACGTTATCTAATCAAAATGCAATCTATAAGCGCACAGCTTATCAGGCAGGTAAAAGGAACTGATTTGTCAGTTCCTTTTTATGGTATAAACGGAGGACTTCAGGCACAGTTAGGAATCAAATAACATATGGAATCAGAACAAAGAAAATGGAGCGCAGCCATGATAAATCTTGGCTGCAAGGTAAATAAATATGAAGCGGACGCCATGAAGGATAAACTGATTGCAGCCGGGTTTGGCATCGTGGAGCCGGAGGATGTGGCAGATATCTATATTGTAAATACCTGTTCTGTCACCAATATGGCGCAGAAAAAATCACGGCAGATGCTTCGGCGGGCAAAGAAGCGGAATCCACAGGCAGTTATTGTGGCAGCGGGCTGTTATGTGAATGCGGATCATGATGCCTTAAAACAGGAGGAGTTTATAGATATCGTAGTCAGTAACAATTGCAAACAAGATATTGCTGCCATCCTACAGGAATATCTTTTGGAACAACACAAATCAGACTTTTATGTTGATATCAACCATACGGACGAATATGAGGAGATGGGAAGCCTTGAGGCGGCGCATCTTGACCACCAGCGGGCATATATTAAGATCCAGGATGGCTGTAACCAGTTCTGCTCGTATTGCATTATCCCATATACCAGGGGGAGGGTGCGGAGCAGAAAACCGGAGAATATTATAGAGGAGATTGGGAGGCTTGCAAAAGCAGGCGTTAAGGAGTTTGTTTTAACCGGGATTCACATTTCTTCTTATGGGCTTGATTTTGCCAATCAGGGAACAGAGTATGATGAGATCATGGAGAAAACGGACAAAAAAGAGATGAGCCGCAAGGCATATGGGCTTGCGGATTTGCTCGAAGCAGTTGCGGCAGTTCCCGAGGTGGAGCGTATCCGGTTAGGTTCATTGGAACCGAGGATTATTACGGAAACATTTCTTGACAGGATATCCCAAATTAAACAATTGTGTCCGCATTTTCATCTGTCTCTTCAAAGCGCCTGCAATGAGACGTTAAAAAGGATGAACCGGAAATATACCATCGAGGAGTTTGAAGAAAAATGCAGGCTGTTAAGGACATATTTTGAGAAACCGGCATTAACAACGGATGTGATTGTCGGATTTCCGGGCGAGACAGAGGAGGAGTTTGCGACAACGGTTCACCACCTTGAGAGGCTTTGTTTGTATGAAATCCATGTGTTTAAATATTCCGTCCGGGCAGGAACCACTGCGGAAAAACTTCCGAACCAGGTTTTGGAGGAAGTGAAAAACATAAGGAGTGATAAGCTGCTTTTGCTGACGGCGCGCCAGAAGGAAGCGTTTGAACGGTCGCTTGCCGGCATGGAAGATGAAGTCCTGATAGAAGAAGCAGCAGGGGAATGTGAAGGAAATCCACAATATACCGGGCATACAAAACGGTATATCAAGGTGAAACTGGCTTCTCAAACCGATATCATAAATCAGATCATACCGATGAAATATGCACAGAATTTGTCAAAAAAGAAATAATTATCTGATAAAAAAGAAGAATGTTGACAAGTTACGGGTTGCAACTTTTTATAAAATATATTATCATAAGAATATCGAAATAAGGACGTGATAATATGAATAATCAGAATACGTTTAACACACAATTTGTAGAGGTAGTAAAAGATTCAAATCTTTCTGTATCAGATATTTTGGAAGAGGTTTATGTTGCCTTGTCTGAGAAGGGATATAATCCGGTGAGCCAGATTGTCGGTTACGTCATGAGCGGCGATCCAACATACATAACAAGTTATAAGAATGCAAGAAGTCTGATCATGAAGGCAGAGAGAGATGAGATTATTGAGGTTTTGTTGGAGAATTATATTGAGACAAGACTGAAGTAACAGGAGACATAAGATGCGGATTTTAGGACTGGATTATGGTACTAAGACGGTTGGTGTAGCCCTTAGTGACGAGTTGGGAATTACTGCACAGCCTATTCGTACGATAGAGAGAAAGTCGGAGAATAAGTTACGGAAAACCTTGGCTGAGATTGAGTCTATCATTGAGGAGTACGAGGTTTCATTTGTTGTGCTTGGATATCCCAAAAATATGAATAACACAGTGGGAACGAGGGCAAAAGCAACGGAAGAATTTAAGGAACACATAGAAAGACGGACGGGGCTTCCTGTGTATTTACAGGATGAGAGATTGACGACTGTGGAATCAGAACGGATTTTAATGGAATCAGGAGTACGGCGGGAACACCGGAAGGAATATGTGGACAAGATGGCAGCCGCAATTATTTTGCAAAGTTACCTTGATGCTATGGAACGGTAAGAAATGAGTATCATGCTATTGTTTTTATTTTGATAATACCCTGGTAAGGATTTGGAAAGGATATTTTATGGAAGAACTGGAAACGATTGTAATCACCTTTGAGGACGGCGAAGAGGTGGAATTTTTTGTGTTGGAGCAGACTGCGCTAATGGGGGTGAATTATTATTTGGTTGCGCCTGCCGAAGAAGATGAGGAGGAGGGTACATGTCTGATTCTCAAAGAAAATGCAGATGACAAAGATGAGGAGTATGGCATGTATTCCTTTGTCGAGGACGAAAAAGAATTGGATGTGCTGTTTCCGATTTTTGAAGAATTGTTAGAAGATAGTGATATGGAGGTAGAATTTTGAAAATGAATATGAAGAAGGGCGAGCCTGCTGCAAGAAAGAAGACGGCGGCTCCCAGCGTGAAGATTATTCCTTTAGGAGGTCTTGAGCAAATCGGCATGAACATTACAGCAATTGAGTATGAGGATACGATTGTTGTAATTGACTGCGGTTTGGCATTTCCGGAGGAGGATATGTTAGGAATTGATCTGGTGATACCGGATATTTCCTATTTGAAAGAGAATGTGGATAAGGTGAAGGGGCTTGTGGTAACGCATGGGCATGAAGATCATATCGGCGCAATTCCCTATGTTGAAAAGGAACTGAACATACCCATTTATACAACAAAGCTTACGATGGGGCTGATTGAGAATAAGCTGAGAGAGCATAATCTGATGAATAATGTGAAACGCAAGGTTGTAAAGCATGGACAGACAATCAATCTTGGCGATTTTCGGATTGAGTTTATTCGTTCCAATCATTCGATTGCGGATTCATCCGGTCTTGCAATCTACACACCGGCGGGGATTTTGGTACATACCGGGGATTTTAAGGTGGATTTCACACCGGTATTTGGCGGAACCATTGATTTACAGAGATATGCAGAGCTTGGCAAGAAGGGTGTTTTAGCGCTGATGGCGGATTCCACGAATGTGGAGCGCCCGGGATTTACGCCAAGTGAGAAAAATGTGGGAAGGACTTTTGATACCCTGTTTGCAGAGCATAAGAAAGACCGTTTGATTATTGCCACATTTGCATCGAATGTGGATCGCGTGCAGCAGATTATCAACAGCGCAGACAAGTACGGGCGAAAGGTTATCATTGAAGGACGCAGTATGGTGAATGTGATTAATACTGCCTCTGAACTTGGATTTATCCAGATTCCCGATAACACGCTGATTGGCATAGAGCAGATGAAGAGTTATCCGGATGAACAGATTGTATTGATTACCACCGGAAGCCAGGGTGAGAATATGGCGGCATTGTCCAGAATCGCAGCCAATATTCACAGCAAGGTCAGCATCAAACCGGGTGACACTGTGATTTTAAGTTCCAGTCCGATTCCGGGCAATGAAAAAGCAATTAACAAGGTTATTAATGAGTTAGAGATGAAAGGCGCTAAGGTAATCTTTCAGGATACGCATGTATCCGGTCATGCCTGCCAGGAGGAGCTTAAGCTGATTTATGCGCTCACAAAGCCGCAGTATGCGATTCCGGTACATGGAGAATACCGGCATTTGAAACGGCATGCGGAGCTTGCAAGGGAAATGGGAGTTGCGAAGGAAAACGTTCAGATATTGAGTAACGGAACCGTGTTGGAACTGTCAGCGGAACGGGCAAAAATAACCGGGCATGTCACATCCCAGGGAATCTTAGTAGACGGATTAGGCGTTGGTGACGTGGGAAATATTGTGCTTCGTGACAGACAGCACCTGTCACAAAACGGATTGATTATTGTTGTAGTGACGCTTGAAAAAGGCAGTAATCTGCTCGTTGCGGGGCCGGATATTGTATCCAGGGGGTTTGTATATGTGAGAGAATCGGAAAATCTCATGGATGAATGTCATGATGTGGTAGAGGATGCGCTTTCGGGATGCCTGGATCATAATATTACGGATTGGGGTAAAATTAAAACATCCATTAAAGATGAGCTTGGTGAATTTTTGTGGAAACGTACCAAACGGAATCCAATGATCTTACCGATTGTTACAGAGGTGTAAAGGAATGACAAAAGAAGCATACCAGTTGAATCAGGCGATTAAAGACAGTGAGGAATACCGGGATTATCAGAAGACAAAGAACCGTGTCCAGGAGAACCAGGAACTGTATCAGGCGATGAATGCTTTCCGCAGGCGGAACATGGAACTGCAAAGCTATGCTGATAATGTGAACCGTTATGAGGAAATTCATAATCTTTCTCTGGAATTTGAGAAGGTTTTGCGCCATCCGTTAGTCAATGATTTTTTGAAAGCGGAACAGATTTTTTCCCGGAAGCTGACGGAGGTTTATGAGATCATTGCAGAGGGTCTGGAACTCGATTATGATTATATGGAGTGATTTACATGGCAAATGATAACAAAAATACATATCTACAGGTTCTTGGCGTATGTATGAGGACTTTGATGAACATATTCCTTGTCTTTTTGCTGACGCAGGGTTTTACATATTCCTATCAGTTTTCGTATGAGCTGTTTGCTGACCTGCCGGCTGCTGCGGCATCTGAACAGACAACAAATATCACGATTCCGGCAAGCAGTTCAGCGCAAGATGTTGCAATGCTGCTAGAGGTAAATGGAATTGTCAGGAACCGGTATATTTTTCTGGCAAGAACATATATTGGAAAATATAATACCAAATTAAGAGAGGGTACTTATGAGTTAAGCCCTAAGATGACGCCGGATGAAATCTGCCGGACAATATGTGGAATGCAGAGTGAGGAGACATCATGATTGTGGAGGAGAGAATCACATCCTTTATTAATTCCATGAACCGGGATGATGAGGAAATCATTGGGGAGATTGAGCAGGAGGCATTAGCAGACGGGGTGCCGATTATCCGCCGGGAGACAAGGGAATGGATGAAAACCATGCTGTTAATCAAAAAACCTGTGAGGATATTGGAGGTTGGAACAGCCGTTGGCTTTTCTGCTATCTGCATGAGCAGGTTTCTTGCGGAAGGTGGGCATATAGACACGATCGAGAACTGGGAACCGAGGATTCAACAGGCAAAAATAAATTTTGCAAGGGCAAAGGCACAGGACAAGATTACCCTGTTAGAGGGAGATGCCGCCGATTGGCTGAAAAGGCTTTCCAAACCTTATGATTTCATTTTTATGGATGCTGCGAAGGGGCAGTATATCCATTTCCTGCCGGATGTGGTGCGTCTGCTTGAAACGGATGGAATCCTGGTATCGGATAATGTATTGCAGGATGGAGAGGTATTGGATTCCAAATATGTTGTGGAACGGAGGAACCGTACCATTCATGCAAGGATGAGAGAATACCTGTATGCTTTAAAACACCATGAATTATTAGAAACCTGTATAATCCCGTTGGGAGACGGGGTTGCATTATCGGTAAAGAAAAAATAATGAGGATGGAACAGGATGCAAAAGATTGAGTTATTGGTTCCGGCGGGAAGTCTGGAAGTGTTGAAAGTTGCGGTGGATTATGGCGCAGATGCTGTTTATATAGGCGGTGAAGCGTTTGGACTGCGGGCAAAGGCGCATAATTTTACATTGGAGGACATGGCAGAGGCAGTGGCATATTGCCATGACCGCAAAGTAAAGTTATATGTGACTGCCAATATTTTTGCGCATAATGATGATCTAAGCGGCATCCGAACCTATTTTGAGAACATCAAACCGCTGGGGATTGATGCGCTGATTATTTCAGATCCGGCTGTCTTTACGATTGCAAAGGAGGTTGTTCCGGAAATAGACATTCATATCAGTACGCAGGCGAATAATACGAATTATGGAACTTACCGGTTCTGGCATAAGCTTGGCGCAAAAAGGGTGGTTTCCGCAAGAGAATTATCCTTAAGGGAGATTAAAGAGATCCGGGAAAATATTCCGAAAGACATGGAGATCGAGAGCTTTGTGCATGGAGCGATGTGCATATCCTATTCGGGAAGGTGCCTGTTAAGCCATTTTTTAACCGGCAGGGATGCAAACCGGGGAGCCTGCACCCACCCATGCCGGTGGAAATACAGTGTTGTTGAGGAGACACGTCCCAATGAGTATTTTCCGGTAGAGGAGGATGACAGGGGGACATATATTTTTAATTCAAAGGATTTGTGCATGATTGCCCACATACCGGAACTTGTGGAAGCCGGAATTGACAGCTTCAAAATAGAGGGAAGGATGAAGACGGCTTTATATGTGGCAACGGTGGCAAGAACGTACCGCAAGGCGATTGACGATTATATGAAAAGCCCTGAGCTGTATGCAGCTAATCTGGAATGGTACAAGGAAGAGATTGGGAAATGTACCTACCGGCAGTTTACGACCGGTTTTTATTTTGGGAAGACAGATTCGGACTCACAGGTATATGATAATAATGACTATGTGAAAGAGTATACCTATATCGGGAAGGTGGAATCCGTAGATGCGGATGGCAGAATCTGCTTTATGCAGCGCAACAAATTCCTCGTTGGCGAACAGATCGAAGCCATGCTGTTTGATGGAAATAACGTGGAATTGAAGGTTTGCGGTATCTGGAATGCTGATATGGAAGCGGTCGAAAGCGCTCCGCATCCAAAGGAGGCATTGACCGTGCAGCTTGGTAAGGAGCTGCCGGTTGGCACAATATTACGCCGTAAGAAGGTCGAAGGATCTGCGTAATTTTGTAAGAGCCTTTTT
The DNA here is from genome assembly GCA_023664325.1 of Clostridium sp. Taxonomy (GTDB): domain Bacteria; phylum Bacillota; class Clostridia; order Lachnospirales; family Lachnospiraceae; genus CAG-590. The sequence goes on from JAMPFS010000004.1 coordinate 56,403, forward strand.
TTCGATTCGGGAAACATAGGATCTCGAAATGCCAAGTCTTTCGGCAACCTCCCTTTGTGTGTATGGCGCATGGCTGTACAGTCCGTAACGGAGCGTGATAATCTGTAACTCACGTTCATCTAACAGGCTTTTGATGAACGCATGAAGCTGCCGGATGTCATCCTCTAATATGATTTGCTCGGTGATATCGGTTCCGTCATGTTCCACGATATCGAGCAGATTGATCTCATTTCCCTCCTTATCTGTTCCGATCGGTTCATAAAGGGAGAATTCCTTTGAACATTTCCGTTCCTGACGGAGCATCATAAGCAATTCGTTTTCAATACAACGGGAGGCATAAGTTACCAGCCGGCTGCCTTTTTCTATATCATAGGTATTGATTGCCTTGATAAGACCGATGGTTCCGATGGAAATCAAATCATCCATATCCCGGTCGAAATTATTGTATTTTTTGATGATATGGGCAACCAGCCGGAGGTTGTATTCTACTAAGATATTGCGTGCTGACAAATCGCCCTCTTTGCTTTTCTTTAAGTAATATAGTTCCATTTCCTTTGTAAGTGGCTGCTTAAATGTCTGCATAGAAGTCACCTTGAGGGCTTTTGAATAGTTTATGAGAAAACAGGAAAAAAGTGCTTTTCCACAACTTTATTTGTGCAAATAGATAAAATAATAATAAAGGTTTCTTTTTTTTTGGTAATGTGGTACAATAATTCTAACTAAACAATGTAAACGTGGGTTTACAAGTATAACTTATGAGAGGTCTTGCATATGCGTATTGGTGTAGGAAGAAAAAAAATCAGAATGGGTGACCTGCTCGTTGCGGCAGGCGCAATCACAGAGGAAGAATTACAGGAGGCTCTTAGAGTCCAGAAGGAAAAAGGGCAAAAGCTTGGTAAAACCTTAGTCGAATGCGGATATATCAGTCAGGAACTGCTGATTGCAATCCTGACACAGCAGTTAGGTGTAGAATATATAGAATTAAAGGGCTGTAAGTTTGATGATGAGGTGCTGAATCTGATTCCGGAGGATGCCGTTATGAAATATAACGTGGTTCCTCTTGGCTTTGATGAGATGAATCCGAATGTTTTAAGGGTTGCCATGACAGATCCGATGGATATTATGGCAATTGATGATTTATCCATTATTACAGGCGCACAGATTGAGGCATTGCTTGCAATGGAAGATGATATCAGCGAAACGATCGGCAAGTATTACGGTAATCATCAGGCAATGGAAGCTGCGGAGGCATACCGGAAAGAACGTGAACAGAGTATGCTTTCGGAGGCGGAGGAAGCAGAGTATAACGAAGATATTGAGAATTCCCCGATTGTATTATTAGTTAAGCAGATCCTTGAAGGTGGCGTAAGACAGAGGGCTTCCGATATTCATATTGAGCCGTTGGAGAGTTCGGTGCGTGTCCGTTACCGTATTGACGGTGTGTTAAAGCAGGTTATGTCCTATGATTATTCCCTGCTCTCGGGAATCTGTGCCAGATTAAAGATTATGGGTGGCATGGATATTTCAGAAAAACGTAAGCCGCAGGATGGTCGTATTTCCATTATGGTAGACCGGCGGGAGTTTGATATCCGTGTATCCATGCTGCCAACGGTGTATGGGGAGAAGACGGTTATGCGTCTTACCTCAAAGGAAGGTCTGACACGCGCAAAGTCAGGGCTTGGTTTCAGTGAAGAAGAAGAGGCAAAGTTTGATGGTATTTTGAGTAATCCGAATGGCATCATTCTGGTAACAGGACCGACCGGTTCCGGTAAATCAACAACCCTTTATACGGCTTTGAGTGAGCTGAATACAGAAGGGGTTAATATTATCACGGTAGAGGATCCGGTGGAGGCGAATATTGATGGTATCAACCAGTGTCAGGTAAATGAAAAAGCAGATATGACTTTTGCGGCGGCGCTTCGTTCTATCCTGCGTCAGGACCCGGATATTATCATGATCGGTGAGATTCGAGACGGTGAGACGGCGGATATTGCGGTTAAGGCGGCTATCACAGGTCACTTGGTTGTATCGACACTGCATACCAACTCTGCGGCATCCACCGTAACACGTTTGATTGATATGGGTATTGAGCCGTATACGGCTGGTGATGCCTTGAAAGGCGTTATTGCACAGCGTCTGGTTAGAAGATTATGTACCTGTAAGCAGCCGCGCTATGCAGAAGAATTTGAAAAACGGTTCTTAGGCGTGCCGGAGGATGAAGAGGACGTAGTCATTTATGAACCGAACGGCTGTCCACTCTGTAATGAGACAGGATTTACAGGACGTATCGGTGTATATGAGATGTTGGAGGTTACAAGAAGCTTACAGCAGGTTATCGCTAGGAATGCGCCGGCTCAGGATATCGAAAAACAGGCTTTGCAGGAAGGCATGTCTACATTGAAGCTTAGCTGTGCAAGACATGTGTTAAATGGAGTCACCTCTGTTGGCGAGATGCGTAAGATCGTATACGAAGCAGGAGATATGGTATAATAATTCCAGCAGGCAAACAGCGATTGCGGATTATGATACATGATATAATACGCCGAAGGCGGATTGGAGAAGGAAAGGGGATAAAAAGATGATTGACATTCAGGAATTATTGGCATTTTCGGTGGAGCAGAAAGCTTCCGACGTACACATTGCAGTGGGGATTCCTCCAAAGCTTAGGATTAACGGTAAGCTGATTGAGGTGGAATGTCCGCCACTTGAACCGATTGATGCAGCAGAGATGATTGGCGCTACCATGCATGACCGGCACAAACAGATTTTGAAGGAGCGGGGAGAGGTCGATTTTTCTTACGACTCTGATAACACCGGTCGTTTCCGTGTGAATGTATACATGGATCGTGGTAATATGGCAGCCGCTTACCGACGCGTGGAGACGGTCATTCCGAGACCGGATCAGTTGGGAATCCCACACGAGGTAGTAGAACTTTATAAGAAAAAGAGAGGATTGGTGCTGGTAACGGGACCAACGGGTTCCGGTAAGTCTACCACGCTTGCGTCTATTATTAATAAGGCAAATGAGAATCTGACCGATCATATTATCACATTGGAGGATCCGATTGAGTATGTACACCACCATAAGAAGTCCGTTGTAAACCAGCGTGAGGTAGGTATGGATACGTTAAGTTATGGGAATGCCTTAAGGGCTGCGCTTCGTGAGGATCCGGATATTATTCTTTTAGGAGAGATGCGTGACTTGGAGACAATCTCAACGGCGATTACAGCGGCAGAGACAGGACACTTGGTATTCTCGACCCTGCATACAATTGGCGCAGCGAGTACTATTGACCGTATTATTGACGTATTCCCAACCCACCAGCAGCAGCAGACAAGAGTACAGCTTGCCATGATTTTAGAGGGTGTTATCTCTCAGGCATTGGTTCCGGCAGAAGATGGCAGAGGACGTGTGGCGGCATTTGAGGTAATGTTTGGAAGCCCGGCAATCCGAAGCCTGATCCGTGAAGCGAAGGTACATCAGATTCAATCCACAATCCAGACAAGTCGGCAGTTGGGGATGATTACATTGGATGACTGCTTGTATGATTTATACAAAGAGGGGGCAATTAGTCGTGAAAATGCACTAATTTATGCCCAGGATCAGATTGCTTTGAAGAAAAAAATGTAACTTTTTGTCAAAAATGAATAATTAATTGATTTTATTTCAAATAATTATTGCAATTTTGACGAAGATGAGTTATTATTTACTTACACAAAAGATTGTTAATAAAATGTTCATAATTTGTTCGGTGTAATTGGGGTACATAGAATGATATTTTAAGTAATGTGCCGGCTTATTATGAGAACAGAAGAGTTGGAGGAGTCGGAATGGCACAATTTAATTATAAGGCGGTTGATAAGAACGGTAAGCCAAAGAAGGGTACCGTGGATGCTGCGGATCGCGATAAGGCGATGGAAAAACTCAAGAATGAAGGTCTTTCAATCACGGAACTTAAGGATGCCGGTGAGAGTAGCGGCAAAGGCTTTAGCCTCGGTAAGAAGAAGGTCAAAAGCCGTGATCTTTCAGTTGTATGTAAGCAGATGGTAAGTATTTTGAATGCAGGCGTTACGGTTATCACTGCATTGGAAATGCTTTCCGAACAGATGGATAACAAGGTCTTGAAGGCAGCTTTGGTGGAGTCGAAAGTTTATGTGGAAAAGGGTGGCAATTTGTCAGATTCATTCCGCTTGAATCCGAATATCTTTCCGCCAATTATGATTAACATGGTGGCTGCCGGTGAGGTATCCGGTAGTATGGAGACTTCTTTTGACCGGTTGGCGGAACATTTTGAAAAAGATGATGCATTAAAGGGTAAGATTAAAGGCGCTTTAACATATCCGATCATGGTTTTGATTGTTGCTGTACTGGTAGTAGTAGTCGTTATGATTGCGGTTATTCCGAACTTTGTGGATATGTTTGCAGATATGGGTACGGAACTGCCGTTGCCGACAAGAATTATGATGGCAGGTAGTGATTTCATTTTGGAGAAATGGTGGTTATTGATTATTATAATAGGTGCTATTGTTTTTGTAATCAAGGCATTCAAAGCGACGCCGACAGGGGATTTGTTTTTCTCTAAGATTGCTGTCAATGCGCCGATTTTCAGTGATTTGGTTATCAAGTCGAATGCATCCCGTTTTGCGAGAACGTTAAGCACACTGATGGCGGCAGGTATTCCGATGTTAGATGCGATTGAGCAGGTTGCCAAGATGATGAGCAATAAGATTTTCCGGGATGGTCTGATGGAGACAAAGGCACAGGTTGCAAAAGGTCTGCCGCTTTCCAAACCGCTTAAGGATATGGAAGTATTTCCGACTATGTTGGTACAGATGGTTAAGATTGGTGAGGAGACCGGTAATATTGAAGACATGATGGATAAGCTTGCGGATCTCTATGACAGAGAGGTAGATCTTGCGACGGAATCGCTTACCCAGGCAATGGAGCCGCTTACCATGGTTGTTATGGCAGGTATTGTTGGTATGATTGTTGCGGCTGTATATGGTCCAATCCTCAGCATGTACGAAGGTATCGACAATATGTAAACCTTACGAGCCATGCGCTGGAATATAGAAAGTGCTCTGCGCAAGCTTGCTTGCGGACAGAGTAGTTTCTATATTCCAGCATACGGCGACAAGCCGCATCGAGCCGTGAGGCGAGATGGCATGGCGAGTGGGCATACGGCGACAAGCCGCATCGAGCCGTGAGGCGAGATGGCTAAATATTTATTTTTATGGTTAAACCTGTTGTTGACCACAACAGTTTTAATAAAATTTCATAAAAGAAAAGGAGAGATGATTATGAAAAAAACAAACAAAGGTTTCTCAATGGTCGAGCTGATTATCGTTATTGCGATTATGGCTATCTTAGCAGGTGCGTTGGCACCGGCACTGATTAAGTACATCAACAAGTCCAGAATCTCAACGGATATTCAGACTGCAAACACGATTGCTACTTCTATCCAGACAGCACTTGCTGACGAGGCTGGTTATGATGCGGCGAACAATGCAACCGGTGCTAGTGTTGATGACATTTTTGATAAGACTGGTGATGATTTCGAGAAAGCTTTCACTACAGCATGTGGTGGTTCAAATCCGCCAAAAACAAAGGCAAGCAAGTGTATGAAGAAGACACAAATGTCAACGGGTGCTTTTAAGTATGATTTGGATAAAGAGACCAGTGAAATTACTATTTATAGTAATGATGGTAAGCATGTCTTATATCCGACAGCTTCAGAGTGCTTGACAAATGATAATGCTGCAGATTGCGACGGCTGATGCTTTGTGGATTTTGCTTAGGATTTACACAATGTAACAACAATATGGTTAACACATCCTCTCGGAAAGAGGGGATGTGTTAATGTTGAATAAGGAAAACGAGACAGAATGATGGCTATATTTGCAGTAGGATTAGGTTTGGTAATAAGTTTAGTATGCTGGTTTGCGGTGCCGTTGTCTTCTTATATTAAACAAATAGAAGATGAAGAGGTATGCCGGCGGTGTGAAACGAAAGAGCATTGCTTTGCGCAAAAAGAAACCAGACGAGGTTTGTCAAACCGTGTCAGTGACTGGATGCTTTTCTCCTATCTGGCAGTGCGGAAACGATGTCCGTGTGTGAAGGAGGATAACCCATTGGGGAATATACTTGCAGTTGTTCTGGGGTTTATCTTTTTTTTCATTCCTTTTTGGTCGAGAGGGATGGAAGCTTCGGGGATGCTTGCAGGACTTGCAGCGGTCGCCTTGTTTTTCTTATCGATTGTAGATTGGAATACGCAGTATATTCCATTTGAATGTAACATTTTTATCTTTTTATGCGGACTAATTCATTTATTTGCAGATTTTTCTAATTGGTTAGAATATTTAATTGGTCTTATTGCAGTCAGCGGTTTTTTATACATTGTCAATGTTATTGCGACGCCGATGCTTCGCAGAAGGTACCAGGATGAGCAGGAGGTTGACAGTGTGATAGGGGACGGTGACATCAAATTAATGGCAGCAACTGGCTTACTTTTAGGCTGGAAACTTAATTTTTTGGCATTGGGAATTGGCTGTGTGGCAGGGTCAGTTATACATTTGATTCTCATGAAGATTAAGAAGGGTGAACGGCAGTTTGCTCTTGGCCCGTATTTATCTTTGGGCGTTTATATTACAATGATATGCGGTGAACAGCTAATAAGCTGGTATCTGAACATGATGGGTGTAAAGCCCCTTTAAATTAACTTCTGATTAGCGAGGGAGGCTATAGTATGGCGAAAAGTAATAAAGTCCTGACAGTGGATATAACAAATGAAAGTATTACGATAATTGAAGTGACGCCGTCTGACAAGAAGCAGACAGTGGTGCATAACACTTTGATTTTTGACACTCCGGAGGATGCCTATGAGGATGGTAATATCCGGGATGTGGAAAAGATTGCGATGGCGATCAGGGAACAGTTGGATGGAAATGGAATCACGAACAAGAATGTCATTTTTGTGTTGACTTCAACGAAGGTGGTAAACCGTGAAGTGCTGATTCCGGAGGTAAAAGAGAACAAAGTAAAGGGAATTGTGGCAGCAAATGCTTCCGAGTATTTCCCTGTTAATATAGAGGATTACGTTGTATCGCACTCTATATTAGAGCATATTGTAGGTGATGATAAGACCAAGCAGTTAAAACTTATGGTAGTTGCCGCTCCGATTGCAATGGTGAAGGCATATTATGAGTTGGGAAGCATACTTGGTCTGACTGTGCAGTCGATTGATTATGTTGGAAATGCAATGCTTCAGATGATCAAAACCCAGACTGGCACAAATTCTACAACAATGGTAATCCAGTTAGGTGGAGAATCCACCATTTTGAATATCGTAAAAGGGGATACCCTTTTGCTTCAGAGAACCGTACCATATGGTACGAATTCTGTCGTTACAGAGGTTATGGATGAAAAGGGCGTGGATGCGACCACTGCCATGACTCTGTTGCAGAATGAAAGATTGATTACAGTTGATTTTGACGATAATGCAGCGACAGGCGCATTCCGTTATCTGATTAACAATATCGGACGTGTCATGGACTACTATGTGACAAAGAATCCGGATAAACCGATTGATGATGTGTTCTTAATTGGTGACGGCGCTTTGATTCGTGGCATTGACGGTCTGTTTAAGATTCAGTTGAATATCCAGACAAAGATTATGGATAGTCTCTACAATGTCAAATTTGACAGCAAGATTGATTTGAAGATATATAATCCGGTATATTTGATTGTTGCGATTGGTGCAGCGTTTGCGCCGATGGGCTTCCAGCCGATGGAGGTAAAAAGCACCCGATCAGCATCCAGCGCAGATGCTGTCAAATATACTGCTATTTTCTGTGGCGTATTGGTTGGAGCCGCAGTTATCGGCTCTGTTGTTACAATGGTTATGAAGAATAATGAGGAGCAGCGGTGTAACAGCTTGAATGCGCAGATTGCGGCAATTGCAGATATTGAGCAGATTATTTCGGAGCATGATGCGGCAAAGGCAAAGCGGGATGATATCAAGTTAATGTATTCCCAGACAAAGACGTTGAATGAAAATGTGTCCATGTTTATCGCTGAGCTTGAGAAGAATCTGCCAAAAGATATCGTGATATCCAAGTACTCCTCCTCAGACGAGGGCGTGACAATGAATGGCGTTTCCATGAATTATGAGGCGATTGCCAAGCTGGTAAAACAGTTAAAGCAGGTAGAGTGTATTGAGGATGCATGGCTTTTGGATATGACGGAACATGAACTGACGGCTACAGGCGGAGAAACCATTGGTATTTCATATGAATTTAATATGACAGCGCAGTTTGTATCCATGGATCCGGAAGAGGAAGAAGTAGAGGAGACGGATGGCACCCTGGAACCGGTAGAAGGTACAGCAGAATAGGAGGGGATTCGATATGAAAAATTCAGAAAAAGCAATATTACTTGGCATAGCAGGAATAGGAATTTTTGTTTTGGCATTATTATATGTAATGAAACCGAATGTTGAGGCGTATCAGCAAAAGCAGCAGGAGGCGCAGCAGCTTCAGGCAAGACTGCAGGAACTTCAGGCAAAGCAGGCAGACAGAGATAAATATCTTGCGGATACAGAGAAATATAATCAGGAATTTGAAGAAGTATTGACTCATTTTCCGGCAGATTTGAATCAGGAAATCACGGTTATGTTCTTAGATGGAATCAAGAAAGATAACGATATGGATTTCAGTAAAGTCGAGCTTGGTGAAGAAGAGTTATTCTACACGTTAGGAACCAATGGCGCAGATGCCACATTAGACGGAGCGGCAGCCACAGCAGGCACTACCACAGAAGCCGCATCAACAGAGGCAGCTTCGACAGATGCCGCATCTACCGAGGCAGCATCAACAGAGGCTACTACGGCAACAGCCAGTGGTGATCTGGTAGAAGGAGAGGCTCCGATTGATGATTCCGCATATAACTGTTTCCGCGCAGAGTTTCCAATGGATTACTATGGGTCATATGCTTCCCTTAAGAATGTGATCGACTATATTGACGCTTATCAGGACAGAATGACGATTAACAGCATTGATATTACATATGATTCCGACAATGATGTCTATGAAGGCGCCATGACATTGTTCTGCTATGCAGTCCGCAGTGGTGACAGACCGGAGCGAAGCATTGAGCTCAATGATGTGGAGACCGGTGTGGATAACATCTTTATCGGTAACGGTTCCGTTCAGGGTGAATCTGAATCAAGCGGTCTGAATAAATATGATGAGAACGATGGAGCTGCCATTGAGAATAGCTATGATTTCTATGCAATGTTAAATCCGTCTACCAGTGATGTATCTGCGAAAGTGGTTGGACAAAACGGAGCCGGAAAAGAGGCAAGCGTAATTACAAACAGCGATAATTCTGTATCCACCTTAAGTTATGATTTCTACGAGAAAGATGGAAAGAATTATTGTAAATATACACTAGACGGCACTTCTTACGAGGCAGAGGTTACTTCGGCAGAAGATGTCAAGATCCTATTACAGTCTTCCGCAAGAAAGGGTGATGATGACAAGGTTGGTATTCGCGTGACAGTGCGGAATACGACTTCACTTCCGGTATATGTGAAGGTGAGTGGAGATGATTCTGTCTCAGCGCGTGTTGATGTTACAAGCAAGACAGGTTCAGTTAAGGTTTATAAGTAGAATGGAGTGATTGTTCCATGACAAAGAAAAAAAATACTGGTGTCAGTATTGTGGAGGTTTTAATTGCGCTTGCGATCTTCATGGTTTTGATGGTACCAATTGTGCAGGGCATACGTGCTGCCCTGCGAACCTCAACGCAGTCGAAGGAGACACAGTACCGCAACGAGTTTGCAGAAAATTTAATGGAGGATGTCAAGGCAACACCGATTAATGCTCTGGCAGGAAACGGCTATGTGAAAAGCGGCACGAAGTATACCGCATCCGGCACCACGCAGCTTGGCACAGAAAAGACCGATTACGCATGGCAGATTGAGTTAGACAGCAGCCACTATGATACCGCGGCATTCAATGTCAACAATTTAAGTTATGGTATCATTGAAGATATGGATTACCGAAAGGTGGCTTTGCTTGACGGCACAATCTATAACTATGATGTGACAGCCGCCCAGATATTGAAATCCAAAAAGCTTCAAAGGTTAAAAGAAACGGATCCTGTAGGTTATGAACAGCAGATGCAGGGTACCGGAGTAAATATTTTTGCCGGCGACAGTGGATACCGTTTGATTACGATAGAGGTTTCAGGCGCAAAGGCAACAGGCTACACAGTCCGGTGTATTATGGGTTACCGTGATTCCAATGCAATGTTAGGGAATGATAACTATGTGGAATATACCGCAATGGCGCAGGTCTTTGATGAACTTCCTAATATTTATCTGACCTATAATCCGTGTTATTATGTGGACGGTTATTGCATGGATGATTATATCGCCATTGATACAAACGGGTTGGATGCATCCGAGGATCTCGAGGTAAACCTGTTCCTCGTGGAGGTGGCGGAACGGTATTCCCAGAATATTATAGATGCTAATATCAGTGATATAGACAATACAAATACTTTGTATGCAAATGATATCTTAAACGGTATCAATAGGGATGATGTAAATATCCATTTGGCAGCATTCATGAAAGGAAGCAATACATCTTTCCTGAATAAGATTAATGTCTATCACAATATAGGCATGAATACTTATACGGATACGGATGGAAATACACAGAATAAAATTAATAAAAAATCCGACATCAGTAAATTCTGGTATAATGAATCGCAGAATGTTGTCGATGGAGAATTTGATCTCTTTGTTGATCGGTACAATTCGGAGCATCCGTCTGATAGGATAAGCGCGATTCCGCTTCAGGACAGCGCGGGCAATGGCGCAACGGTAGATGATGTGAATGCAGCAGTGCAAGGAGACAGAGGTTTATATAAAGTCAAAGTGTGGCTGCAGGAGGGTACTATAGTGGATACTTCAAAGGATCCTGTTTTGGAAGGAACGAAAGGAGGCAGTGAGAAATGATGAAATTGTTAAAAAAGCGAAAAAAGAATCAAGGAAACAGTTTTATAGTTGTTGTGGCAACCGTTTCGTTTCTCATGGTACTTCTTACCGCAATTTTAGTTGCGGTTGCCCTGTGTTACCGATTGAAGGCATATGATATCAATACAAGAGATAATTTCTATTATCTGGAACAGGCAATGGATGAGATTTATGCCGGTGTGGGCAGCGATTCCATGTCCATGCTGCAAGAGGCATATAACGATACGCTTGAGGTTATGGTTTACTATGATACGAGCCAAAAGAGTTATGTTACAATGGAGCCGGATAAAGCCAATGAAATCATGAAGGCGACCTATATGAATCTGTTGCAGAATAACGAAAATTATATGACGCCGGATAATGCATTGAACAGGGTGAAGACTTTTGTAAGCAACCTGTATGATAACAGCGCAAATCCGGAAGGCGTCCAGATTTCGATTGGAAATATCACAAAGGTTACCAATAAGAGCCTTACGATTGTGAATCTTGTGTTAAAGCGTGAGGCTGCTTATAGTACGGTGAATGCCAAGAGAACCGGCACACTCGGTGGAGCAGATAATTTCATCCAGACAATCACGACAGATCTGGTAATTGGTCAGCCGGAATTTGATGTGAATTTTAATAACACGGTATCGGATCTGAATGAACTTTACCGGTATTCCATGATTGCGGATATGGGTGTGGAAATTGAAAATGCAGACGGAAAGCCGGCTATGGGTAATAAAGTTACGGTTACCGGTAATGTATATGCTGCATCTGATTTCTATAACAAGAGTTATAATGAAGCACCGGGTACACTGACGACTGTGGCAGGCGGCACTACAAAAGTGAAAGAGGAGCAGATTCAGAAAATCACCTCCAAAGAAGATGATGATTTGAAGGACTATGACGGTGAGAATACAAAGAGCATGTATTCCGGATTTTATGTAAATGGAGCGAATGTCATTATGACATCCGAGCGTATTATTGTTCCGGGAATGATTGCAGCGATGAATTGCGCAGACCTGACGATTTCCAGTATCAGTAACAGCGTGGTGGGAAGCGCAGCGATTGGGCATGCGGATGTATGGGCAGATGGCATTGTCTTAGATGGTTATGCCTTAAAGCAGAGCACCAAGACAGATGAGACAAAAGGCGCTTCGATTGATATGAAAGCGACTGCATATATTGCGGATGATTTGGAATTGAATGCAAAATCATCTTCCGTATTGCTGAATGGCGAATATTATGGTTACAATTACGCATCAACCGATAACCGGAGATATACGGATGCGGCAACGAAGAACCTTAGCAGGAAGTTTACAAAGGATACCAATAAAGGAATTACAGATGGTATGGGCATTGAAGGGCAGGCGCACTATAACAGTAGCGCAATCATCTTAAATGGTGAGGATACCAGCTTGGATTTCTCATTGGTGAATGCGTTATATGTTGCAGGACAGTCTTATATTGAGGTTTCCAAAAATGCGAAGGAATCCAGCACAGAGGAGACAGTGACTTATACGGTTACAAATAATGAGGGTACTGTCAATATGGAGGATAGCGTAAAGACAAAAAGCTATTCTTATTACAGCAGCGCAATGAATGCGGATGGGGAAGTAACGGATACCAAGAATTATACGGTGAAAGAGGCTGGCGGCAAGAAGACGCCGGTTGAGGATTACCGGACTGGTGAGGCGATTTCCGTAAAGAGCAACCAGCTTGCATATATTCCAAACTGGCAGGTAAAGGATACCGAAGACGGACTCTACCTGAATCTGCCGGCAAGACTGCGGAATTTACCTGCTTACCAGGGCATCTGGTCTAATTTTGACAGAATACCGGTGATTAAGACAGTTCTTTCCGGAAAGATATATTATTTCCTGGATTTTTCAAAGGCAGATATCAAGGATAAGGATGTCATGAATCAGTTTATTGCGGATTATGCCGCATTGTTTGATGAATCCACGGCAGATTCCGACGGCGTTACAACCGGTGAAGCGAATGGTTTGATTAATATTACGGATTATGATTATTTCCAGGTGAAGATGCTGACAGTCAGCAGCCAGACCTCACTGGATCCTTATCAGAATATCTATACGAATTCTGCAATTACCACGAAGGATGGAAACAGTTTTACGATTGTTGCAAACAGCGATAATATTGAACCGTTAAAGCGCGCTGCTGCAAATATTAATACGGCAATTGAGGATGCAGGAAATGGAGAAACCGGAGTTGCATCAGAGGGTGTGAATGCCAGCCAGCTTGCAGGTTCCGTAACAGCAAAGCTTCAGCAGCAATACAAAGAGGTAAAATGGCTTTTGACAAATAAAAGCCCAAGCGGTGATGATGTGACAGATGCGCATAACCTGACAGAGGATATCATCACGCCAATTAACCATTATTTTGATTTTTCCAAGATGAAAGACCAGTATTGTCCGTTGGAATGTGGATATGGCGTATGGACTTTTGAAGATGATATTGTCATTGGAGCAACCGATTATGAAGTCAAGGGAAAGACATATCACTATAGCAAAGGCTTTGCCAATGGAAAGGTGAAAGGGTTGATTATTACAAAGGGAGATGTCACCTTTAAATCAAATGTGACAGAGTTTGAAGGGCTGATTGTCTCAGGCAGTAAGATTATCGTGAATAATTTTGATATGGCAGCCGGTAAAACGGAGATGAATTTCCGGGCAAACGAGGAGATTATCAAGACTATTTTGCGGGAATGTGACAACTCACGCGGTGAGAGCGGAACAAAGAATTTTGGTTATGTATGTGATATGTTCAGACAGTTCCAGTCACAGTTTGTTCCGGCAGAAGAAGCAACGGAAACAAAGGCGGTTTCCATGAGATCCATCGCAACGGTACAGTTTGAAGATATTCTTTCCTTCCAGAACTGGAAGAAGAATGTAGATTAGGCGGTGATGGTATGAAGCAAAACAAGGGATACACGTTAGTCGAAGTTATCATTGTCATTGCGATTATGGCTATTTTGTCCGGTATGTCATTTGTTACATTGGGAGTTATCAAACAGGCAAAATGCAATACCGCAATACAGAATCTGAATGACCAGATAGCAAGTCTTTTAGTAAAGACAAGAGCGCTGTCGGAGGCTCAGGGTGAGAGGCTGTGTCTGTTAATCCGCAAGAATACCGGAGGCGAAGTGACATATGCAGACGGCACAACGGCAAAGCAAAATACCTATTCTGTAATCTTAGGAACAGAGAATGGCGCTGCTTTTCTGGAAAAAGAGGTAGATGTGGCAGAGGCTACCCTGACAGATCTTGTTACGATTAGTTATACACCTGCGGATGCTACGCAGGAATGTCCGGCATCCGGTACGGATGAGATGATTATTGAGTTTAATAAATCAAATGGTTCAGTTCGTTATGGAGCCGGAGATTATACATTCACCTATAACGGAATGACTATAGGAACTGTTCATCTGGATGCAACAACAGGCAACCATAAGGTAGAATAGGGGGTGAGACTGTGAGCAGGCAAATGAATAGAAATCAAGGTTTTTCCCTGGTTGAGCTGTTAATCAGTATGGCGCTGCTATCCATTATTATGCTGATGGTGGTTCAGTTTATGAGTACGACAACAATGGCGAACAGAAAAACCCGGAATAACTTGCAGGTTCAGACGGAGGCATCCATGGTTATGTCGAATCTGGAGGACACGCTGATGGCAGCAAGTTATGTGAGTATTATCCCCGGAAGCGCATCCGCATTTGACTTGGAGGGGGTAACCTCTATGGATGAAGCGGACAGGGAAGCGACGAAGAATACCACTTCCTTGACGACAGACAAACTGGCAAATGTAACCTATCATTTGGTTCCGGATTCTTACGGTGAGTATTGCAAACCGGCGGCTGTCACGGATGCGAGGCAGGCGATAGTGAATATGGATACCTATCAGTTGGCGGCAAAGGCAAAAGGAACGTATTATCCACTTAGCGGAGATATCGAATCCGGGGATAAACGATCGTTCCGGGTATTGAATCAGGGAGGCAAGAATTATTATGTCCGACCGGTTAATATTTATCTGGAGTATTACACGGAACAGCCGAGTGGAGATCAGTATCTGAATTTTGCAATCTATTCCTTGTGTGGGAATGCAGATGGCACATACAGTTTGTATATGTATCGTTCACCGGAAAATGTAGATGAAAGCGGAAAGAAAAACCGGTTGATTCGGGCGCAGGCAAATTGTCCGACAACAGGCAGTGATGGGCTTTTGACAAGCCATTTGCAGGATTTTTATGTGACAGCAGATGTGGAAGGCAATGCCTTAAAGTTTAATTTTGTATCTGAGGTTGGCAAATATAAGTATAATGTGGTAGAGACTGTTAAGTTCAGAAATTCCAATGTATTGACAGTCAGTTCACAAAAGCTATATAAAGAGGATGGTACAGGTGTCACCCCACCGTAAGCGGAAATAATAAGAAGAAAGGAAGAAGAGAAATGTCAAAGAAAAAAATCGTTACATTTATATCAGTTTTGGCAGTTGTACTCGCAGCAGCTTCTATTATTTCTTATTCAATTGCGATCTCAGGCAATGGTACAAGGGAGAAAAAAGTAGACAATGGCGAGTTGAACAGACTGGGTGCTGCAATTGGAGCGGATTATGTCAGCAATATTGATTTGGCAATCCAGAATTCAAAAGACGGCACGAGTTTTAATATTGTTGAGCTTATACCAGGCGCGGCATCTGCATCGCAGCTGGGCAGCTATGTCAGTTCCGGTTATTTTAAGAAGTGTGTCATGGATGCGAACAGCGAGACTACTCCGAAAGGCGTAATGGCGGATGACATGATTAAAGTAGATGTTATCAAAGTTTCCGTCAATACTATGCTGAGTAATACGATAGGATCTTCCAGCATACAGGAGATTTTGGATGCAGCAGATTTAATCTATGTCAGCAGCCCAAGTTATACCGCATATAATGGCAATAATAATATGAGCGAGGAGCTTTACAACTACCTGCATACCTATGCATTAGGTGATGATAAGCCGGTTATTATTGATTATGTGACAAAGAACAGCAGCGGTTCCGGCAGCGCCAATAAGACGTTTTATAATTTGTATAATGTGATTTCAAATAACCATATCCGTTTCCGTACATTTGGCTGGCAGCAGGATGCAACGGCAGCAGAATTCTTTAGCCGTAATACTGCAAAGGGTTCTTACTATTTGAAATATAATACAAATGAACAAAGTTTTAACGGTGAAGTTTTGGTTATTACAAATGATGCCAATGCAACGGATTCCATGTATCAGAAAATGCTGGCTATGGATGAGAAGACCTTAATCAATACAGCATATTACGGTAGTAAGAGACCAAGTGAAATGAAATATGATGTGAAATCGGCAGGTGAGATTACCACAGCGGTATTGGATCATCCGTATGATTTCATCCTGTTGGAGAACAGTGTCATTGGCACGGAAAATTCCAGTACGGCAATACCGGAAGATGTATATACCAAGTTAAAAACATTATCCGAAACAAGCCAGTATATCTTTTACGATTACCGGGCAGGCTCCGGTAATAATACGACAACGATTGACAGCAGCGCAAATAACTATCTGAAGCTGTTAGAGTTGTTGGTTACCAATAAAGGCGTTTCAAGATATGCGCATGTATTTGCATCTACCTATGGATTTTTTGATTCTTTAAACAGCGCAGGCAATAACAGTGTAACGGCAGCAAAGAATATTGCAGATATTATTAATGCAGGCGATTACCGGGGCAGTGGCAGCAATGGCGCAAATGGAAAGATATATCGTGTCTTGGAATTGCAGCCGTGTTATCCGATTGATACAACGCTTGCAGAGAGCCGGAGTAATGGCAGCGGAATGCAGTATAGCTACGGTGTGAAAGGTAACTATTATTCCAGCCCGTCAGAGGTGCTTTCCGGAGTCACGGCAGATGAAGTGGAAAGCGGCGTGGATTATTATAACTTTACCTTGTCAAAGGCAAAGATTGCCTACGCTACCGGACTTAAAATGAACCAGATTCAGATTGATCAGATGTCTACGGATGAGTTTATCTCCTCTAAGAGTGTTGTGTTAGAGACTTATGATTTGGTATATATCGGTGGTGATACGAGCGCATTAATCAGCAATGCCTACAAGCTGGGTTATCTGGATTACCAATATAATGAGCAGGTTAAGAATGTATTGACAAACTTTGAAATGTTTACCCATACCGGACAGCTGATACCGCTGCTTGTGGCAGGAACGTATAATGCGACTATGAATACGAAAGTCGCAAACACACCGGGACAGACAACGGCTTATCCATACGGTCAGATCTTTTTAAACGGTCAGGCAAAGCCTACGTTAGTGGAGCTGAATGGTAATGATATAACCAATATCAAATACGAGGAACTGGTGGCATATGTCAATGCCGGAATGCCGATTATTGTGGAAAATAAAGTGGCATCTGCATTTGAACGCTCCAAAAATACGCTGGAAAAAGATGGACGTCTGGCACAGCTTTCCCTGATTGATATTGATCCGGATTCCTGGATGTATAAGGCATTGGATAAAATCTATGCGCAAAAGGATATGAGCAGTGTCGCATGGAAGCTGGATGCGGTGAACAATATGGAACAGGTCAGCAACTCAGACCGCAAATACGGTAATACATTAGGTGATGAGGTAACGGTATTTAAAAAGGAGATTAACAACCTGATCAGCGCAACCGTGACTGCCGGAGAGATCCGCCCGACATTGACCGTGGTGAGCGCACCGGTGAATTACATCGAAGGAAATAAAAAGACATATAACAGTTATGAGGCAAACGGCTGTGATTTTAAGGTATATGCGAAATCATCCGATCCGAATTCCAGCAATAAGTTTAAGATTTCCCTGTATATTGATGTAGATGGTAATGGCGTCTTTAAAGAGGGAAGCATTGAAGGCGAGGGTGAATGCGCCGAGACGGTTGATTATACCTATTCCGAGGAAACGAATGCCGCCGGGGAAGTTACGCCGAATACTGTGAAACTAAGCTATTCCCAGATGGATCCGGATTATTACGGAATCATCAGTTGGAAGATTGTGGCAACCGAGCAGGACAGCAAGTTAGTTTCTTCTTCATCCGGATATGCATACTATGAGCGTCCGGAGGATGTGGATAAGAAGAAGATTGAGATTCTTCAGATTATGCCAAGACCGGACAGCATTAAGAACTCCATGACGAATGGAATTAAGAATAATATCAGTGTGCAGACGCCGGAGAATGACGGACATTCGCTGTATCTGTGTACGGAATGTCAGTTGAATATGTACCGCGCAGAATATAACATCATCAATAACGGTACCGTAGGAAGGAATACAATTGGAACAAGAAGCGTAACCAATGGCGTTACCTTAGGAAAGCATGAGCATAAGTTTGGTATTGTGAAGTATGATTCCACGACAGGTGACGAGGATTGGGAATCCAATTTTGCGGATGAATTGGAAGATGATTATGATCCGGATATTGACATTGTCTATGCGGATGAATTTGAAGATATCGTTGCCCAGGTACAAAAAAGTACAGATGAGCAGATTGCAGCTTACAAAGAAGCCATGGAAGATGCTTATGATGATTATGAAAGCGCTTTGGCGAACCCGGATTTGGAGGCGGCTGAGGAGGCATTGAAGAAGCAGTTGATGTCCATGCAGGGAAATGGCGTAACCGGCTCGAATATGTACAATCAGTTTGCGGTAGACAGAGAGTACTATAAGGTATGGTATTATTATGGAATTGATAAAAACAGTCCAGACTATAATGCGGATCTTAGTACATACCGGACTCTGTATAATACTTATATTAATTTATATGATGATGTGTTAGAGGCGAAGGCAGAGTATCGGAAATACCGGAGGCTTGCCTACACGGCAGATAAGTGGCTGGCAATGAATTATGATATGATTGTGCTTGGTTTTGCCGAAGACTTTGGTGGCGAGGATATGAATGCGGATGCCTGTCAGATGATTGCCGATTATGTGGAAAAAGGCGGAAGCATGTTGAATACCCATGACAGCACCACGAAATATCAGCGGGCAGGCGCAATGAATATTACGTCAGAACTGCGGGAAATCTTTGGTATGGACCGGTATCATGTAACCGGTACGAAAGAGGGTTCCGGCAGCAGTGGAACAGCAGGAGCAACAGCAGGTGATGCCTTGATCCGTGTGCCGGAGTTTGAGTATACGTCAGCAAAGAGTGACTATGCAGATACGAAGTATCGGATTGTGATTCAGACTCCTAACGGAAATAAGCAGCAGGAATTTTCTATATCTGCTACCCAGAATAAAGCATATGAGTATAACATTGATTTTAGAAAC
The DNA here is from genome assembly GCA_023664325.1 of Clostridium sp. Lineage (GTDB taxonomy): Bacteria > Bacillota > Clostridia > Lachnospirales > Lachnospiraceae > CAG-590. The sequence continues at coordinate 75,772 of JAMPFS010000004.1, forward strand.
GAAAAAGGAAGTTTTAATGCTTATAATATCGATGGTAACCCATCCGTTCAGACAGTGAAGGATTTACCAGATGATTCAAAAGACTTTGAGATTTCCCTTCTTTTGAGGCTTTGTACGATAACTTACCCGGGTGGAACTATGACAAAGGATTATGAGGCACTGGAAGGTGTATCTGTTACTATACAACAAGAAGTTCCAAAAGATGCATATGGCAATAAGGAATGGCAGCAGGTTGCAACCGACAAAACGGGTAAGGATGGAAGGTTGACGCTTTCGGTTCCAAGAGGAACAAAAGTTACGGAAGCGGCAAAATCAACCAAGTCTTATTCTACAACCGTAGCTTTGAAGAATACCGATAAAGAGTATACGATTCAGGCAGTTGATTCAAGCACTCCTGGTGAAGGCTCCATTACTCAAACTTCCGAGGGCGCCGAGATTACAGATACGACAAAGAAGATGACAGTCAAGATTAAGGTGGTGCCGCCGGCAGGATATGAGGCAGAGAAGTTGAAGGATATCAATGTCACGATGATTATGAATGCGGCTACTTATATCAGAAGCACGGATGCGGACGGAATTGCAACGTTTGAGATACCGCAGATTGTGGCGACCGGCGCAACGAATATTTCAAGTGATTCTTTGCAGTACCGGAAGTTTACGACGAAGGATGATAAAGTCTACTTCTTTACCGAGCGTGCTTTATCGGATGACTATGTTGCATGGAATAACCGGTTTTATACCGATTGGGATGATGGCGCAAGCAGTAACGTGAAAAATAACTGGAAAGCAATTGGTTATAATTCACCGGTTGGTCTGACCGATCCGTATATGTTTTATAATACCGGTCAGAACTTTACGACACCGTATAAGTATGTGGAGTATATTTATCAGAATGCCATTACATGGGATATGGGATATGGCTTGAAGGAGGATAATTATGGGCCAAACGGCGCCTCACAGGTCAACGAAGGCATTATTTCCGTATATCCGTTTAAGATTAGTTCAGAGTTAAGGATTTCCAAGACACATTCTCAGAGCTTTGCCTTAGACTTAGAGGATGAGGATGTTTCGGTATGGTATACCTTATCAGCAGGTTACGGTACTACAAAGGTTGGTGCATCTTACTATGCAGCTTCCCCGCATGACGGCATGGACAGTTACTATCTGTATAGCTGCGGTAATGTATTCTACTGCGGCGCCGGACATAGTGTGGTAACGGGACCGAAACGTGATAATAATGATGAGCGGCGGCTGTTTATCAATGTCATTGTAAACAGTGTCCGAAATTCCGGAACCAAGCCGAGGATTACCCTGCATGAGAAGGATACGGACGGAAAGGAAATCACATCTGATAAGAAAGATGGAAACCTGTTTATTGATGAGTCAGGCGCATATTATTACAACGTGAGTGAAAAGACGGATATTCCGGAGTTTGACTTCAAGGTGAAAGTGGATAAGAAGCTTGACCTTGCAGAAGTATTGGTATATTACGATCTGGATTATGGCGCATTGGGTGATGACGGAAAACGTAATTACAGCAATAACTATGATAAGGATCATGATGTATTGATTACATCTTATAATACAGCCGGTACATCTTCAAGTGGTTCGCTGAAAGCCGGCACTTTGGCAAAACTGCGGTTAGAGGTTGATGAGGACGGTACGGTTGTCAGTGGACTTCAAAACCTGCAGCTGAAACAGGAATACTTTGAACCGTATGGCGATCATACTTATATTGTAATCAAAGCGACAGATTCTGCAGGTAAGGTGGCATACCAGAGGCTGAAGATTAATCTGATTCCAAAATTGTTTGAATTGACGATGCGGGATGGCATACAGGACAGCCTCGTAATCACGATACCGGATAAGAAGCATGAGCTTGTTTAAAACAGTATCGGGAATCCGATACGGATCATAATATTTCACGAAAACCATAAGACGGTGTAGGACTTGTGCCTGCACCGTTTTTATTCCGCAAAGCAATGGAGAGAATCCTTTCAGTATGTTCAGAAAAATGGAGAGAAGAAAACATGAATGACCTATATCCAAACCGGTATTATGACAAAAAAGAAGACATACCATTTCAAAAATATTACAGGCAGGGATACCGGGGTGTCATTTTTGACATTGATAATACACTTGTACCCCATGATGCGCCGGCAGATGAGGCAGCAATTGCCTTTATCCGGTCTTTGAAAGATATGGGATACCGGATCTGCCTTTTGTCAAATAATGATGAGGAACGCGTGTCTTCTTTTAATGAACCATTGCAGGTGCAATATATTTACAAAGCGGGAAAACCTCTGAAAAAAGGATACGAGAGGGCAATGGAGGCAATGGGAACAGACAGGGAACATACGCTGTTTGTCGGAGATCAGATTTTTACGGATGTGTGGGGCGCAAGACGTGCAGGGATTTTCAGTATTTTGTTGGAGCCGATTCATCCGAAAGAGGAAATTCAGATTATATTAAAACGGATTCCGGAGCGGTTTATCAAATGGAGGTATCGGAAAATGAGAGGACTTACAAAAAATACGTTTGATTCGGATAGATAGAATGTGAGGATTGCAGGATGAACATTGATGGTAATACAAGATTGATTGGACTGATTGGTAATCCGGTGGAACATACGCTGTCACCGGTGATTCATAATGGAATAAGCGAAAGGATGGGAATCCATTCCGTTTATGTTCCCTTTCAGGTGGAGGACTCAGGGCTTGATGCTGCCGTAAAGGGCGCATATGAGCTGAATGTGCTTGGAATGAATGTGACAGTTCCGCATAAGAACCGGGTGATCGAAAGCCTGGCTGCGGTGGATGAGGCAGCTATGCAGATTGGAGCAGTGAATACTTTAGTCCGGGAGGGGATGGATGGTTACAAGGGGTATAACACAGACCTGTCAGGGCTTCGCAGGCAGATTACAGAGGATGGCGTTGCGCTTTTTGGTGAAACAGTCGTTGTGCTTGGCGCCGGCGGCGCTGCAAAGGCAGTTGTCTACATGTGCCTGTTGGAAGGCGCAAAAAAGGTATATCTGTTAAACCGCACAGTGGAAAAGGCAGAACAGATTGCAGAGAGCATGAATGGCGAAAATGCCTGTGTGGTTCCCATGACGCTGGCAGATTACCACACGATCAGGGAGGATGCATTGATTGCCTTTCAGGCAACTTCGATTGGTTTGGCTCCCAATACAGAAGATGTGGTAATTGATGATATGGCATTTTATAAAAAAGTGAAGACAGGCATTGACTTAATCTATAACCCGTCCGAGACAAAATTTATGAGGCTGGTAAAGACGGCGGGAGGCAAGGCATATAATGCGCTTAAAATGCTGTTATACCAGGGAGTGGCTGCATATGAGTTATGGCACAATATAACGGTTCCGCAGGAGGTGGTTGATGATATTTATGTCGATTTAAAACGCCGGGTATATCCAAAGGACAATATTGTGCTGATCGGATTTATGGGCAGTGGGAAAACCACCTTTGGAAAGGCGCTTGCAGGGAAGCTTCATATGGATTTTTTGGATACGGATGCCTATATTGAACAGCGGGCAGGGAAATCGGTTTCGCAGATTTTTGCAGAGGATGGCGAGGAGGCATTTCGGAGGCTGGAGACAGAGATTTTGGAGCATTTCCGGGATACGGCGGAACACACTGTATTTTCCACCGGAGGCGGAATGCCGCTTCGCATCCAAAATGCAAGGCTGTTAAAAGAGATTGGCAGAGTGTATCATTTAACGGCAGCAAATCAGGTGATTTATGACCGGGTGAAAGGGAATAAGAACCGTCCACTGTTACAGTGCGAGAACCCATATGAAAAAATCTGCACTCTGATGAAAGAGAGAAAGCCGCTTTATGAAGCGGCAGCGGATGTCATGATTGATACCAATTCGACTGATATTGAGGAAATATGCGGCGCGATGATTGCGGAGTATTCGTCCAGGTGAGAACACCATATTTCAGGATTTAGGAAAAGGCGGGAAAAGGAAAATGTTTGCAGGTAGAAGAAAGAAATTACAGCAGGAATTAAGGGATACAGGAGTGGAGGCGGTTATCATTGACAGCCCGTCAAACCTTTATTATTATACCGGTTTTACAGGCGGGGAAGCAATGTTCGTGATGTTGCGAACCGGACAGGAAGCCTGTCTGGTTACGGATTCCCGGTATTATGAACAGGTAGAAAAGGAATGTCCGGATCTTTCATTGGTTCACCTGTCCGATAAGGGATATGGGGAAACCTTAAAGGAACTGTTTCATCAGATGGGCATTGGGGAAGGGCATGAGCCTGCTGCGGCTGCCATTGAAGGCACGATGGAACTGACACGGTATTTAAAGCTTTGCGAGACCTGTGGAAATATGACATTTCAGGTATGCAGCGAACAGATTAACAAAAGCCGCATGGTGAAAGAAGAAGTGGAACTGGAAAAGATCCGTCAGGCGGAAACCATCGGGGATGCGGCATTTTCCCATGTGTTAGGGTATATCAAGCCGGGAGTGGCAGAGGCAGACATTGCGCTGGAACTGGAATTTTTTATGAAAAGGCAGGGGGCATCTGCTTTAAGTTTTGACACGATTGTGGCAAGCGGCGCCAATTCTTCTATGCCGCATGCACAGGTAACAGATAAAAAAATCGCATCCGGGGAATTTGTCACCCTCGACTTTGGCTGTGTCTATCAGGGATACTGTTCGGATATGACAAGAACGGTTGCAGTGGGAACGCCGACCGCAGAAATGAAGAAGGTATACCGGATTGTATCCGATGCCAATCTGCGCGCTATGGAACAGGTGAAAGAGGGAATGATCTGCCGTGATATTGATTCCCTGGCAAGAGATTATATCAGGGAGCAGGGATATGGTGACTGCTTTGGACACGGACTGGGACATGGCGTCGGGCTGGACATTCATGAGGAACCGAGATTTTCACAAAAGTGTGATGTGGAGACAAAAGAGAACATGGTTATCACGATAGAACCCGGAATTTATCTGCCCGGACAGTTTGGAGTCAGAATCGAGGACCTGGTCGTGGTAAAGAAAGCGGGGTTTGATAAGCTTTCGCATTCGGACAAGTCTCTGATTGTACTATAAGGGGATTTGTGATATAATCCATTCTAGCAGGTAAATCACAACAGGTTTGAGAAATAGCGCATTTTACAAACATTTACGATTATATATCAGGAGGGGAAGGAAATGGAAAATCATTCTACAATTGAAAAGTATCTGCATAAGAATTTCATAAGAATCGGATTTGTCGCAGGTATTATGTTAGGTGTTTTGGGAATTTTTGCAATCTATGAGGAAATTATGCTTTCCAAATATAAGGCGGGTGAGGGCAAGGCGGTTGTATTTACCATTATACTGGTCGCTGTTATCATTGTTGCCGGTATTGTGGGGATTGATTTGTTTCTTGCAAAGCTTGCCAAACAGACCATTGCCAGAATCAGCCAGCCGATTGATATCATGGATAATGTGATGAGTGAGATGTCGGCAGGTAATCTTGATACACAGATTCATTATGACTATGCAGATGAATTTGCGAATATGATGGTGAATGCTGACAAGGCAACGGATGAGCTTCGGAAGTATATCAATAATATTTCCTATACGCTGGCACAGATTGGCAATAAAAATATGGATATCGCGATTTCAGAGGATTATATTGGTGAGTTTGTGGCAATCCAGAATTCCATGATTGGCATTGTGGACAGCCTGAATGATACACTGAAAGAGATGCGCGCTTCTTTTGGACAGGTCAGGGATGGAGCAGGGTCGTTAGCCGATGCTGCACAGGGTATGACAGAGGGCGCCGAATTACAGGAGCGCCATGTCAGATATCTGGTGGAAAATATTGAGAATGTTTCCGAATCGGTGCATAACAACAGTATTGCCGCAGGTGATGTGGAGAAGTTATCAAAGGATTCCAATGAACGGATGGAACAGGGTGAGAGAAAAATGGAAGAACTTGCGAATGCAATGGATGTCATCCGCACGGAGTCTGGCGAAATCGGGAATATTATTACCGTGATAACAGAGATTGCAGATCAGACGAATCTGCTTGCCCTCAATGCATCCATTGAAGCTGCAAGGGCAGGGGAGAATGGAAAGGGATTTGCAGTTGTGGCAAGCGAAATTGGAACTTTGGCGGCATCAAGCGCAGAGGCATCCCAGAATATAGCAGATTTAATCCGGAAAAGCATGGATGCAGTGGATAATGGCGTTTTGATTACCGGGGAGGCAAAAGAGGTATTAGGCGGTATTTCGACAATTAATTCAGAAATTTCAAAGCATATTTCAAAAATCGCAGAGGACAGCCGCAAGCAGGATGATTATCTTAAGGATATGTTGGATTCCGCGAATGAAATTGCATCGGTGGTAGATGAGAATACTGCTGCTGCGGAGGAGAGTTCCGCATTGGCGGAAGAACTGTTAGGCTATACGGACAGCGTTATGGATATCATTGGACAATATAAGCTGAGAGAATAGAAGGATAAGGGAAAGCAGGACAGAGGAACAGGCAATGAAAGAATGGGAAAAAAATATCAGAAAAGTAATTCCATATACTCCGGGTGAACAGCCGGAGAAAAGGGATATCATTAAGTTAAACACAAATGAGAATCCCTATCCGCCGTCACCACGGGTATTAGAGGCAAAAGCGGATTTAGAACGGCTTCGGTTTTATCCGGATCCGGCAGCGCATGACCTGGTTTGCGCAATTGCGGATTATCATGGATTAAGGGATGACCAGGTATTTGTCGGAGTTGGCTCGGATGATGTTCTTGCAATGTCGTTCCTGACCTTTTTTAATAGTGAAAAGCCCATTTTTTTTCCGGATATTACATATAGCTTTTATGATGTATGGGCAGACTTATTCAGGATTCCTTATGAGACAAAGGAATTGGATGCATCCTTTTGCTTAACGGCGAAAGATTATTATGAAGCAAACGGCGGCGTTGTTTTCCCAAATCCGAATGCGCCAACGGGACTTTTGGTGGAACTTGAATTTATTCAGGATATTTTGGAACATAATCAGGATGTCATTGTGATTGTGGATGAGGCATATATTGATTTTGGAGGAGAGTCTGCTGTTTCCCTGCTTGACAGGCATGAGAACCTTTTGGTTGTGCGTACCTTTTCCAAATCCCGTTCCCTGGCTGGCCTGCGAATTGGATATGCAATGGGAAATGCAGATTTAATCAAAGCATTAAATGATGTAAAGTACAGCTATAACTCCTATACCATGAATTATCCGTCCATTGTGCTTGGAGTGGAAAGCATCAAAGACAATGACTATTTTGAAACTACGGTAAAACGGGTCGTAAAGACAAGACAGTGGTTTGCAAACGAGCTTACAGAGCTTGGGTTTACGTTCCCGGAATCATCCGCTAATTTTGTGTTTGCAACGCATAAAAGCGTACCTGCAAAGGAGATTTTTGAAAGGGCAAAGGAAGCAAAAATATTTGTCCGGCATTTTGATAAACCGCGGATCGATAACTATTTGCGGATCACAATTGGAACAGATGAGCAGATGAGAACACTGGCTGCTTTTTTGAAAGAGATAACCTGATACGAGCCAAAGGCTCGAGATAGGGGAGTTGACGTGAAAGGCTTTATCGGATATGATATCTATATACTCATATTCAGATAAAGCTTTTTTTATCTTGGATACAAATCGTATCATATTCTCAATATTTTATATGATTATATAGATTCTCTGACATTAAGTTTTGTAAATCAATGCATTTTCCCATTTCAAGGTGCGTTGGACAAATTTGTATTGCCAAAAGGAGAATAGGATGAATTACGAAGAATTTTTAGATTATATGAAAGAACAATTAGAGGAGGTTTTAGGGGAACGTGACGAGGGCGCAAAGTATGATATACAGATTCACAAGATTGTGAAGAATAACGGCATTGTCTTAGACGGACTGGTAATCCGCAGGGGAGAAGAACCGGTCAGTCCGAATATTTATCTGAATTCATATTTTGAAAGTTACCAGATGGGCAGGCCCATTGCAGCAATTTTAGAGGAGATTGTCTTACGCTACAGGGAAGTCTGCAAAGAGAATGCAATAGATGTGATGGATCTTACCGATTTTAACAATGTGAGGGATAAGATTGTGTTACGCCTTGTGAATTATGAAAAGAACCGGGAAATGTTAAAGCTGTGTCCAAACCGAAGGTATCTGGATCTGGCAGTCACCTTTCGCTATATGGTAAGCAAGGATTCCCTGGGCATTGCAAGTTCTTTAGTTTCAAATGCAGAATTTGAATTATGGCAGGTGGATTTGGATGAACTGTATCATTTGGCGCTGTTTAACACTATGAGGGAATTTCCCTGGAAAATGGATTCTTTGGCAAAGGTAGTGACGGAGAGCATCCGGGAACAGGATATGGGGATGATGCCGGAGGAACTTATAAAGGAGCTTGAGCAGATGGAGAATGGCGTCAATATGTATGTTCTGACGAATGAGTACGGGATTAACGGGGCAACCTGTATCTTATATGATACGGTCATCCAACATTTTGCAAAGGTACAGGACTGCAATATTTATGTGCTGCCTTCGAGCGTGCATGAGGTTATGTTAGTACCGGAAAATGCAGAGACAGAGCCGGAGTTTTTGGAGGAACTCGTTACCGAGGCAAACAAAAGCGCAGTGGGGTTGATTGATCTGCTGTCCGATCACATTTACTATTATGACAGGGAGCATGAACAAATGTGTATGTACCAATAAGGCTCAACATTTCTGACAACTGAATATAGAATTCCCTGGTTGACAAAAACGTATGGATAACATACAATAACACTAGTGTGAATGGATCTTCGCCTATAGGAGAAATACATATGACAAATAGTTTTGTAAACAGAAAAGACAGAATCATTGCTTCTGCAATTGAAATTATCAGTGAGGCAGGACTGACTTCTCTTACTACAAAGACATTGGCAGTGAAAGAGAATATGTCAGAGTCATTGCTTTATCGCTATTTTGGTGGGATTGATGAAGTGCTGGTGGAGGTTATAGATACTTTTATGAAGTTTGACAAGGGTCTGCTTGCCACCATTGAAGCGAAGGATCTCTCCCACCTTGATAAGGTTGTCGAGCTTTTAAGAACCATTAGCACCTATTATGAGGGGTATGAGGAGCTGGGTGCAATCGTATTGAATTATGAATCATTTTTGCATAATGTGAATACGAGGGATAAGATTGCCAACTGTATCTTAGAGCGTACGGATTTCGTGCGAAGGCAGTTTGCAGCTGCCATAGAGGAAGGTGAAATTATTGACACCTTTTCGCCTGAAGAACTTGCTGATATTTTTCTGGGAAGTTTGAACCGGGATTTGCTGAACAGACGGATACGACATGAGAGTAAGACACATCATGAGATTGCAAAGCCCATGCTGGAGAAACTTGCAGCTATGGTAAGAAAAGACAGAGTTATGTAACCGGAGGAATGGATAAAGAAAATTTTGGGGGATTGATATGAGAATTTTAATTGCGGATGATGATTTTGCAAACAGGAGATTTTTGGAAAAGGTTTTTTCCCTTTACGGGGAGGTTGTGGCTGTTGACAATGGCATGTCCGCAGTGGATGAGGCGACAAGAGCGATGGAAGAAAGGCAGATCTTTGACGTGATTTGTCTGGATATTATGATGACAAAATTAGACGGGTACAAAACATTAGAGGCAATCAGGGAGGCAGAGGATAAATACGGAGTACACCGGCAGGAACATTCCAAAGTTATCATGATCAGCGCGCTAGATGAGGTTGTTTTAGACAATATTCAGGTTTGCAGCGACTATGAAGCCTATATCTGTAAACCAATCATTCTGGAGAAGTTTGAAAAACTGATAGAGAGATTGGGTTATTCGAGAATGGCAAATGCATAGAGGTGTTACAGGATGGATTTATTTGACTATATGAGAGAAACAAATATGGAAAAAGAATCCCCCTTAGCGAAACGGTTACGGCCAACAACTTTAGACGAGGTTGTTGGTCAAAAGCATATTTTGGGGAAAGATAAGCTGTTATATCGGGCGATTCAGGCAGATAAGATAAGTTCCATCATTTTTTATGGCCCGCCGGGAACCGGTAAGACAACCCTTGCTATGGTAATTGCAAATACGACCAGTTCTGTTTTCAAGGCTTTAAATGCCACGACATCAGGAAAGAAGGATATGGAACAGGTTGTGGAAGAAGCCAAGAACCATTACGGGATGTATCAGAAGCGAACCATTTTGTTTATAGATGAGATACACCGGTTTAATAAAGCGCAGCAGGATTATCTTCTGCCATTTGTGGAGGACGGAACGATTGTTTTGATTGGCGCGACAACAGAGAATCCGTATTTTGAGGTCAACGGGGCTTTGATTTCCCGTTCCCATATTTTTCGTTTGGAACCGTTGGGAAAGGATGATATTAAGGAACTGATCCGAAGGGCGGTGTATGATATCCAAAAAGGGATGGGTGCTTATCACGGGGAAATTGATGAGGATGCAGCCGACTTTCTTGCAGACCGGAGCGGGGGAGATGCCAGAAGCGCATTGAATGCAGTGGAACTGGGGATTTTAACCACGGAGCCGTCAGAGGATGGGAAAATACATATCACGCTTGCGGTGGCAGAAGAGTGTATTCAGCGCCGTGCAGTGCGCTATGATAAAGATGGCGATAATCATTATGACACGATTTCGGCATTTATCAAGAGTATGCGGGGATCAGATCCGGATGCGGCAGTTTATTATCTTGCCAAAATGTTAGAGGCGGGAGAAAGCGTGACGTTTATTGCCAGAAGGATTATGATTTCTGCCTGTGAGGATGTGGGAATCGCAGATCCGCAGGCAATTCAGGTGGCAGTCGCCTGTGCGCAGGCGGTGGAGCGTATTGGTATGCCCGAGGCGCAGATTGTCTTAGCGGATGCTGCCATCTATGTCGCCGGCGCGCCAAAGTCAAATGCGGTCGTGAATGCGATTTCGGAGGCGGTGGATACCGTAAGGAACAGGCAGACCGGAGCCGTGCCTCCCCATTTGCGGGATGCGCATTATAAGGGCGCGCAGGCGCTTGGACATGTTGGTTATCTGTATCCGCATGATTTCCCGGAAAATTTTGTCAGGCAGCAGTATTTGCCGGATGAGATCAAGGATGCAAGATTTTATCATCCAACGGAGAATGGATATGAAAAGGAGGTACGCAGGCGGCTTGCCGGGTTATATGGTGAGTATGAGTAGCGCGCAGGCGTACGTTTGGTAAACATAAAAGAGAACTGTTTAGGAGAATTGTGATGAAGAAAGTGAGACGGATGGTTGCGATGCTTACGGTAGTGGTAATTGCCGCATTGATAATCGGAACCCTGATATGCGCAGTAACCGGCAGCAGATATTTTTTTGGCATGTTATTTTTAACATTTGCCGTTCCGGTGGTATTATGGGTGTTTATGTGGTTTACCAATCTGCTAAACGGCAAATCCGAGGTGATTTTACCGGAAGATATGGAGCTGTCAGAAAAGGCAAAGAAAGATGGGGAGGAGTCCTGACAAAAGGGGAACGGAGCCGGCAAGCCGGCTCCGTAAATAGGGGAGGATAAAGTATTATTTCATTCCCTGATACCAGAGAATTCGCATCATTCAAACAAAGAATATCACATCAGCCGGTGTGGTATTTTTTGTTTGAGATGATAGTTTCAGTATGCCCGTTTTGCGGGAGTTTATACACACTTGAAAAAATAAATGCATTTTGCTATAATCTAGCATATGCGTAAGCAGTACACATTACAGTAAAAGGATGGTATAAAAAGATGGGTTTATTAAAAGAATGGCGTGATTATGCGTATAGTCTGGATGACAGAACACCACAGGGCAAGCAGTTTTGGCTTAATTATTTTGGAGTGGAGCAGGGAATTTATAAGAAGCTGCTTTCCAATCCGGATGAGGTGGTTACCGGAACTGTAGCAGAGCTTGCGGAAAAATATGACACAACCATTCAGTTAATGACAGGTTTCTTAGATGGTATTGAAGAGAGTCTTAAAACATCAAATAATATTGAGGAAATGGATGAAAATACTGAGGTTTCCTTAGACTTTGATTTGGAGAAGCTTTATATGAATATGGTAGGCTGCGATGCCGAGTGGTTATATACCTTAGAGGAGTGGGATAATCTGTTATCAGAGGATCGGAGAAAAGAGCTTTATAAGCAGCAAAAGTCCTCGAGGACAGTTGTGAAGCCGCCAAAGGTAGGAAGAAATGATCCATGTCCATGTGGAAGCGGCAGAAAGTATAAGCAGTGCTGCGGAAGGAACTAGCGGTTGGCAGTCAGGGAAACCGAATTATCAGAGAAAGGATTCATAAATGGGCAAGATTAGAACCAGATTTGCACCAAGTCCTACAGGCAGAATGCATGTGGGGAATCTGCGTACAGCGCTTTACGCATATTTGGTGGCAAAACACGAGAATGGAGATTTTATATTAAGAATTGAGGATACCGATCAGGAGCGTTACCTTGAGGGCGCCGTGGATATTATTTACCGGACACTGAAAGGAACCGGATTGATCCATGACGAGGGGCCGGACAGGGATGGCGGCGTTGGCCCATATGTCCAAAGCGAGCGCCAGGCACAGGGCATTTATATGCAATATGCAAAGCAGTTGATCGAAAAGGGAGAGGCATATTACTGTTTCTGTGATAAAGAACGTTTGGACAATTTAAAGGAGGAAGTTGTGGACGGAAAATCTGTCCGCAGATATGATAAACATTGTCTCAATTTAAGCAGGGAAGAGATTGAGGATAAACTTTCCTCTGGTATTCCGTATGTGATCAGGCAGAATGTGCCGCAGGAGGGTGAGACAAGCTTTGAGGATGAGCTTTACGGAACCATCACTGTGCCAAATTCCGAACTGGATGATATGATTTTGATTAAGTCAGACGGGTATCCGACCTATAATTTTGCAAATGTTGTGGATGATCATCTGATGGGGATTACCCATGTGGTAAGAGGACAGGAATATCTGTCATCTTCTCCAAAGTATAACCGTTTATATCAGGCATTTGGATGGGAGGTTCCGGTCTATATTCATTGTCCGACGATTACGAACGAGGAGCATCAGAAGCTTTCCAAGCGTTCCGGACATTCTTCATATGAGGATTTGTTAGAGCAGGGATTTTTGACAGAGACGATTGTGAACTTTGTGGCGCTGCTTGGCTGGAGCCCGGAGGAGAATCGGGAAATTTTTCGGTTAGACGAACTTGTAAAAGCATTTGATTACCATCATATATCAAAATCACCGGCTGTTTTTGATATGGTAAAGCTCAAGTGGATGAATGGTGAATATATTAAGGCGATGGATTTTGACCGCTTCAAGGAAATGGCGATGCCGTATGTCAAAGAAGTGATTACAAGAGATGTGAAGTTAGATGCAGTCTTAGAGCTTGTAAAGACAAGAATTGAGATTTTCCCGGATATTAAGGAGCATATTGATTTCTTTGAGGAACTGCCGGATTATGATGTGGCAATGTACACCCATAAGAAGATGAAGACGAACAGTGAGAATGCTTTCGAGATTCTTCGGGAAGAGTATGAGGTATTAAAGAACGTAGAGGACTGGAACTTTGACACGCTTCATGATACTTTGATGGAGTATATTGCCGGCAAGGGGATTAAGAATGGCACCGGTCTGTGGCCGATCCGCACTGCCGTGTCAGGCAAGCAGATGACACCGGGAGGCGCTTTTGAGCTTTTGGACATTCTTGGTAAAGAAGAGTCGCTGCGCCGTATCGAAATCGGCATCCGGAAACTGGAAGCGGCAAATTGACAGCCAAGTGAAGAAGATGCAGCGATTTAACGAAGGACAGCAGAAGGCAATCCGGCATGTAAACGGTCCCATGATTGCGTTGGCAGGCCCCGGAGCCGGAAAAACGACTGCTATGGTATACAGAATTAAATATTTGATTGAAAATGCCCATGTCAATCCCTTAAGGATTTTGGTGATAACGTTTACGAGAGCCAGCGCAAAGGAGATGGAGGAGCGATTTTTGGGCATCATGAAGGAACAGGCATGCGGCTGTACCTTTGGAACGTTTCACTCTGTCTTTTTTCATATTTTGAAGGCTGCCTATGGGTATAAGCCGGCAGATATTTTAAAGGAAGAAGAGAAATATCATCTGCTTCGGGATATCCTCCGCAAAAAAGAGTGTGAATGTGAGGATGAAGAGGAACTTATACAGTCGGTGATACAGGAAATCGGAACCATGAAGGGGGATATGATTTCCTTAGAGAATTTCTATTCGGGATGTCTCGGGGAGGAAGTGTTCCGGGAGGTGTACCGGGAGTATGAGCGGGCTGTGACCTCTATGGGAAAGCTGGATTTTGATGATATGATGGTATACTGCTATGAGCTTTTAAAGGAGCGGAGCGATATTTTGCAAAAGCTTCAAAAACGGTATCAGTATATCCTTGTGGATGAATTTCAGGATATTAATAAAATTCAATATGAGATTACGAAAATGCTTGCGCTGCCGGAAAACAATCTTTTCATTGTAGGGGATGACGACCAGAGCATATATGGATTCCGGGGCGCCAGACCGGAGATTATGCTGCATTTTAAAGACGATTATAAAGATGCAAAAACCACTGTTTTCGATGTAAATTACCGCTGTAGCAGGAATATTACCAAAGCAGCGGTTTTACTGATTTCGCATAACCGGACCAGATTTGATAAAAACATTGTCAGTGCAAGGGATTATGAGGAACCGGTTCATATTCATCATATGAAGACGTTAGCCGAGGAGAACAGCCATGTGTTAGGGCAGATTATGGAATATCATGGATGCGGGATGGAATATGAGCAGATGGCAGTGATTGTCCGCACCAACGTGCAGGCAAGAGGAATTGTAAACCGCCTGATGGAATATAACGTTCCCTTTCGGCTTCAGGATAAGATGCCCTGTGTGTATGACCATTTCACGGTGAAACATGTACTCGATTATGTGCAGGCTGCTATGGGAATCCGGGATCGAGCCTTGTTTTTACGCATTTTAAACAAACCCAACCGCTATCTTACAAGGGAGCTTCTAACGGAACCGGTTATCCGTTTTGAAGGGCTTCGGGAGGCATTTGCTGGGAAAGAATGGGCGGTTGACAACATTAACCAGATGGAGTATGAATTGAAAATCTTAGCAGGGCTGAAACCCTTTGCAGCCGTGCATTTTATACGGAAAGCAATCGGTTATGATGATTATTTGAGGGAATATGCGGCATACCGCCATCTGAATGTCGAGGATCTATTTGAACCGTTAGATGAGTTAGAAGAAATGGCAAAGCAGTATAAAACATTTCGTGAGTGGTTTGATGGCATTCATAAGTACCGGGAGAAATTTGAACAGCATATCAAGCTGGCAAAGCGGGAACGGCGTGGCGTGGCGGTGACTACCATGCACAGCGCGAAAGGGCTGGAATTTGATGCCGTATTTATCTTAGAGGCAAATGAGGGCATGACACCGTATAAAAAGGCGGTGAAACCGGAGGAAATAGAAGAAGAACGGCGTATGTTTTATGTTGCCATGACAAGGGCGAGGGAGCATTTGCATATCTATGAGGTAAAGGAGTATTACAATAAGGAGTTAGAGCCTTCCCGTTTCCTTTGGGAGATTGCAGGCAATGATTGAAAACAGACAGCAAAAAGCTACTGCCTGTTTAAGAGCTTTGGAAGGGATAATACGCCGGCTCCCTGCATATTGTAGGGAAGATAGGGAACCGTGTGGGCAGCTTCCATCAGCCTGATTTTAATCTGGTCATTTGTGAGATGCGGATAGAGCTGTAAGAGAAGGGCGCAGGCGCCACTGATAAACGGTACGGACATGGAGGTTCCGCTTTTTATGTGATAGCCGCCGCCGGGTTTTAAGCTTAGGATATGTGTGCCGGGGGCTGCTAACTCCGGCTTGGTGATATAGGGAAGGAGAGGGCCGGCAGAGGAGTAGCGCTTTCCGTCACTGGATCCGACCGTGATTACTTTTTTGCAGCTGCCCGGCGCAGTGATGGAATCCGGTATGGGTCCGTTATTTCCGGCAGAGCAGCAGATGGTGATACCGTGTTCCCATAATTTATTTACCCACAGGTTTAAAGGCGCATTTTCACTTTTTAAATGGGATTCGCTGCCGCCGATGGAAATGTTTAATATTTGGATATTGTAGATCTCCTGATGAAGAAGCAGCCATTTCAGCGCTTCTACGAATTGTTCGGAGGAACCATTTCCGTGACGGTCGAGGACTTTCAGGGAAACTAAGTTACATGCGGGCGCAATGCCGATTTTGTCGGATGCGATAATCCCTGTAACGTGTGTGCCGTGGGAAAAATCGTCATAAAAGGCGGAAGGCGGCGTCTGCCGCATCGGACGGTTATACATGTGTCTGCCGGAAGAATGGGGAGATACGCCTACAAAGTCTTTAAAGGCAAGTATTCTTGAGGGGTGGATATCCGGATGCGGAGCAATGCCGGAGTCCATAACGGCAACCGTGATATTTTTGCCGGTGATTCCCTGTCTGTGGAAGGGAACTGCGTTAAAAAACTGTGCAGGGATTTTGGCAGGGGCAGACATGGGAAATGACCTCCGTTCTTTACAAATTTGCAGTAAGCGGTTATAGTAATAGTATATGTAAAAGTGCGAGGAGTGGAACTATGCTGAAGAGAAGTATTCGGATTGAATTAGACGGTCTGCTGAATGATTTGCGGATTAATTTGGAGAATAATTATAAGGATTTGGCGCATGATGCCCTTAAAAAACTCCATACGGTTTTGGATGATTATAAGGCGAATGGAACCATTAAGGATAAGGACTATATGAAATATAAGACCATTGCGGATGATTATTCCAAAAAAATGGCAGACTATCATCATTAATGATAACGGAGATAAATATGAAAAAATGGAACAGGCGAGTGAAATGCAGCTTTTTTTGGATGCTGTGTGTAAGCCTTTTGATGCTTTCCGGCTGTGGAGTACAGGCAGAACACAGGCATTTTACAAGCGAAGATACCTTAAAAATCGTCACGACAATTTATCCAATGCAGAATTTTGCGGAGGAGATTGCGGGTGACCGGGCGCAAATCATCAATCTGGTTCCGGCGGGAATGGAACCACATGACTTTGAACTGTCGATCGGAGATATGCAGTTAATGGAGGAAGCGGATATATTTATCTATAATGGGGCAGGAATGGAGCATTTTGTGGATACGATGCTTCAATCGGTCAGCAATAAGGATTTAGTGGTGGTGGAGGCGGTTCAAAATGTGAACCTGTTAGAGACGGAACACTCACATGGAGGAGAGACGGCTCATGATGGCACGGGGCATACAGACAGGCGTATTGATCCACATACCTGGCTGAGCATTGAAAATGCCATGTGTGAGGCAGAGGTGATAAAGGATGCATTGTGTAAGGCAGATGCGAAAAACGCCGACTGTTATAACCGTAATTTTGATGTGTATCAGGCAAAGCTTCAGGCATTGGCAGACCGGTACGAAAAGGAGCTGTCCGGATTATCAGGGAATACGATTGTAGTAGCGCACGAGGCATTTGGATATCTTTGCGCGGAGCATGGACTGGTTCAGGAGGCGGTAGAGGGATTGACTGCTGATTCCGAACCGGATACTGTGAGAATGAAGGAGATTATTGATTTTTGCAAAGAACATGATATACAGGTGATTTTCTTTGAGGAACTTGTGAGTCCGAAAGTTGCGGAGGCGATTGCGGATGAGGTGGGCGCAAGGACGGATGTCCTAAATCCGATTGAGGGCAGAAGCGCCGAACAGGAAGAGGAGGGGCTTGACTATATCGGGCTGATGGAACAGAACCTTGAGGCTTTGAAAAAAGCCCTGAAGTAGTCAAAATCCGGTAAAAATAAGATGTGCAAAGGATGGGAGACATGACGGCAGATATCATTGCATTGGCGCTGACAGCGGTGGTTAGTATGGTTGTACCGCTTGTTATATTGGGAATTGTATGGAAGAAAAATCCGATGGAGCGAATGGGAATTTTTGTAACCTTTGGTCTGGGCGTGGTAATCTATTTTGTCATGCAGTGGGGGTTAAAGGAGCATGGATTGCAGTATTTGTTTAACCATAGCAGTCTGATGGTTTTCATGAATAAGCATTACATTTTGTATATGCTTTGTGTTGCCTTTGCAGGCGCAGTGTTTGCCCTGATCCCGCAGATGCTTGTTTTGGTGGTGATATTCAAAAAACAGATGTCCTTTGCAAAGGCTTCCATGCTGGCTTTGGGTTATGCGATGGCAGAGTCCGCTGCTTTGACAGGGTATCGGAGTATTTCCACGATTGTGGCATATTTTACCAGGGATGATGTCGAAATCAATACATCAACAGCTGAGCTTTTTATGTCATGCTATGAAAGAATACTGTTTATGGTAATTCTGACAGCAGTCATGGTTTCCCTTGTATATTTTGTGGAACAGAAGATGCCGGTCAGAGGGTTTTTGATTGCGCTGGTTTGTCATACGCTCCTCTATTTTTTACCGGGCTTTTTGATTGCATTTACGACGGTGAGTTATATTGAAGTGTTTGACCGGACGACTGCGCTTAGCTTAAGCTATATCGTGCTGACCGCAGGGGCTGTTGCAGGAATTGCCGTGATGAATGCGTTACAATATGCCTTGAGGGATGAGCGGGTGGATTCCAAACAGGCGGTTACAGCATTTCAGAAGAAACAGGAGGAAAAGCTGCAAAAAAGGCAGGAGAGAAAAGCCGGAAAGAAGTTTCGGGACAAGAGCGCCTATGCAGTATCGGTCATAGAGGGGGCTGATGAAGGAAAAAAGAAAAAATAGAGATTGTATCCAAAAAATCCTTGCAGGATGTGCAAGAAAATGTTACATTACTGTTTGAGCGGTATTCGGAAGAAACTGCATCGAATGGTGAGCGCTGCCACTTGATTCATGGTACAGACAGTGTATTTCAGTATGGACAAGGAGGGAGCAGCATGAAGGTAGGTTTTATAGGCGCCGGTAAAGCAGGCTGTAGTCTGGGGAAATATTTTTCAACATCGCATATACAACAGGATGCGCAGACAGAAGCTTTGGAGGTTACCGGTTATTACAGTTTTATCAAAGAGGATGCCGGTTGGGCAGCGCAGTTTACAGGTTCGCATCTGTTTGAAAGCGCAGACGAGGTAATTGCGGCAAGTGATGCCATTATCATATCGACTCCGGATGGAGCGGTAAAGGATGTATGGAATGCACTTGATAAAGAAAAGATCAATGGCAGGATTATCTGTCATTTAAGTGGCTCCTTATCATCCGATGTATTTTCAGGTATTGGGGAATACGGTGCATATCCGGTTTCCATACATCCTATGTTCGCGTTCAGCGATAAAGATTCCGTATACAGACAACTTCATCAGGCGAGTTTCACGTTGGAAGGGCATGAAACAGCGGTCAGGGCATGGCAGAGGGTTTTGAAAGCGCTTGGCAATGCCGCATTACCGATTGATAAATCAGTAAAGCCTAAGTATCATGCGGCAGCAAGCATTTTAAGCAATCATGTGATTGCTGTGTTAGAGACCGGTTATGAACTGCTTGGAGAATGTGGATTTTCGCAGGAGGAAGCCCGGGAGTTTAGCCGGATTCTGGTGAGGGATAATGTGTGGCATGTCATTGAAAAAGGAAGCGCGGAAGCATTAACAGGTCCGGTGGAACGGGCAGATGCAGAGACGATTAAAGCACATTTATCCGTGATGTCAGAGGAACAGAGAAAACTTTATTGTGTCTGTGGAAAGAAGCTTGTCCAAATCGCAGAGGAAAAGAATCCGGAACGGGATTATGATGGGGTGAGGGAGCTTTTGGGCTAAGTGTATTTTCACAACCGCTCATTGTACAATATAGACAAATCACAGCCGGACACGCTTGCGCTATGTATCGCTCGTAACGGTACTAAGCAGTGTAACACTATGCCCACTAAGCTCATACCTTTCTACTAAGCTCGGCAATGCCTCGCTAAGTATACAGGTATCGCTAAGTGTGCAAGTGTACTTTCGTACTAGGCTCGGCAAAACCTCGCCAAGTACTCACTGCAAGTACCGACGGCTCCCCAATGCCCTGCTTGCGATATTGTCTATATTGCACAATTAGGTTTTGGAAAGAGTGAGTTTTGCTCATGGCTATAAGTGTTCAATATAGGAGGTTATTATGAAAAATACGGTTTTAACAGCAAAGAAACAAAAGGAACAGGGAGAGAAGATTTCCATGCTTACAGCATATGATTATTCCACTGCAAAGCTGATTGATGAAGCGGGAATTAATATGATTTTGGTAGGGGATTCCCTGGGGAATACCATGCTCGGTTATGAGGATACGATTTCGGTCACGATGGAGGATATGATCCATCATGGAGCTGCGGTGGCAAGAGGGGCAAAGAATGCATTGGTGGTGATTGATATGCCATTTATGAGTTACCAGACCTCTGTCTATGATGCCGTTGTAAATGCAGGACGCCTGATGAAGGAAGGCCGTGCCGGTGCAGTCAAGCTGGAGGGCGGAAGCGAGGTATGCCCGCAGATTCAGGCGATTACGGCAGCAGGGATTCCGGTATGTGCGCATTTAGGTCTGACACCGCAGTCCATCAATGCCTTTGGAGGTTTCAAGGTGCAGGGAAAGACGGAGGAGGCAGCAAAAAAACTGCTGTCGGATGCCAAAGCGGTAGAGGAGGCAGGAGCATTTGCAGTCGTGTTAGAGTGTGTGCCGGCAAAGCTGGCAAAAATGGTGACAGAGGAGCTGTCCATTCCGACTATTGGCATTGGCGCAGGAAATGTATGTGATGGACAGGTTTTAGTATATCAGGATATGCTCGGCATGTTTTCGGATTTTACCCCCAAATTCGTAAAGCGGTTTGAAAATATTGGTGAAATCATGAAACATGCATTTGCGGAGTATGACCGTGAGGTAAAGGCGGGAAGCTTTCCGGCAAAAGAGCATGAATATACCATTAGTGATGATGTGTTGGAAAAGCTGTATTAAACCGAAAAAAGTTAGGCAATTGCGAAACTTTGTTTTTGCGAACTTCCGTTGTACAAAATAGACAATATCAAC
>JAMPFS010000050.1 GCA_023664325.1 Clostridium sp.
GACCCACGGCTTAGAAGGCCGTTGCTCTATCCAGCTGAGCTACGAACACGTATTACACAACAATGTGCGTAACAAAAGCGGGTGATGGGAATCGAACCCACGTATCCAGCTTGGAAGGCTGGTGTTCTACCATTGAACTACACCCGCATATAAATTAGCTGAAAATCGGGGTGACAGGATTCGAACCTGCGACCTCTTGATCCCAAATCAAGCGCTCTAGCCAAGCTGAGCCACACCCCGCTTTCACGGTGTCATCGCTGACGCAACAACTACTATAACAAAATGTCTGGGATCTGTCAACCTCTTTTTTCAACTTTTTAACGTTTCTCAACTGTCCGATATGCCCTAAACAGCACGTTAGTTATGTTACCAAATGACAACCAATTTGTAAAGTGTTTTTTCTATTTTTTTGAAACATTTTGGGAATCTATCATTTCCTGCACAATACTTCTCGGTCTCCCTTTAATTTCCTCATAAATCCTGGCTAAATAATAACCGATAATGCCCAAACTCAACATCAAAAGGCTTCCTATCATCAAAAGCAGCAAAATGACCGTTGTAAAGCCCTCCAATGCCTGCCCCGCTGCCCACTGGGCAAATGACAAAATCCCTAACACCACCGCAAACAGAAAAAAAACAACTCCTGATATGGTAATGAACTGCATTGGCGCAGTAGTAAAAGATGTAATACTGCCAATCGCATATTTCACAAGGGATTTAATTGACCATTTTGTTTTTCCATATATGCGCTCCTGTACATCAAATTCTACCACAGCGCTCTTATACCCCAGCCATGAGGAAAGCGCGCGGAAGAAAACATTTCGTTCCGGAAGCTTTATGTATTCATTAACCACTTTACGATCTAGCATCTTAAAATCAGAAGAACGGTACATCTCAATTCCGGTAGACTTACTAATCAGCTTATAAAACAGTTTCGCAAAACCTTTATATAAAAGATTCTCTTTTCCCCGGGAACGCTTCACACCCTCGATGATTTCAAAGCCCTGTTCCCACATATGATACATATCAACCAAAACCTCAGGAGGATGCTGCAAATCACAATCCATCACCGCGCATACATCACCCGTAGCATGCGACAGACCGGTAAATATAGCCGCTTCCTTGCCAAAGTTACGCGAAAACGACAAACCGAGAATTTTGCCATTTGTCACTTTATTTGCAAGTTCTTTTATCTTTTCAAAACTTTTATCCTTAGAACCATCATCCACAAACACCAGCTCAAAGGAAATGGCTTCTTTTTGCAGCACATCCCGTATTGCTTCATAGGTGCGTTCTATATTTTTTTCTTCATTATAAACCGGTAATATTACTGATAACATTTCATTTCTCCTTATCTTTTTTCCATATCTTACATCAGAAAAAATAAGAATTTCTTAAATATCTCTTAACCTTCCTTAAATGTGCCGCAAATTCTTTCATGCCACAGATTCTTTACTTATTAGAAAGAACCTGTAGCATGAAAAAGGAACTCTTGCCACGCAACAGTTCCTCTTTCTCATGTTCAAATCCTCGGATGAGACAAAAGCTCCATAAATATCATTCAGGAAACTTTATAAAAATTCAGCCACCATTCTATAGCAATGGCTGATTAAGCCTCTTCCCTTACAGCTGCCGGCTCCTCCGCAACAACCTTAGGCATCGGCTTTACCTCATCCTCATCATCAAAAAAATCATCATCGAAATCATCATCGAAATCATCATCAAAATCATCCAGATAATCCGGTGTGAAATAACGGTATACTGCATAAGCAATACCTGCTACCGCTGTAATTGCTCCAAGAATGGCAAGCACCCAGAGAATCCTTCTTGTCGCCTTCTCCTGCGGGTCTTCCTTCTTAATTAACTCCTGAATCTTTGCTGCATTAATTAAATCATCTAAATTCTTCATAATAGCAAATACCTTCCTTTCCGTATTGGACGAACGCCCAAATATTGTGATTAGTATACCACATTTTGTTATACATTACTATAAAAACTTTAAATTTTCATATTTTTTTTAATTTTGCAAAGGATGCAAACATCCGCTTTACACCCACATTTTCAAAATCCACGGTTACTTCGTAATCTTTTCCTCCGGAAACGAGTTCCGTTACGATGCCGGTTCCAAATTTCACATGCCGTACCTTGTCTCCCACCTGATAATCAATGGCAAGACGTTCCACCTTAAACTCTTTTCCAAAGGCTGGCTTGCTTCCGGTTTGGTAGGAATATGGCTTACCCGTCACACTTGCGCCAAGACCTGCCATCATGTTTTGGGCATCCTTTAAGGCAGCGTCCTGCCTTTGCATGGCAAAGGCGCCATCACCATTTATCGCAATCACATCTTCCGGAATCTCCTTTATAAAACGGGAAACCGGATTATAATTTGTACTTCCATGCATCATACGCTGCCGTGCAGCACTCAAAAACAACTGTTCCTTTGCCCTTGTAATTCCCACATAGCAAAGGCGCCGTTCCTCCTCCACCGCATCCTCCTCCTCAGAGGCAAGAGACATTCTGCTCGGAAACAGATTGTCCTCCATTCCGCTCAAAAAAACAACCGGAAACTCCAGCCCCTTCGCACTGTGCAGTGTCATTAAAAGCACCTTATCCTCACTCTCATTAATACCGTCCACATCCGCCACTAACGCAATCTCTTCTAAAAGTTCGGAAAGTTCAGGATGCTCCGTTTCTTCCTCGTAGGCAACAATCTTATTCTTAAGCTCTGTCAGATTCTCCATTCTGCCTTCTGCCTCATCCGTTCCCTCTGCAACTAATGCATCCCAGTAACCGGTACGTTCCAATACTGCATCGAAAATCTCGCTGATAAAAGCTCCATCCTTTAGCATATCCCGCAAATCCATAATCAGATCGGTAAACCCTTTGACTTTGGCAGCCGCACGGTTAAGCCCCGGAATATTTCCCGCTTCAAACATAGCATCCAAAAGGCTGATTCCATAAATATCCGCATAATCCTGAATCTTGTCAACACTCGCTGCGCCGATGCCACGCTTTGGTACGTTGATAATACGCCGGATTGCCATATTATCCTGTCCATTATCAACAGCCTTTAAATAGCAGATTAAATCCTTTACCTCTTTGCGCCCATAGAAATTCTGTCCGCCGATAATCTTATATGGAATATTTTTCATCAGCAGCTTTTCCTCAAAGATACGGGACTGGGCATTGGTGCGGTATAAGACAGCAAACTCATTGAAACAACGTCCCTCTTCCTCACAGCATTTCACAATATTCTTTACCGCATATTCTGCCTCCTGATATTCCGTATCATACAGGGAAAATGTAACCTTATTCCCCTCCGGAAGCTCCGTCCACAGCGCTTTTTCTTTCCGTCCGCCATTATGGGAGATCACACCGTTCGCCGCATTCAAAATATTCTTCGTAGACCGGTAATTCTGCTCTAATTTTATCACCTTTGCCTCAGAATATTCCTGTTCAAAATTAAGAATATTATAAATATTTGCGCCGCGGAATTTGTAAATCGACTGGTCATCATCACCAACTACGCATAAATTCCGGTATTTGGATGCCAACTGTTTAATCAGCAGAAACTGAATATAATTGGTATCCTGATATTCATCCACCATAATGTAACGAAAACGCTCCTGATAATTATCCAGTATCTCAGGATGGAACTGGAACAGTTCTACTGTCTTAAAAAGCAGATCATCAAAATCCAAAGCATTGCTTGCCCGAAGCTGCGCCTCATATTCATGATATACTCTGGCAGTCTGCATTTTACGAAAATTACCACTTGCAGCACGGTCATATTCTGACGGTGTGATAAATTGCTCCTTTGCCTTTGAAATCTCTGACAGAACCATCTTTTCCGGGTACTGTTTGGAATCTATGTTCAGCTTCTTAAGGCATGCCTTTATGACTGCCTTCTGGTCGTCACTGTCATAAATCGTGAAATTTCCCTGGTAGCCTTCCAACTGGTTAATATATCTCCGCAAAATCCTCACACAAAGCGAATGAAAGGTTGACACCCATACACTTCCCGCTCCAACAGGCACAAGCTGGTTCACTCTCTCCCGCATTTCTCCCGCTGCCTTGTTGGAAAAGGTAATTGCCAGGATATGATAGGGATCCACGCCCATTTCTTCAATCAGATATGCAATTCGATGCGTAATCACACGGGTTTTGCCGCTCCCTGCCCCTGCGAGCAGAAGCAGCGGCCCCTCCGTACAGGATACTGCCGCCTGTTGCATATTATTAAGCCCGTTCATATCTGTCTTCCCATGCTGCTCATCCATACAGCCCTTTTCGCATCTATCGTTTCAGACATCACAACACCATATAAAGGTTTAAAAATCGCCATGTTATGTACCTCCAATTACGTCTTCATAGATGCTATGTATTATACATGAATCCGACATTGAGTGCAAACCTTTTGCATGATTTTCTTCTTTATGATATGATACTGTTATATATCTGTTACACAAGAGAAAGGAGACCATATGATTAAAGATATTTTTAGCAAAGGAAAAACTGTGTACTCCTTTGAGGTATTTCCACCGAAAAAGGATGAGGACATTTATGATATCTACAAGACCTTAGACACGCTGAAAACCCTGCATCCTGATTTTATCAGCGTGACTTACGGCGCAGGGGGAAGCAATTCCAAAAGAACCGCTTCCATAGCAGCTTATATCAAAAACATCTGTGAAATCGAACCCATCGCGCATCTGACTGCGGTTGCTATGGATGAACCATTTTTAATACAGTTCTTAAATGAACTGAAGGATAAAGGGGTTTCAAATGTATTGGCGCTCCGCGGTGACCGTCCGCGTGATATGAGTGACCAGGATTATGCAAACCGTGTATTCCTGCATGCAGAGGATATTATCCGGATTATCCATGCAAACTCTGAGGTTTGTGTTGCCGCTGCCTGCTATCCGGAAATCCATCCGGAATCCGCCAACCGCAGCAGTGATTTACAGTATTTAAAACAAAAAGTGGATGTCGGTGTGAATTTCCTGATTACCCAGATGTTTTTTGACAATCACAAATTCTATGAATTTCGTGATCTTGCGAGAGCACAGGGAATACAGGTTCCCATTTCCGCCGGTATCATGCCAATCACATCGGCAAAGCAGCTCGGCACCAGCGTATCTCTATCCGGCACTTCCGTTCCGCAGGCATTGAGCAGTCTGGTGGCAAAATATGCAGATCATCCAAGTGATCTTCGGAAAGCCGGCATTGAATATGCCGTCCGGCAGATTGAAGATTTAGAGGCAAACGGCGTAGACGGAATCCACATTTATACGATGAATAAGGCTGCAAATGCAATCGAAATCACGAAGCAGCTGGGAAAAATCTAAAAAGAGATTGCAAGAAAGGAAAACAATGAATACGAACAATTTTAACGATATCAAACAAAAAATTGCGGAATGGATTCGTTTAGATTATATTTATCCGGAAGATATTCCTACGATTGAGCTTTATATGGATCAGGTTACAACCTTTATGGACAAGCAGTTATCCGGCAACAAGCGTCATGACGAAGATAAAATCCTCACCAAAACGATGATTAACAACTATTCCAAAAATGACCTGCTTCCACCGTCTGACAAAAAGAAATATTCCAAAGACCATATTATCTTATTGATTTACATCTATTATATGAAGAATTTCCTGTCAATCAACGATATTGAACGGTTGTTAAAGCCAATGACAGAAACACATTTTCAGACTTCCACCGAAACTACCATGTCTGACATTTATTCTGATATTTTCAAATTAGAGCAGCAATATGGTATCAGGGTGCGTGAAAGCATCCATGATGTATATGAAATTGCAGCGACACAGTTTGAAACCAGCGACGACTATTTGAAAACCTTCGCCATGATTGCCATGCTGAGCTATGACATATACGCAAAGAAACAATTAGTAGAAAGAATGGTGGACTCTCTTTTGGAACAGCCAATCTCCAAGTCAAAACGGAAAGAGACTGCCAAAGCAGAATCGAAAGAAGCGAAAGCACTCGCCAAACAACAGGAAAAAGAAGCAAAAAACCAGAAAAATGATACGGTTATTTAATTGTCTTTCCCGCCAATATTCATACGGCCAAATACCATCTCGTATCCATCTTTTCCATAATTCAATGAACGGTTAACCCTTGAAATGGTGGCAGTAGAAGCTCCGGTTTGCTCTGCCACCTCCATATAAGTATGACCTTCTTTCAACATCTTTGCCACCTCAAAACGCTGGGCCAAAGATAATAATTCATTCACTGTGCATACATCTTCAAAAAAATCAAAACATTCCTCCTCATTTTCCAAGGTAAGAACCGCTTCAAATAATTCACTTACTGCCTGTGTTCTGACACTCTTTCCCATATCTCCTTCTCCTATATACATTACCACTGTAAAATTTTACTGTATTAAAGTGTTCTTATTATAAATAGGAAATGCATTATTTCAACCCTAAAATAACCTCTTATAATTTGACATCCTCACAAATCCAGATGGATACTGTTTCTCGGTTTACATAAAACTCCCCACAACCATCATCATCAATTTTGATATTATATTTTGCATTACCAAGCGCATCCTGAAAGAATCTTCCCGCAAAATGTTTTCCTACATACATACGCTTACTCCCGCCGGTACTGTCGGACATAATAACTGCTATACCGGAGTTTTTGTGTTCTTCATCACCTTCTCTGGTCCAGCCGACAACATTATAATCATCAAAATAATCGTGCTGTGTGCCATATGCCAGGCGCTTACGGATTTTCATCATTTTATTCAGCATAGCCTTTTTCGGAGCAATATTGTCATGCGAAATCCCATAATAATCACCATAAAACAGACAAGGATATCCTTCCTGGCGTAACATAATGACTGCGTAAGCATGCGGTTTAAACCAATCCTCCACCCAGGACTGCAATGCCTGCCCCGGCTGTGTGTCATGATTCTCCACAAAAGTCACCGCTTTCATTGGATGCCGAAGCACCAGCGTGTCATTCAAAAGCGCTGCCATATTATAGTCACCATGCGCCCTGGACGCATCATGGAAATGCATATGCAGCGGAACATCAAATAATGAAATCTCATAATTCACATGTTCCAGATAACGTTCCAAATGATCGACATCCCAATGCCAGTACTCACCGACACAGAACAACTCCTTACCGGTCAGTTCCCGCATGGCAGGAACCCAATCCTTGTAAAAATAATAACCAATATGTTTCACGGCATCCAAACGCAATCCGTTTACTCCGGTCATCTTAAGATACCACTGACCCCAACGGTATAACTCATCCTTGACTTCCGGATTGTCAAAATCAATATCTGCGCCCATCAGATAATCATAATTGCCATTCTCATCATCCACAGCATCGTCCCATGATTTACCTGTAAATTTGTAAATTGCATTCTTTGTAGCACTCTGATCCCAGTCAATGCCATCAAAATGTGTCCAGTTCCATGTAAAATCAGAGTATTTTCCCTTTCTGCCCGGAAATGTAAACTTTGTCCACCCACAAATCGTCTTTTGGTCACCAATCATCTGATTTCTGCTTGTGGCATTAAATTCTTCCGCCTGAATATACTCCGTCTCATCTGCGCCAATCTTATGATTCAATACAATATCCGCATAAATGTCAATACCCTTTTTCTGAACGCTTTCGACCATCTCGATATATTCTTTCTTTGTACCATACTTGGTCGGAACACTGCCCTTCTGGTCGAATTCGCCCAAATCATACAAATCATAAACCCCATATCCGACATCACTTTTACCACCGGCTCCCTTATACGCAGGCGGCACCCAAAATGCACTTACACCCAATGCCTTAAGCTTGGATGCTTCCTGTGCGAGCTTCTTCCAAAGACCTGCATCCTCCGGCAGATACCATTCAAAATACTGCATCATCAACCCATTATTATTCATAAAGGATATCCCCCCTAATACATAAAAAATGACCTTTACCCTATTCGTATATACATTATAACTCTACTATAGTATATCAAAAATATGTACAAACTGCAAGTAAGTATAACAGCCTTTTGGTTTACATAACACTAATCATTTCTTTCCTGTCATGTGGATGGATCCATTGATATTCCTGCGAACATGCCTCACGGCTATGCCCGCAGGAATCCATTCCACAGTTTCTACTATTCTGCCGCTTTCTCCGCATAACCGGTATTTACCAGCTTATCGTATGGCACCGGATTGCTTAACTCCCCTGCATCCATCAAAATATTCTGCAACAGGTCAAAACTGCTCTCCTCAAAAATCAGATTATCCTTCCATGTCTCCTGCTCATGATACCGCCTGACAATGGTTTCAATTGTCTCAATATCCGTTTCCTCAAACTGAGGCGCAATCACCTCTGCAATCTCCTCCGGCGTATGGGTATTGACATATTCCATTCCTTTTTGCAGCGCTTTGGTGAAGCTTGCAACCACGTCTTCATTTTCTGACAAATATTCCTTTGTGGTGCAATAAGCAGTATATGGAACATAGCCGGAATCTACACCAAGAGAAGCCACAACATAGCCCTCTCCGGCAAGCTCTAAGGCAGTAGCGGATGGCTCAAATTCTACCGTAAACTCGCCCTGACCGCCGGAAAATGCAGCAGCGGTACTTCCAAAATCAATACTCTGGTCAATCTGCAAATCTGTCTTTGGATCTAAGCCATTTCTCTTTAAGATATACTCAAATACCATTTCCGGCATACCACCTGCTCTGCCGCCAAGTACATCCTTACCTCTCAGCATATCCCAGTTAAAATCATCAATTGGTTCCCTGGACACAAGAAAATTTCCTGCTCTCTGGGTAAGCTGGGCAAAATTGATTGCATAATCCGATGCGCCTTCACTATAAAGATATATGGAAGCCTCCGCCCCCGCAAAACCAATATCTGCCTCCCCTGCCACAAGAGCGGACATAACCTTATCTGCGCCAAATCCGGTCACCAGTTCCAGATCAATGCCCTCCTCCTCAAAATAGCCATTTTCAATCGCCACATACTGTGGAGCATAGAAAATGGAATGAGCCACCTCATTTAAAGTGACTTTTTTCAGATTGCTTTCTGATTTTCCACACCCCGTAATAACGACAGCCATCACCGTTACCAAAATAAACAATGCAACGGTGACAGCTGCCTGATAATTTGCCGCAATAACGTATTGCAGCTTCGTAATAAATCCATTTTGCTTTTGGGAACTGCTCGTTTCCAATGTTACTTTACTACTTTTCATCCACTGCTCCTAAACACTTTTTATTAGTCTATTCAAAAGCAGATGTATTGTTCCTGTACCAAAAGAAATATTTCATTCTACAGGCATGGAGCCTTCTTATCAAATGCCGTATTAAATGCATAGAAATTCTTGGCATCCAAATCATCCTGAATCAGTCGCAGGCTTTCACCAAACCTCTGGTAATGCACCATTTCCCGCTCCCTTAAGAACTTAATGGCATCATATACATCCGGATTATCCCTGCACAGGCGGAGAATATTATCATAGGTTAATCTTGCTTTCTGCTCTGCCGCCATATCCTCATGCAGGTCGGTGATCGCATCCCCCGTTGACTGAAGGGTGGCGGTGCTAAATGGAACACCGGCAGCATTCGCCGGCCAGATTCCAACCGTGTGGTCAACATAATACTGATAAAAACCGGATTCCTCAATCTCGTTCATGGTAAGATCTTTGGTAAGCTGGGTGATAATGGTAGAAACCATTTCCTCGTGACCGAGTTCTTCTGTGCCTATATCCGTCAAGGCACCAATTACCCGGTTATCCGGCATAGCATAACGCTGAGAAAGATATCTGGTTGCTGCCCCTTTTTCACCATCCTGTCCGCCAAGCTGACTCATAATTGCCATAGCCAGTTTCGCATCAGTTGTCTTAATGTTGACCGGATACTCTAACATTTTCATATATGTCCACATTAACAATCACACTCCTTCTGCCATGGCCATGGTTCGTTCCCCCAGGTCCAATAATCATCACTATATACACCATAAATGGTAAGCGGGCCAAAGCGCTTTTCATACATCTTAACAGCCTCACGGAGTGTCTTGTGATAATCATGATATGTGCTAAGCGCACACGCATTATCCGGATG
Organism: Clostridium sp.; assembly: GCA_023664325.1. Taxonomy (GTDB): domain Bacteria; phylum Bacillota; class Clostridia; order Lachnospirales; family Lachnospiraceae; genus CAG-590. Next base: position 10,105 of record JAMPFS010000050.1, read on the forward strand.
CGTATCCAGATACAAAGCCATTTCAATAACAGCAAAATTAGTGCTTTGAATTAATTTCATTAATTCCTCTTTACACATCGTCTCCATAATCAGCACCTCACTCCACAAAAGATTAAGTTAAGCTCTTTAAACATAGTTCCCTGCATCAAGCCACAATCTGCATCATAGAGTTCGCCCCACTGCTGCCACGGCACATATGCCATAACAGTCGGAAACCGGCTGCCCAGTTTATCCATTGGATCATCTTTATAGCAGCTCTGACCCGGATTTACCTTACAGACACATTCTACCTCCATGCTTCTTCCGGCGCCATCCCGCACATTGCCATAGCCACAATTACCGGCGGTATTCCGTCCCGCAGCAGATGCTGCATTGTGATTACCGCCTGATCTTCCGCCTCTTGCATCTTCTCTTTGGAATCCTGTGTTACAGCCACGGTTTCCCATAGCCGAATTTGAATTCATGCTGCAATTGCAGTTTACGTTGCCCTGCATACGGGCATTTCTCTGCATTGCAGACATTTGATTACAATTGGTTTCCACAAAAAATCTCCTCATTGCCTTTGTATAGTTTATAATATGTGTAAAAAACAGAAGATGTGACAAGGAATTACTTACTATTCTCGTTTCAAAAACAGCACCGCCAGCATTCCCGGCCCTGTATGCGTTCCGATAACCGGGCCAATCTTTGTAATCGTAATATCCGTTACGTTCGTCTTTTCCAAAATCTTTTCTTTCAACTCCTCCGCTCTCTCTTTTGCATCACCATGCCCAATAAAAATCATTGGTTCACTTTCATCCCTGGTCTCATTGATCTTGGAAATCATATACTCCATCGCTTTTTTATTGCCCCGCACCTTATTTTCTACATACAGTTTACCCTCTGTATCCACACTGATAATCGGTTTAATTTTCAGGGCAGTTCCCATAATCGCCTCTGCTGTCGATAACCGTCCGCCACGATTTAGATGAAACAGGTCTTCCACGGTAAAGATATGCGCCACTCTGTTACAAATGCTTTTCGTCCACTGCGCAAGTTCTAAAAGATCCATTCCCTCTTCCTTCTTCTTTGCGGCAAGATAGACAAGATACCCCTGTCCTGCCGAAGCGCAAAGGGAGTCTACCACCTCAATCGTGCGATCCGGAAAATCTTCTAACAGCATATCCTTTGCGAGCAAAGCCGACTGATACGTTCCGCTAAGACCAGATGTAAATGCTATATAAAGAATATCTTCCCCTCTCTCAAGATACGGAGTAAACGACTCAACATATGTCACCGGGTTAATCTGTGAAGTGGTTGACATTTTACCATCCTTTAATGCCTGATAAAACGCCTCATTACTCATATTCCTCTCATCCGGATAATGTAAAATCTCCTGTCCATCCAGATTAAATGCCATAGGAACCACCTTGATATCATATTTTTCGACCAGTTCCATTGGCAAATCAAATGTTGCATCACTTGCTAAAACATAGCTCATATTTACATCCTCCTGCTTTTTGTTATACTTCAAAACCGCTGCTGTTTATTGCATTTCTTATTGTATCTTCCCCTATGCTGCAAATGCCTACACTGTTTCCTCTTCCGGCATAACCTTCCGAAGCACCTTGCATAACTTATCCACATCCACAGGCTTTGATAAATGTGCCTGCATACCGGCATCAAGAGACTCCTTGACATCCTCCTCATAGGTATTCGCCATCAGACCAATTATCGGTATGGTTTCTCCATCCTCCTTACCGGAAATCCGTATACAGCGTGTTGCCTCCCTGCCATCCATAAATGGCATGTGGACATCCATCAGTATCACATCATATGTTCCTGCCGGCTGGGAAATAAAATTGATGACTGCCTTTCTCCCATTTTCTACAATATCTACATCAAAACCTACTACCTCTAAGACTGCCCGCAATGCATCCCGCCCCATTTCACTGTCCTCTGCAAGCAGAACTTTCCTGCCTTTAAAATCTCCCATTGCCGGCGTGGTTCTTTTCTTAATCGGTTTATCCTTCTCTTCTTCATGCAGTTCAAAGGGAACTGTAAAATAAAGGCTGGTTCCCACTCCATCTACCGTGATGCCAATATCACCGCCCATCAGCCGCACAATTTTAGCAGCTAATGATAAATCAAAATGTTCCTCATCAAGCAAACCATTGTCTGCATCATGCTGGAACCCAAAAATACTCTCCTTCATTTTCGCAGTCAATCCATTGCCGGTATCCTCTATAATGAACCGAATGTACACTGTTTTCATGTCTGTCGCCATCTGTTTCGCCACAAGCCTTATATTCCCTGATATCGGCGTATAGGAAATGGCATTTTTCAGGAGCGTCAGCATTGCCTGGTAAAGTCTGATTTCATCTCCCAAAAGCTGATTGTACCGACACTGTTTATCAATATGGAACTGCACATTTCTCTTCTCAATCGTTCCACGAACCGCTATATCAATCCGGTTCAAAAACCGCTCAAGCTGGAATGGCTGTTTGGCAATCACAATCGCATTGTTATCTACCTTTACTGTCTCAAGCAGAGAATCCATAATCTGCATCATGTGTTCCGTATACTCATCTATATTATGGAGACACTCTAACAGTTTATCTTCCTGCTTATACACATGCTGCGCCACACTGGACATGCTGATAATTCCACTCATTGGTGTCCGTATATCATGGGAAATGCTTGCCAACAGCTCGCCTTTCAGCTCCGCAGCCGATCTTGCAGCCAGCAGGGAATCCCGCATTTTACGCTGCTCCTCTAACTGAGCGCTTCTAAGCTGTTCCACATCATTGAGCAAAATATATACGGTTGCCTCTTTGTTCATACTATACTCAAATAAAATCCTTGCATTCATGCAGTGATAGCTGCCCTCATGGGTACGGTAACGAAAATCAATTTCCTTGCTGTTTACTCCCTGCAAATAATCATTCTGTAAAAAATTCACGTCAAAACATTCTATAAACTTCTGCTTATCATCCAAATGCAGCTTTGACAGCCATTTCAACACAAAATCAATACTGTAAGATGACTGGTTGTTCATATCCTCCTTAAGCAGGTTGTAAAACATATCCTTGCGAATCTCTACTGCAATAATATCCTTATATATCCCCTTTAGCGCAAAAATGAATTTCCTGTACATATTGGCATCGTGACCTGCCATACGCACGACATTACTTTTTTGCAGCGTAAGCGCATAACCCTTGCAATTCTCCGATATCAGAACCTTACAGGCATCTACCTTAAAAGAATCCTGTAGATATGGAAGATACTTATACTGTTCAACCTGTTCCCGGTTCTCCAACTCGTGAAGCGGGCAATCCCTGCACGGCTCCGTCGTACCCTGCAATACCCTGTAACAATACTCCCCGACCTTAATATCCGGGTAAAAATCCTTGATATAGTTGTTGACATACTGAATCCTGTACTGCTCGTCAAGCATATAAAACATGGTCTTCGTCATGGAGCTTGCCAGTTTAAATAGCCGCCAATCGCTTGCACCCATAACATCTTTGTGAAACTGCTTGACAAGAAGCTCGCCCATCAGCATCAATAAGATATGGAGACTGTTTTCCTCTTCATCCGTCAACTGTTTGATATTCTCCCATCCCAATACAATGTAGCCCACTGCATTGCCGTGGTTTGCAATCTGATACTCAACCACTGCCTCATATCCGAGCTGACCGTAAAATTCCTTTTCCTCCTTTGGCAATACCGCTGTTGCCCGTGCCACAAAATAGTCTGACTCATCAAAGCGATACCACTCCTGAAGCTTTGTAATGTACTGTACAAAATCAATGTTCCTGCTGGCAGAACCAATTTCCCAGTCATAAGCAACCTCCGGATTCATCAGCCCCTCTTCATAGCGGACAATATACATACTGTCCAATTCGATCTCGTTAATGATATGCTCCATCGTAAGCTCAACACCTTTGGAAATACTGGAGCTGTGTATCAAATCTTCAATTACCTCTGTCTCTAATAATCCCATAATATCATCTTCACTTCTCTTATTATTCTACCAATTCGTACAATACATACCTAATTGATACAAGTTTTATCCTTTGCTCCCCGGACTATCGCCCTTCCGAATCATGTGTTCTTTCCGCAATTGCCCGTACTTCGCGCCTGCTGGAATTATAATATCACATCTCAGGCTCCTCTGCCACTTCATATTTATTACCATCATATTTGACGATAATGACATTACAATTTTTTTGGAGGCCTCCCGACCAGAATTTCGCGATATCATGCTGTTTTATATGGCACATCAGTGCCTTATTGATTGCTCCATGCGCCACTATCATGACACGCTCGAAGTCCTCAGCCTGCGGTTCAATCACTTCTGTCATAAATTCTGCCGCCCGCTCACAGATCTGCTCCAACGTTTCTCCCCGTTCCGGCGCCTGATACCGCTCCGGCTGTTTAAAAAAATAGTGAAACGGACTTCCTTCATCCGCTAAAAGCTGCTTAAAATTTTTCCCTTCATTCATACCAAAACAAAGCTCCTTAAGCCGTTCATCCCGAATAATTGGAATATTCCGATGCCCCCTTATCAGACATGCCGTTTCATATGCCCGGATCAGCGGCGAACTGTATATCCTGTCAAAGTACACATCCTCTAACTTCTCACCCGTCTCACCCGCTACGGCTCTTCCATATTCATTTAGCTCAATGTCCGTGCTTCCCTGCAACAAGTTTTTGGCATTCCACACCGTTTCACCATGCCTGATGATATATATCTCCATATGATTTCCCTCTTTCTTCCATGAGGCATTTACAAAACACCATGAAAGCTTATTCTGTTCAAACAAAATGTCAGATATCTTCAATCTGCCAGTCAATCGGCTCTACACCATGCTCTTTCAAAAATGCATTCGCCTGGCTGAAATGTTTACAGCCAAAAAAACCCCGATATGCCGATAAAGGGCTTGGATGGGGCGCCTTTAAAATTAGATGATGAGGGTTGTTCAGTTTTGCCGCTTTCATCTGTGCCGGTTTTCCCCACAGCAAAAATACAATGGGTCTGTCCTGCTTATTTAAAATATCCATCGCAGCATCCGTAAACTGTTCCCATCCGATTCCCTGATGGGATACCGGCTGATGCGCCCTTACCGTCAGCACATTATTGAGCATCAGCACTCCCTGATCTGCCCATTTTACAAGATAGCCATTATTCGGAATCCTGCATCCCAAATCCTCCTCTAATTCTTTATAAATATTCACAAGCGACGGTGGAATCTCCACGCTCGGTTTTACACTGAAACACAAGCCATGCGCCTGGTTCTCACCGTGATATGGATCCTGTCCGATAATCACACATTTTACATTTGCAAGCGGTGTCAAATGAAATGCGTTAAAAATATCATCTGCCGGAGGAAACACCCTCGTCCTCGCATATTCCTCATTCACCTTCTGATACAATTCCCTGTAGTAAGGTTTCTTATATTCTGCCTTTAACTCATCTGCCCAGTCATTCGTAATTGGTGGCATTTTCTTCCTCCTTATGATCTGTCTGATTTTCTTCCTTTAATATACATACAATATCCCCGGCTTTATATGACACTTCCTGCTCCCTGGGATAGAGGGCTGCCCGCTTGTCGCCTCCCTCTAAACATTCCACCTGATTGCCGCCTAAATATAACTCCTCCATTGTAATCTCTGCCTTTTTCTGACCATTACAGCTATACAAAAAATAGGTGTCTTCCACACAGCCCTTTCCCTTCGCCACAAGACCTTCCAATTTTACAGCCTCCGTCCCCTGATAGCTTTCCACATAGGCATCATTGATATAACAGAGAAATTCTGCCTGTTCATGCAGCGCATATACCCTGTCGTACTGTTGCTGCCGCTTATGCCGTTTGGCTGCTCTCTTATCTTTTTTTCTGTTTCTTTCCCCAAATAGCATATCCATCACCAAACCCGTTATCTCTTTCGCCAAAGTATGTCTGTCCTCCTGCCTCAGTCAAACAAGATTTCCCTCAATTTTCCATAACCGGTAAACACAGCTGCCTCCATGCCGACTTTCACCGCCGTATCCACATTTTCCTGTCTGTCATCTATAAACATACACTCCTCTGCCTTGAGTCCAAAACGTTCGCATAGGAGATGATATATAGCCGGATCCGGTTTTTTGATTTTCTCCGGTGCGGATACCACATAGCCATCAACAAGCTTATAAAATTCAAATGACGGCCAGTGAAGCCTGTACATGTCCAACGGGTAATTGGAAAGTAAATATACTTTATACCCTTTTGCCTTCAATTCCCTGACTAACGGCGCAGAATATGCGTACTCCTCCACAAAACCCTCCTGTGATGCCCAAAACAGCTCCAATTCCCGCTTATACTCCGGCATTGCCTCCATAAATTTATCAATGGCATCCTGTGTGGTAATGCTTCCTTCATCCAGCATATCCCAGTAACCGGAACGAATCATATTGACATCAAATGCGGCAATCACCCCATCATCAAAACCCAAATTCCTGCAATGTTTTTCCCAGCAAAAATCAATCAACACCATTCCTACATCAAATACAACATTTTTTATGCCTTCTTTCATGTCTGTTCTTCCTCAGCTTTCCCGTACATTCGTCTCAAAATTGCGTATGATTCTTCTCGCTTCCTCTTCCTCTGCCATAGAAACCATCACAATCATTTTGTCAAGCAATCCGGCCTGCTCTTTGGGCAGCGCAAGCATAGACTGGCGTAAATTATATAGATAATCATCAATCCGCTCCGAAAATACCAGCACAAAATCATCGGCATACATATCAATCTGCATGGAAAACGCACATCCCGGCCACTCGTAATCCGTACTTTCTTTTGCAAGCTCCGCTGCCTTCTTGATAAATAATCCCCCAAGAGGAGTCCTGTTGATGATATCGTCTGCTGTGATGCCATATGCTCTCAAATCCCTGCGGTCTATATGGCAGGAGACTTTATATGTATCTTCCTCCACAATATGCATGGGTGCATCCCCTTTCCATGTTCCATAAATTACAAAAACCTATTTCCTATTTTAAGCATTTTTATACGGATTTGCAAGCATTTTAACTTTCGCCTGGCATGTCAATAAAATCATCATATTTTTAATTTTTGTTACCGTTTGAAGAAACTATGCATATTCTAATCATATTCCTACAATAGTTAATACAACTACTTAATATATTTCCATTTAATAGATGTATTATAATATTCATCTAATTCCTCGCATACGAGTTCCGGATTCTGTTTCAAAATTTCTTCCATAAATTTATATCCCAATACTTTATATTTTTGGGGATTATGCGGATTTACTAAAACATCAATAAACGGAATGATGCCATCTTCTAATATTCTCCGCATAACATGGTATAAATCTAACTGTTCATCACGTATTGTACACTTATATCTATAAGTTCTTCCATCCTCCACATAGTATGAAACAAAGTAATATTTTGCCATCGTGCGATATCTCCTGGTCGGAGGGCTTATATATGACTCTTCATTGCTTATCCTTGCTTGTATACGATCGTACTGATCCAGTGTTCTCTTATTTTTCCTTTTTATGAATACACACAGTCCAACCGCTAAAAAACAAATTACTATACTCAAAATCCCTACACTGGTATTCCAATCAAACAAAGCCTGTTCAAAGGTAAAATAACAAATCCCCAGCAAAAAATATATGAAATACATAAAGTCCGAGCGAAACCAAAATGCTCTATATCTTTCATTATCCGCTAATCGCTTGACAATCCGAGAAATTCTTTCCTCATTATTCATGTCCTTTCTTCGTTTCAAAGCCACTTCTATCACTCCCTATGTACGACTTATCAATTAATTATACATTATGGAAAATACAACACACGAGCTTTTGGAATCGAAGTCTACTGAGTTTTCAGAGATTTTGCATAGAATTTCCGAAGAACAGAAAAAAATAACTTGACTGCAAACCTTATTGACACTTTATTCTTCCAACAGCCTATTACTTATATCCATCGCACTATAAAGCACTCTGGTAACTATAACTCGCATATCTTCAATTATATAAAAAATTGAATAATTATCTACCGATAATTGTCTCAGCCCCATCTTTCGCTCCAGCTCAGACTCCATAAGTTTTACCCTTTTAGGAAAAATATGCAAACTCTCAACTGCTTCTGAAATCCGATTATATTGTCTCATTGCATTTTCTGGGGCTTGGAGCTGCATCGCAATGTAATTATAGATTTCTTCCATATCTGCCAATGCCCTATCCGTGATTTGTACTATATATAGTTCCATGCTTAATGTTTCTCCCTAAACGTCTCAAATGCCGAAGATGCGTTCTGCACTTTTCCGCTTCGCAAGTCATCATATCCTTCTTGTAGCTTTGCATGAATTTCTTCCACTGTCATCAAATCCGCATTGAGAACGGAAGGAGCATTAGGCAAAGTCACAGCAAATGGTATTCCACCCGTGAGAGATATCTGATTAAGATATATATCTATTGCTGTTGACATTGGAATGCCCAATCTTGCCAGTACATCTTCTGCCCGCTGTTTTACCACAGGATTTACCCTTAAATTTAATGTTGCTGTCTTTTCCATAACAATTCATCTCCTTTTCATTCATTGTAACGCATTTGTCGTTACTTATCAAGTATCACTTTGCTCAATGATGTAATCATAAATGGTTGCATAAGGGGTATTGGTAATGCCTAACGCATGCGAAAAGCAATAAACCCTGCCCACATCTGCCCTTCCACACAAATAGTTGTTGTCTGTTTTCGCAATAATATAATACGGTTTCGGTAACCCCAGTTGTCTTTGCCTCATGGTTTCAGCAACAAATTCATATTCTTGGTTTTCATTGATATGCAGCAATAATATATGATTGGCTATGCAAGTTCCCGATAAATTCTCCAAGCACCAAATAAAGTCCTCATGGAAATCAATATCATATTTCATGACTGTTTGCGCAACATCATCCACTGGCAAATTAGAGTCTTGCATATTTTTGTGGGATTTTAGAATTATTTCCTGCTTTTTTTCTGTTTCCTGCCCTGCAAAACGGATGCTGATTTCTTTTTCCTCGTTCATTCTTTGCATGGAGGAATTATCATTTCTTTTAATCCTCTTTTTTAATATGAATTTAAGTATTAGAAATATGCACTCATTTCCGATAAAAAATATTAGCAGCCAGATAAAATTTTTATAAATTTTATCATATGTGTCATCATTCAAGATACAACACCCTTGAGTTTCCGCAAATTGCAATGTAAAAGTGAGTAAACCTTCCCGCAGTGCTA
>JAMPFS010000051.1 GCA_023664325.1 Clostridium sp.
TCCATATACACATCCGCAATCAATGGCAATATGCCCATTGGCAGTATATATTCCGGGCTTTTTATTCTTCTTTGCAAAAAAATCTTGCTCAATATAGAACGTGGGCGTATGCCCGGTAATAATGTAAGTGTTTTCATCCCGATAATATCTTTTGGAATAATCCATCCTCTCAAATATAAAAGCGGTATATTCATAATAATCCAATGGTACCTGCTCGTCAAATCCGGCAATCCCCGCATGAACAAGAATATATCTGTTTCCATCATATTCTATTGTTTCATATACACTCGCATCCCCATGAAATCATCTCCTTTTCGTTTCAACGACAAGACACTTTTCGTCTGTAACCGCTTTTCCAGGCACAATTTCTCTGCAACGGCAGACTCTGTGTGGAACGTCAGCTATCTTCCCCTGATATAGTACTACTCTATTTTCTCTGATAGAAACATCTGTTTCAAGAGTAAAACACTCTAAAAATTCAAATACGTTTCGGTTTTCCATTTTGATTTTTCCCCATCACCATTTCTTTTCTTCTTGCTTCATCCGCAGTTCCCGCATGAACTCATCGCCTAATATTTCATCACAAATATCTTCTTGTTGTTCCAGATAGCATCCCTCTCCATCCGGTTCATCATAATCATCAGGGTAAAACTCAGCAAACATATGATTCAATACACATCTATATATATGAAGGTATGAGATATCCTGCTGTAGATAAGTATCCGTCTGTATAATTTTATGACATATCTGTCGGAGTTTTTCAATATCATCAAATACACCCAGTACTTCTACTGAATCATATCGATGGATAATACTGAGAACCATGACCTTTTTTTCATTGAACATATTTTTTTCGTTTATAGAATCCATATGAATGCCCTCCTCATGTTCCGTTTCGTAATAGACCTGATTCTTTTTCGCATACCAATCATTGGGAATAAGAACATCTGCCTCCATCCTTATATACAGGATTTTTTTTATAACTGCGGCTCATTTATTTTATCCCCTTCTATATTAATGACATTGGTTCATTCTGCGCATGCGTTTTAAATCCTTACATCTTATCTGTGAGAATAGAAACGCTCACCAGTTTCAATACAGATACATGCCAATTTTCCGCCTGTGAATCCACATCCGCAATCCAGAAGATATACATTCTCTTTGTCATTTATCCAAATGGAGCGTGGATATTCATCCAAATACTTTCCTCTCATCTGCAAAAAAGCATCATCTGTGACCGTATGCCCGCATAAAGAAATATATCCATCAATCCCAGTCAAAACAAAGAGTTCTAATTCATAATTTCCCATCAGATACTCTTCAGTTGGCAGGTCTTTGGAAGGATGAGACGTCATTGCATGTGCCAGGAGAAATTTCTTCCCCTCTATCTCTAACTCCATTTGAAGCGGCAGCCCATATATCTGATCCGCAAGATCCAGCATATCTTTCTCGGTCATTCTCTGCTTTATCAAATCAAATGAATTATAAAAATATGGAAACATCTTACTTCTTTTTCGTTCCGGCAGAGAAAAATACTTTTTTATGTAATCTGCAAGCCATTCATCATGATTGCCTCTCAGCCAGATGCAGCAATCACACAGTCCGGTTATTGCAAAATAGACACCCACCGGGTCTGCCTCTTCCCCGCCCCGGTCGAAAAGGTCGCCCAGCAGAATCACTTCATCGTTGCCTGTGGGTTGAATCTGCTCCATGATACTATCTAATTTTCTGATCTCGTTATGGATATCGCCTATCACATAGTGCATGGCTGTTCGTCCCTCCTATTTCTCCAAATCTGCTTCCTTGTCAGGCCTTCGCAGCCTTGACTTCACGATTCCAGTCCCAATCCAGATATGCCGTCACTTCCTGCCTGCCGTGTAATTCTTGTATCTCAGATGAATCCGAGCCGCATTCACTGCTTCAAATTCGCACTCCCCTGCTTCCGGAAAAACCCATTGGAAAGGCATACTGTGTAAATCAAGGGATTCCCGAATATTGCTTGGCAAATGTACTTTTCCCCACACCTGCATAACATGCAATAATCATAACAGTTCTCCTCCTGCAAAATCACTTCAAATTTTTCTCATGCCATTCCTTTGACTCCAATGCCCTTTCCAGCTCTTTTCTCATTTCAGTCTGCCTTTGTTTGCTGAAATCCCCTCACGCTTATAAATTTTTCACTTCATATAGTAGGATTTCTTCCGATTCCTCCAAACGATACTGCTTAATTGGGGAGATAATCTGCAAACTTCTATTTTCTCCATTTCTTAAAAACTCCTCGGCAGTTCTAAGTTTTACTTTTAATTCAATTTCCGCCAACTCTTTATTGCTTTCGTTTAAAAAATAATCAACATCCACTTCAAAAAATTCAACCAATTTTATCAATGTATCAATAGATGGGAAGGAAATCGTATTCTCAATATTTGATACAGCTGAGGCTGAGAGTGCAATCTCTTTTCCTAATTCCTCTTGAGTGAGCTGTCTCTTTTCTCGGAGAATGCGCAGATTCCCACCAATATGCAATATATTCAAGCAAATCACCACCTTTATTGTACCAGATTTTTCCTGCCAAGTGTCTTTTGAAAAACTGAAAATGCCACAGTTATAGTGTAAATCTCAATTGTATAACTACCATAGACCATAAACAGAATTATCAACATAACCATTTTCTCTTAATTCTTTCAGATAGCTTATCGCCATATCCGCTTTCCAAACATTTCCTGCCAACATCAAAAGAGGAATATGTAAATCGTTAAAATGAGCATATGGAATATCAAACAGCTGATTTTCGATTTCCGTTGCACGTGATAATTCGAGTAGTTCTTCCTTTAAAATAAGTTCATACGCTAAGTCACAATTTTCCACATCCACCCAGAATCTGCCCAAAGCACTGCCCATATATAAATAGCGATTCGCTGTATTGGTCAGCTGTATAAACTGATTCATGCTCCTGCTATCAATAATAGCAGGAGATGGAAAGAGAAGCATTCGTACCACTTCGTCTTCAATATATATGGTCATTTGTAATGGTAAAGGCGATACTATAGGGTTATGCATCTCTAAAAAGAGATGCCAGTCCTCTCGAAGTATGGATACAACCTTACCTGAATGCTCCGGCTTCATTATTTTAAGACCAAAATCATTTGATTTTCGGGTTATAATTTCATTCAGTTTAAGAATAATTTCACTGTTCATGCATCATTCCTCCAAGCATGTGATTTATACAAAATATAAAAGATTTTCAAAGCATTTCCCTAAGCCTTTCTATTATCCTGATGCTTCTTTTCTCGATGCATTGCCAACAGTTTTTAAAAAATTCATCAAAGTCCAATATTTGAATGCAATCCCATGAATGTCCAGTGCATAACGGAATTGGCTGATTATCTTCATCAACAAAATCTTGAAGAAAGTTTTTACAAATAAAATCTTCCCATCCCGCAAAACTATTCAGCCATCGGCAGCAACAAATGACCTCATTGCTGCAATGCAATAGTTCCATTATCTTTATTGTCGGATTCATGAAAGAATCTCCAAATCCATCAAAAGCCGCTTTTGTATCATAGTATTCTTTTATTTTCATCAAAGTCAAATCCCAATAATCATGTGACCCAAAATAACCGCTTCTAGCTACATTAAATCCATAAGGAACAGGAATCAAATTGCCGCAAGTATGATAATCAGCTATGAAATGCAATAAATTTTCATTGCTCTCAAGCAATTTCCGAAACGATGCATTTGTCTCATAAAGTTCAATGCACATCCTGCCGGAGACTCTTTTTACACCATATTGTTTTAGCACTTCTGGCATCTTGTTTCTTATAAATGCGTTCAAAGTACGTTGCACGCTTGTCATTGTATCTGAGTAAATCCATCCGGACTTATCCAACATATACTCTTTCTTCTGCTCTTTAATCTCCGGCCATAACAAGGAATATATCTTTTGTAGAAGCGTACTTGATGAATCCAGATCACCAATACTGCCATATAATTCAAAATTTCTTTCTATTACAGAAGCAGCAACAGGAAATATTTCTTTTCCAGCAGGTTTCGGTGAACGATAAATTAAAAATTTTTCAAACCCTTTTTTCATCTGATAATCAGCACTGTGCGCACAATCATCGCTGAAATCGAAATAGAGCGGGTTGTTTTGTAAGTAATTTTTAATAGTATTCATAAAATCATCCTTCCTATCTTTTTAATATTTTTCTTTTTTTATGAGCATCTTTTGTAATACAGGAAAAATTTTTTCTTGTATTGTTTTTTAATGATATCATGCTGTAGCTTTTCTGTCAATGAAAATCTCAAAAAAAGTTTTTCTTGTATTTTTATTTCTTGTATGTTATTATTGGAAACAGGAGGTAATATATATGGTTGAATACCTTATAGAACTTAGAATGGCAGAAAAAAATCTACCTATAACTGCAAGAATGGAAGAGTTAATTGCGGATTGCACAAAAGAAGCAAACCATACAGTCGTGTCTAGAAAGAACAAACGAACCTTTTCTATCAAAGAGCGTATTGATGAATATACACTCATCATAAAGCTTCAGGGTCAAGGTATTAGCAACCCAACAAGAACGATGTCAACTTTAACTCGTGCCGTTTGTCAAAATGAGGAACTATATTCATATGTAAAAAATCATATTGTAAATGGTATGATTTTTAATATGACACTTCTAAGCCAACAAAATTCTCAAATCATACATATTCCAGACACAGAGATAATTTCGGAAGTTGTTGCTATGTTTTTTAAAAATGATTTTTTGCCAAAGGAAAAAGAGTTAGCTGAATCTTTTTCTAACAAAATAAGGGCATTAGTTATAGAATACAAAAATGAGCAGATGAATCTATAAACAAAAGCAGAAAGGAAAAGATACTGTGCCACAAGATTATACAACTTTACTGGGTTCCGACTAAACTCGACCTAATGGATAACTGCATATTGATCCGGCTATCGTTTCTATTCATCCACTGTTTGAGTTGGACTTTTGGTGCGTTGAGATTGCCAGAAGTCCTCAGACCATGACCCAGGGATTTGTTGTTAACCCTTCAACAGGTCGGAAATCTTCTATTCTTGGTTTAATCAATACATCGCAGAGAACCGCTGCTTCTTGGTTTCATAGCATGCATGAGGTTATGCTTCAGTGCGATCAACTTGCTCTTAAGCCTATGGAATCAATAAGCAACACAATAACTTACACTGCCACGGAAGACTTGTTATTGATTATCTTCCCAAAACTTTACCGCATCATATATCCACCCTTCCGCTGCCGTTCCTGTTCCAAGCCCAAAACCATGAGATAATCCATCATACTTATGAAATTCTGTCGGAATCTCTAACTTTTTTAACCTGTCCAAACGGTCTTTCATCGTATTCCATGAAGCGATCCCATCACGGGTACCCACGCAGGCATAGGTCGGCGCATCCGCATTTGACACATCTATATAGCCTGTATACTGCATAATAACTGCTGCTGCCTGCGGCACATCATTTCTCTCCGTCAATTCCCGAAGATAATCTTTATTGCCCAGAACAGCCGCCATTCTTGCACCGGCAGAACCACCCCAGAGGGAATAGCCGTCTGCCTGTATTCCAAGTTCCTCTGCATGGTCATACAGATAAGTAAGCGCTCTTGCCAAATCTTCGTATGGATCATTCGGACGGTAAATCAGGGCAAAGGCGTTATATCCCATCCTGCTGACTTCCAGTGCATGGGGAAAACTGTCGTGCATTGCCCCCACATACATAAAACCGCCACCCGCATTCATAATGGCAAATTTCTCTCCCGGCGTACCGCCAAAGTAAAACAACCCCGTATCTGCTTTTGAGGCATCTTGACGGATTTCCTCCTCAGAATAAATTGGGAAATAGATTTGCCCGCCCGCATCTGCCCTTGCTTTCAAATGGTTCACAATCTCTACCGTTTTTTCCGGCTGGATATCAGAATACCAGACGTAAACATCACTTGATGAGATTTCTAATAAGGTATCATCTTCTGATACCGCGCGGTCTATCGGAAAAAGCAGCCGCCCAAAATCCCCAAATGCAGGATCGGATATCACTTCCTTCACAGTAGAATCCAATGTGAACACTGCCTTTTCCGATGCATTTTTATATTCATCCGGCACATTTTCCAATGTATCCGGAATATTTTCTGATGCATTCACCACTTCCCCATCCTTTCCCAGTGCAGTGTGATCTGGCTTTTCCGACTGTCTTAAGCTGCATGTCGTTCCTACCACAGCCAGTATGACAATGACAAAGCATAGAATGATTTTTCTGACATCCATCTTTCATGCCCCGATATAAGTAACCATTCGGCTCTCAATGGGAAGAACGCTATCACAGCATATGACTGTGTGCGTTCTTCTTACACTTATTTCTGCTCATCCACAGGCGGCACCATCTCTGCATAGCCTTTCAGCATTTCCGGTGTACTGGTGTAATATCTCTTATCCTTGTTGAGTGCCTGTATTTCCTGCATCTCCTCTGCCGTCAGTTCAAAATCAAACAAATCAAAATTAGCACGGATATGGTCCGGATTTTTAGAACCCGGAATGACCACGTTTCCTGCCTGCACATGCCAGCGGAGAATAATCTGTGCATTACTCTTGCCATACTTTTCTGCCAGTTTTGAAAATACCGGTTCCTGAATCAGTGCCGTATCGCCATGCCCTAACGGATACCATGCCTGAATCACAATCTCCTCTTTCGCCAGAAAATCTTTCAATTTCTTTTCCTGTGAATACGGATGTACCTCTGTCTGCAAAATAGCCGGTTTAACCTCACAGATACTTAAAATCTCCCGAATCTGTTCCTCATTAAAATTGGATAAACCGATTGCTTTCACTTTCCCCTCTTTGTATGCCTTTTCCATCAATTTGTATCCAGCAGCATAATCACCTGCCGGCTGATGAATCAACAAAAGGTCAATATAATCGGTGTCAAGCCGCTGCAATGTCTTTTCCACCGCATCGGACTGGTTGTAGAACGAAGGCCAGATTTTCGTCTCTAAAAATATTTCTTTCCGGTCAAGACCGGATTTTTTCATGGCACGTCCAACTGCCTTTTCATTGACATAGGCATTGGCAGTATCAATCAGCCTGTAACCATCGGCAAGCGCGCTCACACAGGAAGCCTCTGCCTCATCCGGGCTTAACATAAAAGTACCAATCCCTGCCATTGGCATTTCCACCCCATTGTTTAATTTCACATACATTTGATTACTCATTTTCACTCTCTCCTTTTCTGTTCTTATTTTTCCTTACTTTACTAACCGCCAGCAGACAGTTCATTTCAACCTAGTTTCCCTGCCAGCTTCTGCGCTTCTGCTTTATTTGTTGCCATCCCCTGATAATCCATTCCATACAGCATCCCATATCTGCTTGCTGTATACTCTCCGGCAGCAAGCTGTTCTTTTGTCGGGGAAGCTCCCTGAAAGACGAAGAACAACTTCTTTCCCTGAAACTCTTTTTCCGCAATCACACCGTAGGAACGGTCTAACAGGTTTCTCACGGAACCGCTCATGCTGTGCCAGTAAAGCGGAGAACCAAGCACAATCGTGTCTGCCTGTCTGATTTGGGCGATAATTTCCATAAACTGGTCATCTTCGTATTCCTGCCCGTAAGAATAGATTTTGTAATCCACCAGATGCAGGGTGTCATACTCTTTTCCTGCCAGTAAATCTCCTGCCAGTTTCACTGTGTTACCGTTCTTGTTTGGACTTCCGTTGATAAATAAAATGCTCATAACATCCTCCATTCTGCCGCCTTTTGCGGCTTCAACATTTTTCTAAATGACTTCTTACATAGATTCCAGCAGGATATGATAAATTTCCTCATGTGTCATCTTTTTATAACTGCCCGGCACAATGGCACAGGAATCCGCAACCGCTTTTAAGTCTGTATCTTCCCCGATACCCAGTTCACGCAAGCTGGTCGGAAGACCGATTTCCCGAATAAAATCTGCCAGTGCCTCCACGCCTGCCCCGGCAATTTCCTCATCACTCTTTCCCTCTGCCTGTATTCCCCAGACATTCTCTGCAAAACGTTTGAATTTTGCCAGTCCGTCCCGGTAAATATGACGGTAATACACCGGATGCAGCACAGCCAGCCCCGCCCCATGATTGCAGTCCGTATATGCCCCTAACTGATGCTCCATCTGATGACACTCAAAATCCGTCCGTTTACCCAGCTTAATAATCCGGTTCTCTGCCATTGTGGAATCCCACATCAGATTGCTTCTCGCCACATAATCTTCCGGATTTTGAACCGCCGCCCGCAGATTGCGGATCACATTTCTCATCAGTGCCTCAGCAATTTCATCGGATACATTATCCTCATCCGGCTCACTGAAATAAATCTCCATGATATGGGACAGCGTATCAAATCCCCCGGACACCATCTGGAATTTCGGAACGCTGTAAGTATACACCGGATCTAACAGGGCAAATTTCGGATTGCACTGCGGATAGTCACGTCCTGTTTTCACTTTCTTCTCTTCATTGGTAATCACTGCGCCGCCGTTACATTCACTGCCGGTTCCCGCTACCGTGACAATGACTCCCAGAGGCAGCGGTTCAAAATCAAACCTGCCCGGGCTTGCGAAGAAATCTTCCCATACATCACCATCATACCGTGCCGCAAGGGAAATTGCCTTGCAGCAGTCGAGTACCGAACCGCCTCCCACACCGAGTATCAGGCTGATTCCATGCTCTCTTGCAAGCTCCGCCCCTTCCAGCACCTTGTTATAAGTTGGGTTTGGCATAATCCCCGAAAACTCAAATACCGTCTTGCCGGCATCCTTCAAGATTTCCGTTACCTCGTCATAAATCCCATTCTTCTTTATGGAACCGCCGCCATAGCACAGCATGACATTTTCCCCGTATTTCTTTGTCAGGCATGCCAGATATTCCTTCACACAGCCCTTTCCGAAATAAACCTTTGTACTGTTCTCAAAAATAAAATTGTTCATAGCATTACCCCTTTTCCTTGTAAAACACGATTTTTCATCTGTCTTTACTATAAAAAAAATGAGACCTGATTAGAAGTCTCATTTTGTTCATCTGTTTATACCCTATGGTTATAAGTGCCAGCAGCAAAGTTGTTCTTCCCATGCTTTGTTTTATATCCTCTCTATGCCTGCATGATATTCTGAACCGCTGACAGAAAACGCTGCACGGTTTTTGACGGCTGTGGGGAATGGAGCAGGCCATACGGAATTGTGTGTTCCCATTCCACCGGAATAATTTTTAACAAAGGATGCACATTTACCCAAGCCTGCGTTGCCATCAGAATATCATTGCTGTTTTCACACCGATTAAAAACATCTACGTTATAAAAATCAAAATCCACAATATGTATCTGATGATGATTCTCCCAAATATCATCCCGCAGTTCATCTACATAATGGCTCCAGCCCCTGTGCATCAGCATCAGGTTTTTCCCGTACATATCCTTCATGGAAAGTTTATTTTTCTTCGCCAGCGGATGGTGAATCGACACAGCACAGCAAATCGGATGCCTTGTAATCTCAAATCCTGCACACTTCCGCAAATCTAACATCGTATCGTCAAATATTCCGGCAACCACATCAATATTCTGTCCTAAATTTGCCAGAATCTCCCTTGCATTTTCCGGTGTGTTGTCGAAAGGGATCAGCTGAAATTTAATTTCTGGACAATACTCATGAATCTTCGGCCACAGCTCCACCAGAATCTGTGCCGGTGTCATGGGTGATGTGCCAATGCGCAGCACTGACTCATCCTCCTGCATGGCATTCTTTGCCCGGATTACAGAATCCTTGCAATACCCAATAATATATTTTGCATCCTGATAGAGTGAAATCCCGGCTTTCGTCAGATGCAGCCCCCGGTGTGTCCGTTCAAATAATTTTACGCCCAGCCCATCCTCCAAAAGGTTAATCTGTTTGATTACCGCAGTCGGTGTAATAAAAGACCGTTCCGCCGCTTTATTAAAACTCCCGGCATCCGCCACACGGATAAATGTTTCCAACTGTGGGTTATACATGAAACCACCGCCCTCGCATTTATTTGTTCCTGAATATTATAACATTGGTAAATCAAAAAAGCATTAGAAAAATAAACACTCTTCCGGTCTATGTTTGAACTGTTATGCTGTATGCCCTAGTGTATTCTCATGCCTTTAATACATTGGTATTTCGTTTTTATATCTATAAAAATAATTTATATCTATTTTTTTCAGCAATTCCAGTTCAAATTCTTTTCGTAGTTGGAATTTGCTTTTAGAAACTGTTTGGTATTGTTTATCCACAAATTGACTGCTTCTTGCATTGGCACAAAGGTAAACAACAAACTTAAATACATCATACGATATTTCCTCAATTTCTGTATAATCCTTTATACATGCTATTCCTCCCCTATCACCTATATCTGCATTATGATAACCACTTTTGTCCGAATAAATATATTTTCCCGGCAGTTTGTTTTTGTTCGCTTTTTCAAAATATATATTGAAATCCCATATAATAATTGCATATTCTCCTGATAATCTGCCTTTATTCAAGATATATTCTTTCATCTCTTGGCTGTTCAAATATTTATTCACTGGCTCTCTCCCGCAGGCGCTTTCTCGCCTCTGATACACTGATCGTTGGTTCCCCATCCACTCTCTCCTGCTCTGCCTGAAGCACTTTTGACCGGAGCTGTAAAATCTGCTCCCGCTTCTCAAAGGCATCAATGCTCATCAGCACCATATCGCCTTCCCCGTTTTTGGTGATATAAATAGGCTCCTTCGTTTCTTTCGCCAGTGCAGATATGGATGCATAATCGAACTCCGTTTTTGCTACTGCCTCTTTTATATCTAAATCTTTTATTTTACTCCCCTGGCATGACAAAAATGTCACATACCCGATGTTCCATTCCTCTAACGTGGGAAATTGTTCAAATCTACAATATATGTATTTATACCAGCAGAAAAGCAAATCGTTTCCGAATCAATAATCAAAAACGATAAAATAAGCTTTGTATGATATGAAACTACTATTTCTTGTTCTTTAATATCTAAAATAACGATCGAAAAAGTATAAATCAAAGCAACCTTAGTATCTGTTATAAAACGTATTTTTTCAGGAAAACCAATAAATTCCTCAAGCGGGAAAATTCCGCCTCCATCTGAATATTTTTTAATAATCGGCAGCTTTTGGATTTTTTCAATTTCTCCCCTCTCATTCATACATACCATATCATCATTATACGCTCCAAAATATTTTTGCTTTATGAAGTCATATGTCATATTATACCCTGCATCATAAAAGATTTTTTTTACGTTAAAAACATCCTTTTCATAATCAAGAACAATGCTTGCCCTCTTTAACCAGTTTTTGCCCTCAATCTGATCCCTGTATAAAATATGAAACGCAAAACGATCATATTCTGAATTATTTTCTGCAAAATTCATTGCTCCGTTGATTGAAAATGCTCCATCCTTAAATAAATCCGTAAATAGTAAGACCGTATTGCTTTCTTTAAAATCATTTGAAAACCAAATAATCTTTTCTGTATCAATATACAGCCAATTCCCTTGTTTGCCAAACGGTAATATATTTAATTTGAAACAATTGCATTGTCTCCCTGATTTATATTGTGCGATTGACTGCCCCGTTTCCATACTATAAACATCTACCACACCCCTGTCAGTAATCGTAAGAAACGTATGATTATAATTAAGCCTAACCTCTTTTACACTTTTTTTAACCTTGACACTTTTCCTGTCCAAAACATTATGTGCATTGTCCAGATACATAATATCAACTATGCCTGGATGCATAACTGCAAAAATATGCTCATCTTCACTAATTAAATAATCTGCTTTATCCCCTCTAAATTTAGCCTGATATTTCAATTTGTCAAACGAAAAACTTTTCCCTCTATACTCTACTGATTCACTTTTAAAAAATTTTCCGCAATATACACACTGATATCCGTTGTTTATCTTTTTAAATTTTGGCTCCTGTTGACAACAATTAAATTTTTCCCACTCCATGTAAGTTTCCTTTTTAGTTTTATTCTGCCCTACATTGTTTGAAGTTCGGCAAGCTGCTCGACTTCTGTAACACTAAGTCCTGAATCCTCTGCAATTTCCTGAAATGTCAGCTTTCCCCGTTTCAGCATATTAATCGCTGCATTTCTTTTCGCTTCGCTCATGCCCTGGCTAATTCCCTGACTGATTCCCTGGCTGATTCCCTGGCTGATTCCCTGATTTAAAATATTTCTTGCTTCTGTTTCAATTAATGCTCCACCCATGATATCACCTATACCTTCCTGCACATTTTGATATTTCTGTGCAATCTCTTTAATCACGTCACCAGAAATCTCTATTATCGTCCGCTTGTCAAATGCACCGATAACCTCCTGCTGTTCCAACTCGTCAAGCCGTTTCAAGATATCCTGATACTCGGCTTTTAATTCTTCCAGCTTCTGCTCATTATTATTATACTCCGAGAAGCTGCTCTCATGTGAAAAAATATAAAATGGAATCAGCATCAGCAGGCGTTTTTCAAAAATATCGTCTAGCGAATACGTCTGCACCTTCATTATCGGTATATCATACTGTACTGTCCCACCAGGGGTAATGATAACGTACTTCATTTTATCCAGTGCTTTTTTTCGTGTCCGAAGATACAGCACTGCGGTATGGGGGAAGGTCACTGTCAATGTCTCCTCCGTAACCTCGCCCTCGTCAAGTGCTATCTGCGCATCATATTCAAAAAGCCTGATTGTGATTCTCCCATCCGGCAGGCTGCTTTCACATTCGATATGGTATTTTTTCGGTGTCGTTCCAAAGACCGTAAAATTCGTGTCTGTTATGCGCTCCCTGTCCGGTTCATCCTGCTGGTCGATAAAATGCTCGTTGGGGAAAAACTGTATTTCCTCCTCACCAGTATACGTTTCCCCAAAAATCTCATTGATTATGGGAATGACCAGCTTCCGGCAGTCATTCAAGATTGTTCGGAACGCCCCATCGTATATATTTGCCATGCTTTCATCCTTTCTTATTTGTGGTTTTATCATATCATTTCTTGATGGTGAATTCAAGAATTTTAAGCCGACTGCCTCTGCGGTTCGCCCGCTTGCGGCACTTTCATATCAAAAGTATCCTAAATCCTTTATTTTACTCCCCTGGCATGACAAAAAATGTCACTCTGAAATGAAACGCATCCTTCCAAAAATTTTATAAAAAAGCTATTGACTTTTCATTTCTTTGTTGTTAAACTATGCAACAAGTTGATGCAGAAGAAAAGAATTTCCGCATCAACAAGCAGCTATTAACCCCGAACGAAAGGAGGACAATTATGAAGAAGATGAATAACCGGAAACCGAACTTAACAGTAAACACAGGTGTAGTTGTCCTGGGAATGATTCGAGGATAGTGATGTCTATTATTGCGTGTGATTTCTGACACGCATTCCATAAACCATTTATTTCATTCTATGGATAACTGGCACCATACAATTATGGTGTTATTTTTGTACGCATTTTTCGATAACACCATCCATAGAAAGGACAATGATATGAAAGAAATAAATGGAATCTATGCATCCGCAAAGATTTTCACAACAAGCAATACGGATACTGCCATCGACAATTATGCGATAGCACAGCTACAAATGTTATGCGATAACGAGTCACTTTCCGGTTCCCGCATCCGTGTTATGCCGGATGTTCATCCCGGCAAGGTTGGAACAATCGGTCTGACGATGACCATTGGCGACAAAATCATGCCGAACCTTACCGGCATTGATATCGGCTGTGGCATCAGCCTTGCAGGAATCCGGGGAAAGGTAAAGGAATTTCAAAAACTCGATTCTGTCATACGGGAGCGCATACCATCCGGATTTCAGGCAAGGAAAGAAGTACATCCACGGGCAGAAGATTTCGACTATGGCAGGCTGATTTGCTGTAACCACATCCAAAGGGAACGGTGCAGCAAAAACTTAGGCACTCTTGGTTCCGGCAACCATTTTATTGAGTTAGACCAGGACAATGAAAAGAACACTTACCTGGTTGTACACTCCGGCAGCCGGCATCTCGGTAAAGAAGTAACAGAATATTACCTTGCACAGGGGCAAAAGGAGCTTCAGGAAAAAGGGATTTCCCTGCCTTACGAATTAACCTACTTAGAGGGGGAGCTGAAAGAACAATACCTGCACGATGCGGCTGTCGTGACGGAATACGCAGCACGGAACCGTGAGATCATAATCGCTGAAATCTGCAAAGGAATGAAATTTAAAATAGAGGAATCCTATTCCTGCATTCACAATTACATTGACCAATCAGATGAAACCAGGAAACAGTTTGGCGCTCCTCTTTTACGCAAAGGCGCTATTTCTGCAAAAACGGATGAACGCGTGATTATCCCCATTAATATGCGGGATGGAATCATTTTAGGAACCGGTCTTGGAAATCCGGAATGGAACTGTTCCGCCCCTCACGGTTCCGGCAGATTATGGAAACGGGAAGATGTGAAGAACCATTACACGGTTTCGCATTTTAAGTCCGCCATGAAAGGAATCTATTCCACCAGCATTGGGAAAGAAACGCTTGACGAAGCACCATTTGCTTACCGTGGCATGGATGAGATTCAGGAGGCGATTCAAAATACGGTAAAAATCGAAAAGGTGTTGAAACCGATTTATAACTTTAAAGCGGGGAATATGTAAGCTGCCCTGTATTTTATTTAATTAAACTGGAAATTGCGAAATGCCTTATTTGTGCAATGCTTAGGGTGAATCAATACAAGCAAATTCACTTATTCGGGTTCCGCAATCATTGAATTTTTTTCAAAAGGAGAACGCACTATGATTATTCAAATAAGTTCCGGGCAGGGCCCGGCAGAATGTGAGTTTGCTGTAAAGAAACTCTACGAAGCATTAAAATTAGAATTTGGGGATTTTGTCGAAATAAGCAGCCACCCCGGCAGGGAGCCTGGATGTTACGCTTCTATCCTGTTTGAAACAGAGCAGGATTTATCCGAATTAGAGGGCAGCATCCAGTGGATCTGCCAGAGTCCATTTCGTCCCAACCATAAAAGAAAGAACTGGTATGTAGACATAAGCGTGATTCCCGAACAGGAAGTAATCCCTATGAATCCAGATATCAAATTTGAACGGTTTCACTGTGGCGGAAAAGGCGGACAAAACGTAAATAAGGTTGAAACAGGGGTACGCTTAACACATATCCCAACCGGCATTGTTGTCACTTCCACCAAAGAGCGAAGCCAGATTCTTAACCGTAAAAATGCGTTAGAAAAGCTCAACCAGCTCCTTGCGGAAAAGAAAACGGCACAAAAGGATTTACAGGTTCACAATGCCTGGAAGGAACATACAAGAATTGTCAGGGGCAACCCGGTTCGGGTGTATCGGGGGATGGATTTCACCTAACCAATGACGGATTTTCCCTTTTCATTTCCATTTTACGCTCATACATGGCATCATCTGCCCGCTTGTGGATTTCCTCTAACTTTTCATTCTTTCTATTCATCGTATAGCCCATGGCAATACTCAGTGGGAAATTATATTTTTTACTCTCTGCCTCGCAAACCTGCTCTACCCTTTGGATATCCTCCTGCATCCGGGAACAGTCCTCACCGGTATACAAAACCACGAACTCATCACCGCCTGTCCGATACACATCCTTTGCCCCCAACATTTCCTGCTGCATGATTTTTGCCGCTGTCGCAATCATCTGATCCCCCACTGCATGTCCCAAAGTGTCATTTGTATGCTTGAGTCCGTTCAGGTCGCACACGATTACGCCAATTTGCAAATCCTTGCTTCCTTCCTCCGCCATTCTGTCATCCAGTTTCTGGATATCCTCCTCAAAACAGGTTCGGTTCTTAGCACCGGTATTGACATCCACATACGCCTTCTTATGCAAAAGGTTTGTGTAATTGTAACTGTCCGTGATGTCATTTAAGATGTACATATGTCCATAATTTTCCCCGCTCTTATCAATCTGCTGGTCGTCCAGCGCATAAACCCGTTCATCATGAAACAGGTAGTCCCTGTTTTCCAGCAGCGTATTGATACGCGGTATGTCTTTCTGTGCGGACACTGCTTTTTCTTCGGTTTCCGGAATCAGCGTTTTAGCCTGCCGGTTCAGATAGAGAATCATGTCGCTGTTATTAAACACAACAATACCGTCCTTTAAATTATCAATCGCCTGCTCCTTTGCCAGCGTAATCGTATCAAACAGATGATACCGGAACATCAGCACGGACTGGAGAAGGGTGACAAACAAATATCCGAACAGTGTACAGTCATAGCCTTTGCATACCCCGCTAAAGAACAACAGCAGCGATCCTGCCGCCAAAAACATCATCATCAAAATGAGCCAAATCTGCTTTTTCTCATTCTCATTTTCAATCATGCGGTGCTTTTTGAGGCAGATATAACAAATGATAATACAGTATGTCAAAATGACAACGGTATGGAGATTATAGAAAAAACCATGACCAAATACGATATGTGGAAACACACCCTCTTCCGTAAACGAAATGCTGCTGTAAAACAGCTTGTGGTGCTCACAGGTATGCACCATTACCGCTATTGATGCCTGATATAAAATAATAACCGTCTCCAGCCATCTCGGAAGCTTTACATGGCAATACTCCAACACAAACAGAAACAGAAAGAGCACAATAAAAGGCTTACCCAAATAAGAAATCTTAACAGCCATCAGTGCATCCTCAAGATTCGTTGCCTTTAATTCAAATAAATACCCTACAAAATTCAGCAGCAGCGATATTTCCATCATTGTCAATATATTCTGAATCTTAGATGAATTTTGAAAATAGGTGTATATGAGTTCCACTGCCAAAATTGTAATTCCCACGTATTGAAGCACCAAAAACATTTGATACATAAGTCTTCTCCTCCGTTTTTCCATTGATATCTTCGTCGAGTGATTCATATCATTTATAACCACATAGTATCACGTGCGGCACCTGCAAGTCAACCATTTATATACGCAAGTTTATGACGTTCATCCCTTTTCTGTTATTTTGTATTTTCTAACACTGGATTTTCTCCAACGCTAAGATGTTCGTCCACCACCATTCCTTTAACGGGGCAGTCAATTCCACATAAAACTTTTTATCTAATGTTTCGTCTCACCGGACACTGACGGCTTATACTTTGCCTCAGACGAAAATTATCTTGACAAACCCCTTCTTATAATGTATGTTATATAACAACCATAATGGAAATGAACAAAACGAACAACTGCCAAAAAAACAGTTGCGAAAACAGCGTTTGCTCATCTCTACAACCATAATAAAAAGGAGGAACCTATGCCACCGAGAGCAAAAATAACAAAAGACATGATAATCCATGCAGCCTTTTCAATTGTCCGTGAAAAGGGGGCTGATAAAATCACCGCCCGCAGCATTTCCGAGCAGTTAGGCTGTTCTACGCAGCCTGTTTTATATTATTTTTCTACCGTTGATGATATCAAAAAAGCAGCGTATGAAGAAGCGGACAAATATCACTCGGAATTTATCCTGAACACGGAAAATACTTACCAAAATCCCATGCTTGCGATCGGAATGAACTATATCCGATTTGCGACAGAGGAAGCCAATCTGTTCCGTTTCCTGTTCCAAACAAATGAGTTCGCAGGGGCAAATCTGCTGGATTTGACAAATGCGCAAGAGTTAGCGCCAATTATGAATGTGCTGCAACAGGAATTACATGTATCAGAAAATGAAGCAAATGAAATCTTTCGTACATTATTTATCTTTGTGCATGGCTATGCAAGTTTATTTGCCAATAATGCCCTGATCTATGACGAGACACAAATAATCAATGACCTTACGAAAGTCTTTAACAATACCGTTTGTACAGTGAGAGGAGAGAATCATGAATAAACTATACCAAAAAAACGAATTACATTTTGCGCTTGTGTGGATTGGAATATATGTCGTACTGTTAAGTGTCGGCGACAGCGTTTCCGAGTCCATCGGCGTTACGAAGTCAGCGACCGTATTGCTCGGTATTGCCATGACCGCTTTTTTATCTTTATGGATACATAAAAATAATTTACAGGAAAAATATGGCCTTTGCAAATTTCAGGGTGAATTAAAACAATATTTATACTTTATACCGCTTGTATTGTTGGCAGCCGCAAACCTTTGCTGGGGGCTCCGCCTGAATTTTTCCGTTTTGGAATCCCTGCTTTATTTTGTGAGCATGCTGTTTGTCGGTTTTTTAGAGGAGGTCATTTTCAGGGGATTCCTGTTTAAAGCGATCTGCCAGTCCAATGTGAAACGTGCCATTATCATTTCCGGTGTCACCTTCGGCATTGGCCACATTGTCAACCTATTAAACGGGGAAGAATTTTTCCGCACACTGCTGCAGGTTTGTTATGCGGTTGCTATCGGCATACTTTTCACGATCATTTTCTACAAAGGCAAAAGTCTGTGGCCATGTATTATCACGCATAGCGCAATGAACAGTCTAAGCACCTTTGGGAATGAAGAAATGCTTACCATGTCAAGGCATATTGCAATAAGTGTCTTTCTTTGCGTGGTCTCCATAGGATATACGGTATATATTCTTCGCAAAACAGGCGGGCAGGACAGTGATTTGGAAATCGCCTAACGCTTAAAATTTCGCATAATTCAAGAATTAATCAGGCGAATTTGGGGCAAAATATTGATTATTGCCTAAAATAATGGTATAATTAGGCGAAAAGAAAGGTGTTAGGCGAATGCGAATTTTTAATTATTCCAATTTAAAAGATCACAGATGGGATTCGGAAATTCTTGGATTGGTAGCACAGATACATGAGTTTAAAGGGAAACAGGAATTATACCTTAAACAGAAACCTGCCGCACTGGAAAAACTGGTCGAGATAGCAAAAATACAAAGTACGG
>JAMPFS010000052.1 GCA_023664325.1 Clostridium sp.
AACATTTCGTAATTTTGGCAGGCTATAAACAAAGTTTTCCTTTCAGAGCTGAAAAAGATGTAATTCTATTGACATTTTATGAAAAATTGCATATACTATTTTTGCAGGTAGTAATACGCTGTATAATCGTGTAACCGAATTTACGTTTAAGTGTCAATTTTAATGGCACCGGTCACGATGCCGCCGTAAGGCGGTTTTTTACGTTAAGGAGAATTATTATGGATTTATTTATATATTCAGATGAATCTGGAGTATTTGATAATGAGCATAATGAGATTTACGTGTATGGTGGTTTGATTTTCTTAGGCAAGGAGCAAAAGGATATATATGCCAGAAAGTACATAGCAGCAGAAAAGGCATTGAGAGGTCAAAAGTATGCGGCAGATGAAGAACTTAAAGCCAGCAGGATTTCAAACAAAGAAAAAGGTAAGTTGTATCGTTCTATGAATGGAGCAATACGCTTTGGAGTTATTGTAAATCAAAAGAATGTTCTTGATCGTATCTTTCAGAGCAAAAAGGATAAACAGAGATACTTGGATTACGTTTATAAGATTGGTCTAAAAAAGGCACTCATGGGAATGATTGCAGATGGCATTATCGATAAAGATAGTATAGGCGATATTCATATATTTACTGATGAACATACAACAGCGACAAATGGCAGATATGAGTTGAGGGAAGGTTTGGAGCAGGAGCTTAAGAACGGAACCTACAATATGCAGTATGATAAATTTTTTCCACCGGTATTTGAAACAATGGGCGGTATAGAATTGTTTAATTGTGATTCGAGTAAAGTTACTCTGGTAAGAGCAGCTGACATTGTGGCTAATCGTATATATTTTATGGCACTTAATAGGAATATCGAGAAGCTGGAGGGTATTTATCTTACAACCCTGCCATAGATGGGTTATTTTTTGTTTTAACCCAATTTGTAACCAATTTCAAAAATAATCTGATGAACTCAGACGAAATGAAAAATATTTTGATGCTAGAAAAATGCAAAATATACCATAAAAAGTGCGAATTATACCAAAGGGCTTGATATTATCTGCCGATTTGGTATATTTTTTTATGTAAATTAGCCAAACTTTGACCGGAAAGGAAAAAATATGTTAGGTGGTTCGGTATATATCGCATTTATCCGCTTTGCAATCAGTCTTGCGGGCGTAATTTTATTATTTTCACAGATAAGTGAATCGAGGTTTTCGAGGAAAAAGACAATCCTTTGTTATGGAAGTTTTTGTCTGGTCGTGACCGTCATGGCATGTATCTGGTATGCGCTGTATTGGGAAAACTGCGTGCGCATGGTAGCATTTACGATGTATATATGTTTTGCGGTTTTTTCCCTCTGGATTAGCAGAGATTCCTTTTATCTGGCAGTTTATAAACTGGCATTGGTGTTTTATCTGATGGCAGTATTTGTGATTGGCGGGTTGGAGATTTCCATTCTCCTTTTTGATAGAAATGTGTGGGCAGATATTATAGCACGTCTTCTGCTGATTGGTCTGCTTGCATTGCTGATTGACAGATATGTACAAAAAGCGATTCAGGGATTCGGAAACTATATCGAGAAAGAGGCAGATAAGTTTAGTGTTGCCATTATGATTATTTGTATTCTGCTGGGAATCGGTTACATTCTAAATCCGGAACTGAACCGGGAAATGACACCAGCCCGTATTTATCAGCTTATCACGAATTTTATTTTGACAGGAACCTTGCAGCTTCTGATCTTTCATTTTTACTGCCATGTGGGTAACGAAAAGGAATATGAGAGGGAAAATCAGATTATACAGATGAACTACAGGCTTTTGGAGCGCCAGATGGAAATTTTGGAGGAGTCCGTGGAATCGGGCAGGCGGATTCGCCATGATGCAAGGCATCACAATGCCGTCATTGCGGAGTATGTGCGCAGGGACCAGAAAGAAGAACTGCTCCATTATCTGAAAGAATATGAAAAGGAAATCGATTCGGGGATACCGGAAATGATCTGTGCCAATGCCGCAGTCAACAATATTTTGTCGGCATATACGAGAAAGGCGAGAAGCGAAGGAATCGAGGTTACACTGGACGTCGAAATCGGCAAAAATTTAAAGATACC
This sequence comes from Clostridium sp., assembly GCA_023664325.1. Classification (GTDB taxonomy): domain Bacteria; phylum Bacillota; class Clostridia; order Lachnospirales; family Lachnospiraceae; genus CAG-590. The sequence goes on from JAMPFS010000052.1 coordinate 2,099, forward strand.
AAGCATTGACCTGATTGCCATTCTTGCCAACGCTTATGAAAATGCGATTTATGCCTGCATGGAGGTAAAGAAACATTTAGATGAAAGGAAGTGCTTCATACACCTGATGCTCCGAAAAAGGAAAAACAAACTGGTCATTTCCTGCAGCAACACCTGCCGCATGGAAACGGAATTAAAGGATGGACAGCCAAAGACCGAATTTACCGGAGGCGTTGGAGTTTCCAGCATTATCCGGGCGGCAGAGAAGTATGGAGGAGAATACGATTTTAAAAATGATAATGGAGTGTTTGTGTTCCGCCTGGTGATGAATGCGGAGCAGGCAGAACAAAATGCCGACACTTCGGAATGGAGATAAAATGACAGTTCAGATTGCACTTTGTGATGATGAGGCAGCAGAGTTGGAGAAAACAGAAAATTTATTGAGTGCTTATGAGCAAAAACATCCGGATTTGGATTTTGTGCTTCAACGCTTTGAACGCTCGGACGGGCTGCTTACAATGGTGAAAGAGAGTAATTATGTGCCGGATGTGGTATTTATGGATATTTATATGCCGGGAGAACGGGGCGAAAGCGCGCCGTTGGGAATGGAGGCGGCAAAACAGCTTCGGGATTTGGGAAGTGAGGCAAAACTGATTTTTCTGACTACGTCTAGGGAATATGCGTTGGAGGCATTTGATGTGGAGGCTTCCTGCTATCTGGTAAAACCGCTTTCAGAGGACAAATTATTTCCGAAACTGGACCGGTTTTTAGAGGAGACAGAACGGGAGCGCAGGAAATGCATTCTCCTGAGGAATGACGGGAGAATTGTAAAGGTATCCTTAAGTGATATGGTATATTGCGAAGCACAGGGAAAACGCCAGTGTATCTGTATGGAAGATGGCACAGAGCTGTTTCAGAATCTGACAATGACGAAAATTTGGGATATGTGCGCCGTCAGCCGGCAGTTTGTGCGGGTGGGTGCCTCGTATATCATTAATCTGGAACACATAGACAGCATGAATGCAGAGGAGGTGCAGTTGGACAATGGCAAGAGAATTTATCTGCCCAGAGGAACTTACCGCTGCCTGCGGGAGCAGTATTTTGAATATTACTGTAGTGGGGAATGAGGTATTTTAAGACTGTAAAGGTTTTTAATAGAAAGGTGGATGCAAACGATGAGAAAAACAATTAAAGGAAAACTGACGATGAGTGTGATCTGTATGGTAGCGGTAAGTATTATCCTGACGACGGTTGGAATTGTTGCCTTAGCCGGACGGAATCTGATTCAGAACCAGACGGATGCATTACAGCTAAATGCGGACAAGTATGCAGAGGAAATCAACACATGGATTGAAAATGAGAAACAGCTGGCGAATGGGGCGGCAAACAGCATCGAAGCTGCGGCAAACACGGACGATGCGTTTATCCAGTCGGTCATGGATACCTATGCGGAAGGCCGGGAAGAACTTCTGAATCTGTACTGTGGAACGAAGGACAGCAAATTTATCCAGTCCAACCGGGAGGCGGAGATACCGGAAGGCTATAATCCGGTGGAGCGTGGCTGGTACCAGCAGGCGGCAGAGAAACAGGAAGTGATTGTGACAGATCCTTATTGGGATGTGCTGACGAACCAGATGTGTACGACAATTGCCGCGCCGGTTTATATAGAAGGCGAACTGGTGGCAGTCATTGGCCTCGATGTGACATTGGGAACCGTGACGGATTTAACCGGAAGCATTAACTTTGCGGAGGGCGTGTACGGATTTCTTGCCGACAGCAGCGGACAGTATGTTGCCCATGAAAATAAAGCGTATGAGCCGACGGAAGAATCAGCAGTCGCCGTCACGGATATTATGCCGGGGCTGTCAGGCTTGATTGACGGAACAGACAGCGAAGTTATTAAGCTGAAAGATTATGACGACAGCGAGTGTTATTTTGCTGTGTCACAGATAAAGGGAAGCGACTGGAAATTAGGGGTGGTTGTGCCGACAGCCAATGTGATCAGTTCGCTTACGACCATGATTGTCGTGGCGGTGGTGACTGCGCTTGTCATGATTGCCCTTGTCGTTGTCGTGATGACTGGTCTGATTGGCAGAATGCTGGCACCGGTACAGATGTTAAAGCAGTTTGCTTCCGGTGATTTTTCCGAAAATACAGTCAGTGAGAAAGGGATTCCCCAGGAATATAAAAACGAAACGGAGCAGATTCAGAAGGCGACAACGGAGGTCAAACAGCAGATTCGCAGCATCATCTTGAATACAAAGGAAGAGGCGGAAAGCATTGGCACGATTGCAGAGGAGACGTCAGGCAAAATGGCAGGACTGACGGAGGAAATTTCCAATATTCTCGACTCAGTTTTACAGGTCATGGCACAGACACGGGAGGCGAAGGAGCTTGCCGACAATATAGAGCATACCGGGCAGGTATTGGGTGTGCTGGTTGAGGATGTGGCAAAGAAAGCCGGTGAGGCGGCAGAGCAGTCCGGCGATATCATGAGCCGTGCCAGCAAACGGCATGAAAATTCAGAAAAGTCCGGTCAGGAGGCGATTCTCATCTATCAGCAAACGCAGAAAGAGCTGGAACAGGCGATTTCCGACAGCCACAGGGTGCAGGATATTGACACGCTGACAGAGGAAATTCTTGCGATCAGTTCCCAGACGAATCTGCTGGCACTCAATGCATCGATTGAGGCAGCAAGGGCTGGCGAGGCTGGAAAAGGATTTGCGGTTGTTGCCGATGAAATCCGTGAGCTTGCCGATAACTCCAGAATTGCAGTGGACAAAATCCGCAAGGTGACGGAAGATGTGGTAAAGAGTGTATCGGTTTTATCGGACACCTCGGAAAAAGTGCTTGATTTTATGAATGAAAAAGTGATGAAGGATTACAAGGATATGACGGAACTTGCCGGAATGTATAAGCAGGATGCCGAATTTTACAGCAGCATTTCCGGTGATTTGGGAGCGGCTTCCCGGCAGATGAGTGCCAATATGGATGGAATTAATGAGGCGATTCATGCGATTACTTTACTGGTCAGCGCCATTACCGAATACATACAGGGCATGGAGCAGTCCGCAAAAAGCTCCGATGAAAATGCCAGTACGGTACTGGCAAAAATGGAGGAACTGTCTCGTTTGAGCGAGCTTTTGAATCAGACCGTGGCATCGTTTAAAGTATGACAGGGGCTGATTTCCAGCGGGGGGGAATGGGCGATACCCAGAAAAAAACGTTTGTGCATACGGAGATGTGGCAATGCAGATGAGGCGCTAAGCGTTCCCATTTGCATTGCTGATAAAGGTAACAAACTCGTTTCTGGGAATTGGTTTGGAGAAGAAGTAGCCCTGAATAAAATCGCATTGCAGTTTGGAAAATGCATCCAGTGCATCCTGCGTTTCAATGCCCTCCACGACAATTTCCATATTCATTTCCTTTAGCATTTTTATCGTATTTTTTAAGATAATCCACATTTTTGGATTGTTTTTCTCATCCACAAAAGATTTGTCCAATTTGATGATTCTCAATGGTAAGCGGATAATACGCTTTATATTGGAATAGCCCGTGCCATAATCATCCAAAGAAAAGCTCAGTCCGGCATCCGTGAGTTTTTCGATGTTCATGAGCAGGGCCTGCTGTTCATAGGCTGTGATGCTTTCCGTGATTTCCAGATTAAGCTGATTCGGTGATACGCCATATTGGTTCATAATGGAAAGCAGGCGTTTGGCTAAATCGGCATTCATCAACTGTGCCATGGACAGATTTACCTCGATATAATCAAGCCCCAGCGCAGCAAATTCATCACTGGCGATAAATTGGCAGACTTTCTCAAAGACAAATTCACCGATTTGGTGAATAGCACCGCTGCTTTCGGCTGCATTAACCAGAATTTCCGGTGATATAAAACCATGCTCGGGATCGATTAAGCGGAGTAATGCCTCTGCCGATAGGTACCGCTTTTGCTGTGTCGAGTAAATGGGCTGGTAGTACACCTGAAAACTTTCCGTTTCAAGAGCCTGCTCGATAATCCGGTCAATATTATTTTGGATGTTTAACTGATTCCAACTATAGAGTTTACTCGCAAACATAACCTGTCCGGTGCAGTAATTTTTTAAATGAAAATCGGAACCAAAGGACATAAGCGTTTTGAAATCCTGAATTTCCTCCGGGCAATGTGCCAGTATAATAAACGGCATTAAAGTAATCTTTAAATCGTTAATATTGATTTGTTTCTTTAATTCCTGATTCAGCGTATCTGCGACCACTTCTGCCTTATCCTGGTTTTCTTCCTGAAAGACAATTCGGAATCTGCCGTTATCAAGATAGTACAGGTTTGCATGCCCACGCATTTTTCGGTTGATTTGGCGTATTTTGTCAGCGACAATTTTTAATACATCTGTTGTGGAATTAAATCCTATAATGGTCTGGATTTTCTGGAAATTGCTGATGTTGAGCATGATGATGTATACATGCTTATCATTGTAAAAAGCCTGTTTCATATCATGCACATAGGCGCTGTGCTTCATTAGATGGGTAAATGTATCCGTATAATCTTCCGGCCGCTGCAGGCTGGTACTCATAATCAGCAGCCCGATCGCTCCGCAGAATATTTCGACCAATGCCGTGGGAATATAGAACTGGATCAGCATCGCTGCCACATCAATCGGAACAATTGCGCTGACCGCCGCAATTTCTCCCCGGTCAAATAGTTTGCGGTAGCGGATGATATATAGAATCACAATAAGGATATAAAGAATGGTCGTCACATATAGTAAGCTAAACAGCGGTCCCCGCTGATAACCGTTTTCCACCGAAAAAACAAGCTGGTTGACTGGATTTACAGCAAAAGCAATCAGCACCAGTGTAAGCGGCAAAAGCAACAGGATTGGAAGTACACGGTTCTTTTTTATTTTATGCCATGTATCCGTCAGGCTGATGATCAGCAGAAGATACAGCGGTACACTGAGGTAGTGGGTAAGCAGATATCCCATATGCGCTATGTAAAGTACAGGCACGGCAGCGCATTGTGTACGGTCAAGCAGAACGGACACAATATCAAATACCGTAGAAGCAGTTGCAACGATCAGGATGGTAAGAAAAATACGGTTGGATTTGTCGTGAATCATTTTGCGTGAAATCCGTGAAATAACAAGAACCATCAGCAAAACCAGTGCGGCAATATCGAGACTGACACTTTTTTCCATTCCACCCCTTCTTTCCTAAAACATTACCATCAATCACTTATCTGTCATTTTACCATCTGTTGTCTGGTTATTTTATAATGTCCGGCTGTGCCGTTACCTTTACGCTGACCTCTAAGATATGTGAACGGTCAACGTATGGAACGCCCATTGCCAGAAAGGCTTCTTTAATAATGTCAACAATCGCATCTGTCTCGCCATTTTGTGGGATTAAACCCTTCGGGATTTCGATTTTGTTGATAAAATAATGAACCTTTAAATCACCGTCATGCCGATCGCCTTCGGTGGCTTCTGTAACCTCGATTTGTACCGTATTGCCGTCAATATATAACCCGTAACCGATTGGCACGTCAAAAGAGCCTCCACCCCGCTCATATAAGACCATGTTCCGCTCCCGGTCGATCGTCCACCAGCCGGGATTTAACGCATCTCCCGTCATGCTTGTGAAAGCGATAGAACGAAAGAATTCTTTATCCTTGTTCTCTGTGATTTCTTCACTGACAAATGCCATCGTGTTCCCTCCCCCTATGTCGTTCGTTAGGCGATTGCGAAATGCTTTTTGCGGGTTTCGCAATTGTTTGATGTAAATTATTTTATCATGACAGGCAAAAAACGTAAAGAAAAAGATTTCTGATTTTGCGGATGCCAATTTGTGGTTATGTTTGAAAATAGCGGAAAAGGAATCGCTAAATAGCTGGTTTTGTGTTATACTGGGTAGAAAAGAACGGAAAACGGGAGGTGCAATGCCAAAGATGCAGCGGGAGAAATGAATGACAAAAAAGGAATTTAAACGTGCCATGCAGTGTGGGCTTGGCAGATGTATTCAGGAATTGAAAACCTCCGGCAATATCGGGAAGTACCGTGATATTGTCTTATGGGGATGTACGCATAAGATTACTTATGATACGCAATGTGAGGGAACCAAAAGCAATTATTTATACCAGATGGTAAAGTGTTATCCAGATGAGGATTTCTTTATTGAGGCAGTGATACCCTGTTTTTACAGGAGTCTTCACAAATCGGATTGGAGCTTTGACCAGTTTTGCGAGTTTTTAGGACTGTTTGCGGGGGAAGGGAATCCGGCGGCGCTTCGGGCATTGCAGGAAAATTACAGGCGGATGTACGCTGTTTTAAAAAACGGAACCAAGCAGTTGGCAGGCAAAAGATTGCCGATACGTGACAATTTTGAGAATCTCTGTATCACGATTGTTAATATGGAAGCTTACAGGGAAGACTGCGAGGAGGCTTATTTTCGGGTGGTAGAGGATTTGGGAAATTTGATGCTTGATAATCCTTTGTTTGAGACGTGGAGCTTTGACTGGTTTCAGGCATGCTGGGAAGATGAATTTGGAAAAGCGCAGATTTACAGGCGGTTAAAGGAAAGAGCCAGGACCTCCAAAGGAACGGAAGTTTATTTTGCTGCGATGCAAAGGGAGGAAAAGAACCGGAGCGAACAGCGGGAAACACGCAGGGAACAGGCGGAAAATGTGACAGCCGGGGAGATTTACCAACAGTTACAAAATGGAGGCACAATGGATCGGTTCCGCTGGGTTACGCTGGCACCTTCCATGCGAAGAAGGGGAAATGAAAAAGAGGTAGAAAAACTGGCGGCGTTTTATCAGCGGGAAAGTGATTTGGCATTAAAAAGCCGGCTGCTCCGTTTGCTGGCAAACCGGCATTGCGCGGATTTGCTGGATGTGGAAACCGTGATTGCCGATTCCAAATCGGAGAATACCGCATTGCAGGAAAATGCTTTTCGCGCACTGGAATTTATGACGGACGTGCGGGTACACCATTATGCATTGGAACTGCTGCAAAAAAATGAGCATTTGGAAGATGTGATCTATATGCTTGCCAATAATTATACAGCGGCAGATTGTGATATTCTGGTATCTCTGGTAAAGGCACTGCCGGTTACGGTTCAGGAAAAGAATGTCCACTGGCATGGCGCATTTACGGCAGTTTTGAATTTATTGGAGACTAGAGGCATAAAACGTCCTCCGAAGGAATTGTTATTCTATATGTATGAGAATACGTTATGCTCCTGCTGCTGGGAATCCATATTAAGGGAAATGAGCCGTAGAAAAATGCTCACCAGAGAGATAATAGAGGAATGTTTATATGACAGTAATGATGAGATACGGGAGTTTGCAAAAAAGCGGTTGGTATAAAATAATGCTGCCCGAAAGGAGGAAACCGTTATTTGAAGAACATAACGATTGATTATTATAATAAAAATGCAAAAGCGTTTGCTGAGAGAACAGTCGGTGCGGATATGAGCATTTGCCAGAACAAATTTTTGAGCCGGTTGAAAGCGGGAAGCTGTATTTTAGATGCAGGATGCGGAAGAGGGAGAGACAGCAAAATCTTCTTAGAGAGGGGATTTCGTGTGGAGGCGATGGATGCTTCGGAAGAAATGTGCCGGATTGCCGCAGAATATATCGGTCAGCCGGTAACCTGCATGAGATTTGAGGAATTAACTGCCGCATCCCGCTTTGACGGAATTTGGGCATGTGCCTCCCTGCTTCATGTGGAAAAATGCAGGCTGCCGGACATACTTTTAAGGTTTCATAGGGCATTGAAGCCGGACGGAATCCTGTATGCATCGGTTAAGTATGGAGATGCGGAAGAGGAACGGCTGGAGCGTTTCTTTAGCGATTATCATCTGGATGAGATGGAAAATGTATTTTTGCAGGACGACCTCTTTGAATTGCTGGACAGCTTTGAGACCGAGGATGTACGCCCGGATTATCGGGATAAGCCATGGGTAAATATTATCGTAAAGAAAAAGAAATGAACTGTCATAACCCCAAATTGCCTTTTATCCGTTCAGTCATTTGGATCATTGTGAGATTCCTGCCCGCCCTTTTTCTCCAGACAAATGACACCCAGGCGGTAATAGCCCTGAATTTCCGTCTGCTCCAAATTTTCCATAATCTCTTTTACGATTGACTGGAATTCGGCATTAGTCAAATCGGCATCTGTGCGAAGCACCGCTTTTTTCCCAAGAGAAAGCTCCTGCACAAAAGCCTTTGCAATTTCGTCTTTCTCATAATATTTATCCGCCAGACGATAATATTCCAGTTTATCGGAATCAGCCAAATACTGTCCTAGATTGTTATCACACAGGCAGCGGTCATTTTCCTTTAGTACCGCTTCAGCCACTTCATCTGACACATTCAGCATAACGTTTGCAATCTCCGGGTCATCATTACTTGTCACGTCTACCACATACCATTCCCCGTCAATCCTGACCTTATTCCATGCATGGTTCTGCTTTCCGTTTAATGTTCCTGTCACAACAATGCTTTCCACTCCCAGAGCTTTGGATAATAATTGAAACGCACCTGCATAGGCAAGGCAGACACCTTTCTGTTTAACCAAAGCGCCAAAAGGCGTCATCGAATCGGAGTACCCCTCCGCTTCGCCTGGTGACATATCATTATCTGATGTCTGATTATCATAATCCACAGTATCACACAGATAGGCATTGATTGCCAATACCTTGTCCAAATCCGTCATTCCCTCCTCTTCAAGCTCTCCGGCCACAAACTCCACTTGTTCCATGACCTGCTGCTGTTTCCTGCTCCTTGTCGCCCTGTCTTCTTCATAACTTACAGCCAGTACCTCTCCCTGTCCCAAAACCGATATTTCCTTTACGGCCGGAATGAGCGGATTTTGATAATATGCCTCATAAAACGCATCCACGATCTCTTCCTGGTCGGATACCGCCTGCATATCCGAAATGCGAATCTCTTCATCGCCTGCCAACAGACAGGCGGCAAGAAAACGGCTGAGATTTGTCGTGCCTGTCGGATGATCCAGCATATTCCCAAAACTCTCCAGCGGATTCTCTTCGCTGCCTTCGTCCTCTTTTTCCGCTGCACTTCCCTTTTCCGAAATGTTCCCGCCTGCGCCTTCTTCCAGTCGCACAGCAACCTCTACATTTTTCAGCAGCCCTGTCATTTTACTTTTCAGAATATTCTGCCGTGTTTGCAGTTCTTCCAAATCCTTCTGGTAAGTATTCCGGTCAAACCGTTCGATATAAAAACTTCCCTCAAACTCTGTACCCTCTACCATATAGGGAAGCTGTAGCATTTCCTTCACACGGTCTCCGTCGTCAACATTTACCGGTTCTGCCTCCTCTATTTTATAACAGAGCAGCCGCTGCGACATGGTTCCGTCACAAAGCCGCACCCACTGGTATCTCGATAATAAGTCTATACTTCCGGCAAATCGTGTCATGCCAAATTCACCGTCATTTCCGTTTTCCTCTTCACAAAAAGGCAGTCTCCCCGCCATTTCCCGCTTTGGAATTAGGGTACTCACCATAGACGTCCCCGCTTTGTTCACGGCAATTACACCATAGTAATATTCCCGATCATCTTCCTCTGCCGTATACAGTTGAAACTCCCGATTCATCGTATCCCCTGTGTCCTCCGGCTGCCATATGGTATCCGCCGTTTCTGCGACAATATCGCAGCTTTCATAAAATCCGCTGATTTCATCATCCTTTGTCAGATAAGTGGCCTCCACAATGAGATAGCGCTCTGCAGCCTCTACCGGCTCCCAGGAAAGCATGCCATTCCCATATTCTGATACTTCAAATTGAAAATTTTGAACCCTGTCCAGCTCCCCCTCAATCTCAATCTGCGTAACCTCCGGATCGTCTAACTTCTCACCGGTCTGTAAATCCAGCCATTTCACAAGATACATTCTGCCGAGATTACCCCAATCCTGATTTTCCCCTTTTTCAAACAGAAAATAATCCGAATGTTCATATTCCCGTAAAAAAGCCTTATCGGCAAACAGCGTGGACACATTCAGCAGCGGATAGTCCGGCGGCAGCAGCGAAAGCGTTTTTTGCTCCTTATCCCATCTATATTTGCAGTAGATTTTATGGTTCAAGTTCCGGTCCTGATAAAGCTCCACTGCATCATCATAGTATTCGATTCCCATTGCCGAAAAGTCGATATCCGCCTGCAAAACTACGGGGCTGGAACGGTCATAACCCGCTTCCTGCTGTTCCACCGTTCCAGCCTCTCCTTCCTCATACGGTTTGCCCGTTTCTTCCGCCCCATTCTTTGTCACGGTTTCCCCGCACCCTGTCAACTGCAGGAAGAAAACACTGAGCAGCACACCGCACATGATCCGCTTTATCCTGCATATCCTCATTTCCATAAGCCAAACATCTACTCCTCTGTTTTTGTCGTTTCTTTGAACAATTTCCGAATGCAGGCGGTCATTTCCCGCTCGCTTACCTGCCTACCCTCCAGATAATAATACTGATCCGATTGCGCAAACGCCGCAAAGAGAACGGTTTCACCGTCTAACTCCCCTTTTGCCAGATAGACTGCCGTCCCTTTTATTTTTTGCGGTCTTGTCTGGTACAACGGCTGGTATCCAATGTTTTTTACCGTTCCGGACAAAATGGTTACCGTTCCCTGTCCGGTTAACCGCTCTGACCGCTTTGCCGCTCCGTCAAAAAGATAAACACCGCCCTCATCAACCCCCAGATAAGAATTCCTTTCCTCTCCAAAACTCTTTTGCAGGTCTTCTGTGCCACTATCGCCGACAGCAGACACTGCACGCAAATCATAATAAATGATACGCCTGTCCTGCCTCCATATTCCGCCTGCTATCAGCAAAAGAACTGCCAGCACAGCGGCATAATAAAGCCGCTTTCTTCCTCCCTGCCTGCCAAAAGCCCTGTTTCGCCTTGTACCGCCTGCAGTGGATTGATTGGCATTCCTTTGCCCGGAAATGTCCTTTATCCTGGAAACAGTGTCTTCTGTCAGTGTCTTTGACGGATGCTGTCTGTCCATAAATGATTTATAATATTGTTTCATTGTCAAACTCCTCCCCTAGTTTTCTGCCGAGAAGCGCCCGCCCTCTGGCAAGCTGTGACTTCACCGTACCTTCCTTTCGTTTCAGGCATTGGCTGATTTCCTTTATCGAGAGTTCTTCATAATAGTATAAATGTATAATGCTTCTATATGTTGGCGGCAGACTTCTTACCGCTGTATATACCCTCCATTCCATTTCCGATGAACCATCTGGCAGCGCTTCACCCCATTCATCATTTAACGGCAAAGTCTGCTGCTTCATCATTTTTCTTCTGTGTGTTTTTCCACAGTTCACCGTCACCCGTATCAGCCAGTTTCGGATATGCTCCCGGCTTTCCAATTTGTGTATAGACTGCACAAGACGAAGGAAAACCTCCTGAAAAATATCTTCGGTGTCCTCCTTCGTTCTTCCATATATCATGGCCATACGATATACCATGTCACTGTATTCCTTTACAATCTGCTCAACATCAAATTCCGGTCTGTTCTCCAAGGTTTTTCTCCTGTTTTCAAGCGATTTATTCCTGCGGGCAATGAGCTAAGTGCCGTGCTTGCACGAGCATTTGGCGAATGCCGCAAGGGTCAATAACCCTGCTGCTTGCAGCGGGGTTATTGACCGCCAGCCTTATGCCATAAGTACAATATGGATAAGTGTAACATCTGCCCAAAAACATTTCAACCCCTTCAGACATTTCTACTGCCGTTTGCGGCCTTAAAAATCCTCATTCGCCAGTTTGACTTCGACCAACTGATTTTCATTGAACGTAAAACTAATGTACTTTGAAGCATATTCGACTTCATAATCGGCAAAAGCCATTCCGTCGGATTCCGAAAAATTTGTCGGCTCCCCGTATGCCGCTTTCATGTCCTCCACGGTAGATACTTCGGATTGAATGCCCTTCGGCAGCACAAAGGTCATATTTCCATCCGTATTATAATACATATTAACCGACATCGCTGTCGCCGTGCAGACCCGATAAGGCTGCGGGTTGCCTGTTTCATTGGCAACGCTTACCTGTATCTCGCAGTTTTCGCGATAGAATGTAAGCATTGGATCAAGGGTGTAGGCATCCAGCTCACCATCAATATCTCCGTCCAGCTTCCAGCCCCGTTCTACCAGTGTTTCCACATCCATAGGCAGTTGATAAAGCTCCCCGTTTATCAAAAGCTGATAGCTGTATAAATCATCTGACAGTTCTCCGAACTCCTGCGTACTGCTTCCGGCATCCGACAAATCCTCCGTGTCAGCCAACTCCTCTGTATCCGGCTCTTCCGGTACGTCCTCGGTCGTTTCTTCTGTGTCCTCTGCCAAATCCTCTGTGACTTCTTCCGTGACTGCAGATTCCCCTTGTCCAACATCTGATGCCCCACAGCCTGTGACACAAAGCAGCATCAAAAAAATGCACCCTTTTGCAAAAAAATTCTTTTTCATACGTGTTCTCCTTTTTATAATAATTTCATTTATTAATACTCAGGAAAACGGCAAAAGGTTGCATTTTTATTAAAACAAAATGCAATAAATATCTTGAAAGAAAAACTTGAGCTTCGCAGAAACAAATCGGATACAGAAAGAAGGCGTCTGCATTCTGTCCTTTCTATTTAAGAACCGCCTGCACAATACTTTCATAGTCCGAAATCCGCTTCGCCTTGCGGATTTTTTTGAGCAGGGAATCTGCTGCGTGAACATACTGCCCCATATAACCCCATAGCTCTTTCATTTTAAACAGCACGGGCTGGTCGCCGGACATGTAGCTTCGGTAGCCGGCAAGGATTTCATCATGAAATGCCTGGAAGGTAGAACGTTTTTTGGCAGAAGGCAGAGCCCATTTTTCATTGCCGAGAATCTGAAAAAGTTCAGGGTTTGCCAGTACGCCTCGTCCCAGCATGACCGCTTTGGTATCGGGAACGCTGTGGAGCAGGTTCTGATAACTTTTGGAAGAGATGATATCCCCATTGTAGCAAAGGGCAATCCGGCTGTCCTTCAATGTGTCTGCTGCCAGCGCAAACGCTTCCACATGCGGCGTTCCCTTATAAAACTCTTTCTGATACCGCGGATGGATAATCAGCTCCCGGATCGGATATTTCCGGTAAATGGCGAGGAGGTCTTCCCATTCGTATTCGGAGTCTATGCCGATTCTGGTCTTGATGGAGATGTCCAAAGGACATTTCGCAAATATTTCCTCTAAAAAATGATTCAGCTCATCCGGTACAGCTAAAAAACCGGCACCCCGCTTTTTGGCGGTTACCGTTGCGGAAGGGCAGCCGAGGTTGAGGTTTACTTCCTGATAGCCGTAGTCCTGAAGTGCTTTGGCAATGGTTAAAAAGGTTTCTGCCTGATTGGTGAGAATCTGGGGAACCACCTGCATATTCCGGTTGTTTTCCGGCAGAATATCACGGATTTCTTTGCTGCTTAACACCCTATTGGATAAAAACGGTGTGTAATAGCGGTCAGCGCCACCGTAGTAATGGTGCAGTGCATTCCGGTATATGTAAGTTGTGATTCCCTCCATGGGCGCCAGATAAAATTTCATGTGATAGCCTTTCTGTGGTAAATGGATTTGCAGGGCAGAAGTTCATTTTGCCTTTGTCTGCATCATGCTTTCCGAACAAAAAACGAGCAAGCCGCCGTACGGTCGAAAACCGCATTTCTTTATAAACTAAAGGTACATGGCAGTTTTGTCAAGTGCCTAAAATTTATTCACACAGCCCATTTCAATCTCGTGTGAAATATAGTATAATAGGAACACTTCATGGGCATTCACACAATATACATATCACAAAGGAAACGGACAAAAAACAGATAAAATAAAGAGGTAATATATGTTAGGAAACAAACGAGGAAAGCTTCTAAGGAATTATGTGGAGGATTATACGGTATTTGATTTGGAGACAACGGGAATCCACCCGGATTATGATGCCATTATTGAAATCTCGGCGGTAAAGGTGGCTGGCGGAGCCGTCGTGGACACGTTCAGCAGTCTGGTGAATCCGGGAAGACCGATACCATATGGAGCGACCAGGGTAAATGGCATCACGGATGAAATGGTGGCAAATGAGCCTGCTTTGGATGTGGTCTTTCCGAAATTTCTGCAATTTATTGGCGGGGATATCTTAGTCGGGCATAACATTCATTCCTTTGATATGAAATTTATATGGAAGGCGGCAGAGTCGCTGTTTGGACAGACGGTTGGCAACGATTACATCGATACACTTTCTATGGCAAGGAAATGTCTGCCTGCACTATCGCATCATAAGCTCGTGGATATAGCGGCGCATTATCAAATCAGCACGGAGGGAGCGCACCGGGCATTAAATGACTGCATGATGAACCAGCAGTGTTTTGAGCGTATGGCGAAAGAAAATGTTCAACGGGACGAAAAGGAGAAGATTTGTCCGAGATGCGGAAGTGAGCTGCGGCGCAGAAGCGGAAGATATGGGGAATTTTTTGGCTGCAGCAGTTTTCCGGCATGCCGGTATACGGAGAACTGCTGAAAGGAAATTGCGGCAGTAGGAGTTAAGGAGGGGAAAAGATGGAATTCGTAAGTACATATATTGAGACAGAAGATTTTAATAAATCAATTGATTTTTATAAAAAGGTATTACAAATAGAACCAATTATATTTTGTGAAAACAGATGGGTTGAATTTCAAGCAGGAAATAAGCTTGCACTTTACAATAAAAAGTTTGATGAGCAAAAAATAAATGGTAATGATCCACTTGATGATCATTACAATAAAGCATATATTGATGATTTTTATTCAGGGAAATCGGATAGAAAGAATAATATCGTTACCTTTAATTTTTATACTGAAAATTTGAAGAAGGAATATGAAAGGATAAAAGGATTAAAGATATGTGATTTATCAGAAATTAAATATGTTAATATTGCAGAGCCATATTATTATTTCAATATGTGTGATCCGGATGGTAATATATTGGAGATTTGTAGTGACAGGTATGAATAAACAAGCGCAAAAAGAGGCTTATAATTTATCTATTATAATAGTAAAACAGATAAGGATGGTGATAAAATGATAAAACTGGTAAAAGGTGATATTACGAAGATTGATAATGTAGATGCCATTGTCAATGCCGCAAATAGTAGTCTGCTTGGCGGAGGGGGTGTTGATGGCGCCATTCACAGGGCGGCGGGCCCGAAGCTTCTTTTTGAGTGCTCTTTGTTAGGCGGATGCAAGACAGGGTGTGCAAAGCTTACAAAAGCATATAACCTTCCCTGTCAATATATTATTCATACTGTAGGCCCGGTGTGGAATGGAGGCAGTAAGGGAGAAGATGAATTGCTGGCAGCTTGTTATAAAAATTCTTTGAAACTGGCACAGGAAAATCATATCAAAAGGATTGCTTTTCCATCCATATCTACCGGTATTTATGCATTTCCTGTGGAAAGAGCAGCCAATATAGCCGTCCGCGCAGTCAACGCATTTTTAGAAGAGAATCCGGGTTCCTTTGAGCTGGTAATGTGGGTATTGTTTGATGGGAACACAGAAGCCGCATATCAGAAAGCGGTTTCCTCCTATGGGAAGCAGACAGAGCGGGTTGAAACACTGGCTCCTTTTTTTAAGAGCATTGTGGATCAGGATACAAGCGCTGTGGTGATATGCAATCTCTCACATGAGATTATTTATATGAATCCGGTAGCGGTGCAGCGCTATGAAAAACGTGGCGGCGCGAAGCTGATCGGACAGAATCTGCTTGACTGCCATAACCGGGAATCCGGGGAAAAGATTGAGCAGATTGTCAGATGGTTTGCGGCATCCGAAGAAAATAATATGGTCTACACCTTTCATAATGAAAAAGAGAACAAGGATGTTTATATGGTTGCCTTGCGGGATGGGGAGCAGTTAATCGGCTATTACGAGAAGCATGCATACCGGAACCCGGAGACGATGAAGCGGTACGATTTGGGGTAGGGCGGATGCCCGGCAGGGAAGAAATATCCATACAGGAATGAAAATACAATTATGAGTTATGAAGCGAATCTTATTTTATGGAATGGGAAATGCTTAATGGGGAAGTTATCTGCACTCAAGTGGGTATTGGGTGATGAATGGGATATGCTGGATACATAGAAACAAAAAGAGGTGATTTTATGTCAATTACATCCATAGAATATTTGCAAAGCCTTGTACGGGAACTTGTAAAACTACCGACCGAAACGG
>JAMPFS010000053.1 GCA_023664325.1 Clostridium sp.
AGCAGGTGATTATTACATTAATGATATTGATTATTCAAATATAGAAAAGTTTGATATATTTTCTTTGTTAGATAAGATTCCAAAATGTAAAGAATATTTTGATAATAATTCCATTGTATTTGATAAAAAGAATGGTATTATTCAATTAGGCTTTATTAGTAATAGAAATGATAATTATGTGAAGGTTAGTGATAATCTTATAATAGGATATGATAATGAAGATATTATCCAATGTATTTATATTATTCCGGATAAATTTATATATTGAAATGGTAGGAGATATTTTAGAGATGATTAATTATAACGTAATCATAATCCTATACTGACCCCAGTGGAAACGAATCCCTGAAACAGGGTATTGTAGCAACTATTTCCACGATACTCAATCAGGCATGAGATTAACCTGATGGGAGTGCTGTCGGGCTTAACCAGAGCCGGGGTTACGGCTATGCTGGGCGGAAGCGACATGGATATTTCCGCCGCCTTTGTAGAAGGTTACCTGATGGGGGTGCCATAGGAGTAGGAGCGGTACTGTTAATGGTGGCAGTAGCAGACGCTTTGGTGCTGTTGGGATGGGCGAGGGTGGTAGTGGAACTAATATTGATAACTCTGTAGATTTAACTGATTTTAGAAAAGAACATATCTTAAATAATCATAAATATGGTGTAGGTAAACCAGATAAAACAGAGTTTCCCCAAAATTGGAATAATGAAAAAATACTTCATTATGTTTCTGATATTGCAACAGACCCTAATGCAATTTGGGGAATGGGATTCTCCTTATGCTATTGGGGTAAGAGAGGGTATAGAAATACGAGTTGATTTTTATCTGGAGACTATCCGAAATATAGTGAAAAAATATCAACGGCATATCCGTTGAATACACCTCAAAATCCATCAAAAGGGAGGGGGTAATTAATGGAGTTAAAATTGTTTGAGCTGATTAGAGAATGTGAAGATTATCTTGATAAAGAATATTTTGATGAAGTTATGCACTTTTATAGACATGGTGAATACGAAATGGCACTAGAAGGATTAATTATTGAGATGATAAAAGAACAAAAACATCTTAAAAATTATATGGTGGATACGATTAATGATTTGGTTTTATATTATCATTTAAATATTGAAAGTGTATTTGATTATTATTTTTGGGAAAAATTTGAAAAATGGATTTGGAGAAATTGAAAATATTTTAATTATGGTTACACTTTAGGATTTCCAATGTCCTAATCTCTTTTTCAAAAATTGTATATTTATAATTTAGAAAGTCTAAGGAGAAGCAAGACAACAGGGAATGACAGCATTTACTTTGTATCCGATACCAGCGGCAGCCTTTCCCAGCCCCTTGCAGAGACAGACGGCAAAGGAAATGTCAAAGCAGAATATACCAGAACGGAATCCTGGCAGTATTCGCAGGCATACAATTATTATTATGAGATATGGCTGACAGGCGAAAAGGGGATGTCCAATATCTGAAGAGGAGGCTAAAATTCTTGACGAATGGGCAGATGAGTACAATGTTCCGCAACATCACAAAGCATATTCTGGAAGCGGGACTCATTTTAAAGGTGGTAATTATTCAGACCATACACATATATATAATATTCATGTACCTTATAAATCGGGGGAAATTAGAATGGATGCTATACGAGATAATGGATATATTATGCAGAAGAAATCGGTCTCTAATTATTGTGGTATAGATGGCGATAATTGGTACTTAAATTATTGTAGTGATAATATATAATAATAGGAATTTACAGTTCTCGTGAAAGAGCGGAGCAGGCAATAGAAAGATACAAATTGAAAGAAGGATTCAATCGTTTTCCTGTAGATTGCTTTTATATTGATGGATATGAATTAGATCAAGATCATTGGAAAGATGGATTTATCACATATGATGGTAGTACTGGTGACTGGATAAAGTGATGAGGAGGAAAACCATCCGTTTTATGTAAATGGGAGAGGCTGGGCAGCAGCATCCGAACTGGAAGCCGGTGAAATGCTGCATACGGAAAATGGAAGTGTTGTTACTGTAACCTACAATCAGGATGAATGGCTGAAAGAGCCGGTTAAGGTGTATAACCTTGAAGTGGAAGGACTGCATACCTATTATGTAACAGCGGACAGGGTGCTGGTGCATAATGAGTATGAAATATCAAGCTAAGAAGAATTATCACCGGAATATTTTGGCTTGTAATAGGGGGTGTAATGATGAATGAGTGGAATAATATAGATTCTGAAGAAGATATTGATAGCCTTATGAAAATATATGATAATTTTGAGGATAGCATTATTGTAAAATTTGAGTTTGTCAGTGGAAATTATATTGATGACAACTTAACAGGACATGAATTTGATACAAATAACTTATTGGTATTATTTCAAAGGATGGATAAAAATCCGTTTTCAATAGAAATTATGTTTGAAATGACCAAAAAAATAAATTTTTATGCTCCTGTTCAAGGGGATGAGGATTATAATCTTGCAGATATTGATTATGC
Source organism: Clostridium sp. (assembly GCA_023664325.1). GTDB lineage: Bacteria > Bacillota > Clostridia > Lachnospirales > Lachnospiraceae > CAG-590. The sequence goes on from JAMPFS010000053.1 coordinate 2,507, forward strand.
TAAAATTGTTAAAGATGCTAGATATTTTTATTGGACTATGTGGAGAGAATTTAATCCTTTCAATGCAGACCATTTAAACTATAATGATTTTACGTTAATTCAATCAAAAAAAGTAAAGTGGAGAATTGTTTCTTGATAAAATATGAATATGGCGGTCATGGGGATATCCACCTGCTGATGGATGAGCAGAGAACGGCAGCGGGCATCTAACGCTATGATATATGGAGATAAGAGGGAAGGAAGTTAAAGATTTGAAATATGATGATGTTATTGAATTACTTTTAATAGAATTTCCGGAAATCGCAGTGCATCTTCAAGAAGAGGAATATTTGCAAGGATTACCACATTGTATATTTGGTATTTGTTTTGTTCCATTTGTTGAAGAGCTATGTGGTAATTCCAGGGAAGAAATTTTATTAAGAGTTGGATTTTTTCTGGAAAAGTTAGAGACCTCTGCGGATGATAAAATCAAAGAATTAGTCAATGTATCTTTTTTAGAACCTTTTGTTTATGGGAATGAAAAAAAAGAAGTTATGTATTTACGAAGTTTTCTTGGGGAGGAGACAAAAAAAGATTTAGATTATTGGTTGGAAAGGTGTAAGTAGTATTGAATTTGGTTAAAGAGAACATCTTAATCTTTTAAAGGAGTAGCCGCAGATATAAAGAAAATGCATTAGAAGAGTTATGAAATGAATTAACAGGGAGGCTTGAAATGGTTGTAAAATGTTTAAGTAATTCTGGAGATGCTTTCATTAAGGCAACATTGGGAAAAAAGGGAGGAACACCAGAGACGGTGTTGCCAATAAGGGTGAATAGTATATATACTGTATATGGGCAGGTTCTTTCTAAAGGGATAATGGAATATTTGATTTTAGGGGAAGGAGAAAATTATCCTTCATGGTATCCTGCGGAATTATTTGAAATAATTGATGATAGAATCTATTTTGGCTGGATGTTCAATTATAGAGGAGGGGATGATATTTCTGCGGTTTGGGGATATGAAGAATTGGTGAGGGATGAAGATTACATATATAACTTAGAAGACCGTGAAGAATTGGCTATCCAGATGTTTCTTGATAGAAAAAAGGAAATTGATGAAGCAAATGAATGGTGATAAAGAGGGACAGGTTATTTTGAGCGGCGAAAAGATATATAGGTGAGCAAGATTTTATTTTTGCAACTGGGTTTTGCACGAGTCTTCTTTAGAAATGAAATATTCTTGATGGAATGAAATTTTGGCGAAGGCAGATAAATCAAATGAAGAAAGTATCATAAAATTATTAATAGAATTATATGGAAAGAGGTAGGAATAATGAATATAGAGTATATTACATATCCAACTGATTTAAATAAAATAGAAGATATAAAGAACGATAATATTGATGTTATTGTTGGACTAGATAATGGAAAAACGTATACTCTTGTTGTGGCTACACCACAAAATTACTATTGGTATATGGAAAAAGAGGGATTAGAATATATTCCGGCAGCTCCTCCTGATATTATTGTGAAGGAATTGCGTCAGGATATTATTGAAAGAGCAATACAGGACTTTTGTCAAAATGATGGATATTTTTTAATCAAGTATGCAGAAATGTAGAAGATGCATATTGTGGTTAATGTGTATTAATGGGTTTGATTTGTATAATGTGAAATACTAACAGGAGGAAAAAGATGGCAAAAAGAGAGGTTGGATTTGTTGTGACGGAAGAATATAAAACATGGATTAAAGAAATAAAAGGTAAAATCCAAAATAGTCAAATTAAGGCTTCTGTTAAAGTGAATTATGAAATGTTGGATTTGTATTGGCAAATCGGAAAAGATATTTTTGAAAAGCAAAAATATTCAAAATGGGGAGATTCTTTTTTAGGTGTGATGAGTAAAGATTTGAAAAAGACATTTCCTAGTGTTAGTGGTTTTTCTGTAGAGAACTTAAAGCATATGAGATATTGGTTTAAATTTTATAGTAATGAAATTGGGTTACAAGATGTAACCCAATTAGAAATGGTTGAAAAATTAATAAAAAGTATTCCATGGGGACATAATCAACGGATTATGTACAAGTGCAAGGATGTAAAAGAAGCACTTTTCTATGTACAAAAGACATTGGATAATGGCTGGAGTCGTAACGTATTGATTCATGAGATAGAAAGCAGATTGTACGAACGACAGGGGAAGGCAATTACAAATTTTGGTATAAAATTGCCAGAATTGCAGTCCGATTTGGCAAAACAGACATTAAAAGATCCGTATAATTTTGATTTCCTGACATTGACAGAGGATTATAATGAGAAGGAGTTAGAGATTGCTTTGACAGAGCAAATAACTCAATTTTTATTGGAATTGGGAACGGGTTTTTCTTATATGGGTAGGCAGGTAAATTTAAAGGTCGGTGAAAGCGATTTTTATTTGGATTTACTATTTTATCATGTAAAATTGCATTGTTATGTTGTGGTTGAACTAAAAACAGAAAAGTTTAAGCCGGAATTTGCAGGGAAGTTGAATTTTTATGTAACAGCAGTGAATAAACAATTGAAAATGGATACAGATAATCAAACAATAGGCATATTAATATGTAAAGACAAGGATAATGTGGTAGCCGAGTATTCGTTAGAGAATATTTCGCAACCGATAGGAATAGCTGAATATGAGTTAACTAAGGTACTGTCAAAGGAATTAGAAAATAACTTGCCAACAATTCATGAAATAGAGGAAGGATTGAAGGAATAAAAAGGTTACAGGTTGTAACCCATTTTATTATACTAATGAGCCTGCATAAGTATCTGTATGCCAATACAGCGCTATCATTGCCATGCACAGTGCAGTGACCGATTGGAAGAATGTGATTTTAAGATTTCCTACACATGAATATATATGGAATTGGAGTAATGGTTATCCATGCAGAAAATAGAGAGGAGAGGATAAGATGAATGCCGTTGTTTTAGAGAGCTTGCACGAATCACAAACTTATTTGAAAAATATATTTGTAGCATTGAATAATCGACAGATGGAATATAATTGGATGATAACGGATTATGAATGTTATCCACAAAATCAAGAAATTGCAAAAAAGTTTTTAAAAGAATATTGTTGGTTTTCAGGAAAAGAGTTAACAAAGCTTATAGAGCAAGAGAATTTTCAATGGATATGGGGAGTGATTTCTGGATTTAAACCAAATATCTCATTGGAAAGAATTCTTGAATATGATTTTCCTATAGCTGATGGTAATAGTAGATTTTGGAACAATCCGGTTTTAATTCAGCATCCTCTTGCAGATATTGAAATAGTTGCATGGGATGGCAAATTAACGCTTTTTCTTTGCAAAGAGAATAAACTTGCAGAAGGTATATATAACAGTTTTTCATATGCTGAGGATTTAGAAAAATATAATTCTAATGCGGGATAGAGTGACGATATAAAAATAATGGTGTTGCCAATAAAAGTGAACATGCTCAAGGTATTTAGGGGGAGATAAAATGAAGGATAAGGTAGTAACAGTTACAGCGCTTGTTTTGTCTGTAATTCTTTTGGCAGGCATTGCCCGGGGTGTTGGCGCAATCCTGTCTGATTTCAACAGAGAACAAGATACTGTGACGGAGCGGACAACAACAGAGCAAACAGAGGCAGCTACGGAGCAGATAACGGAACTGACAACAGAGCTTACAACGGAAATAACAACTGAGGAAGTAACGGAATTGATTACAGAGGAATGGACGGTAGAAGATGATGTGGCGGCGCCTGTCTTTCTTACCTTTACGAAAAGCCCGCAGGTTAAGCTGGGGGCAGTTTTTGATGTACACGATTATGTTGGATATGGGGATGATGTTGACCGGACTCCGGAGCTTACCATAGAAGGCGAGGTGGATACATCCGTGCCGGGAACGTATCCTCTGACATTGACGCTTACGGATGAAGCAGGGCATTCGACTATAGAATTGATGAATGTCAATGTGGTATCAGAAATCACGTCTTATTCCGGGGGAGAAAAAGAAGCGTTTGATGCATTTGCGGCAAATTATAAAAACGACGATACGGTTCTTGGAATTGATGTTTCCAGATGGCAGGAGGATATTGATTTTGAGCAGGTAAAAAATGCGGGATGTGATTTTGTCATCATCCGGATTGGCGGATATGATGATGGCAGCCAGTATGAGGACCGCTATTATAAAACCAATATCCGGAAAGCGAAGGCAGCGGGATTAAGGGTTGGCATTTATTGGCATGCGGAAGAGAGCAGCATAGAGGAAATAAGGTCCAATGTCACATATATGATGGGGATTCTCGACGGAGAAAAATTGGATTTTCCGATTGCATACGACTGGGAGGATTTTAGCGGATTTCAAAAATACGGGATGAATCTGCATGATATCAATGCATGTTTTGAAGCATTCTGCAATGAAGTGGAAGCATATGGATATGAAGTATGTCTGTACAGCAGCCGGAATTTTCTGGAAAATGTTTGGACGAATGAAAATGGGCATTTGGTGTGGCTTGCAAATTATACGGCGAAGACAGCGTATGCGGGCGAATATTATATGTGGCAGCAAGGGAATACCGGAAGAATCGCAGGGATTAATACGGACGTGGATTTCAATGTGCTGTATAAGGATAAAGGGGGCTGGTAGGATGAAGTTAAATTGGTATTTGCTCCAGTTGAGAATACATATTCCTCCATCTTTAAAGACATAGATTCCATTGTCAGCCGGGTAGGATATATTTACTGTTTCGTCCTCTGCCATGCCGTGCAAGCTGCCCCTTTTCCACCATCTTTCGCAGTATGCGTGAGGCGGATGAGGTACTGATTCCGAATTGTGTCTCTACCGCAGTTCTTGTAATTTCACCATTCTCTTTCACAAAGTCAATAATTTTCTGTTCTTCACTGGCGGCCGGAACTGTTTTTGGGGATTCGGTGCCAAAGTTGATGTTTGGCAGTGTAATCTTAAAAGCATTATTGGTTGTCTCAATCATTGGTTTTCTATTTATATGTTCATAAGCTTTCATAATCTTATGGATTCCCATACCATAAGATTCAATCAGGGCTAATCGGTAAAAAATGTTTGCTAAATTCTGATTCCTGCACACGGATAATCCCATCATGACATCTTCCAGATAAATACCCGGAAGCAGACCGCCAACCGAAATAAATTCCATACGGTCTGCAAAAATACGGATAAGGGCACTGGCACGGAATCCATAGTCACGGTGTACCAACATATTGAGCAATGTTTCGCGTACAGCAACTTCCGGGTAATCCCTGCTGTCAATGCGCCGCAATTTATCAAAGGCTGCATGTGTCTGGTTGTGTAGATCGATATAGGAATAAATATCATTTAACTGTTGCAGCAAAGAGCCGGTAAACTCATGTCGATCTTTAAAAATATTCTGGTCAGTATCCTGAAAGACGGCAACTTTTACTGTGTGCATACATTGTTCGGATAAGAGTAAGGCAAGATTGGTATAAATGCCGTCAGAATTTAGCAGCTTTAATGTCTGCATCTGCTTCGTTCCAAAAGGAATATCCCGTATGGAAAATTCGTTTTCAGCGGTATGAAAGGTTAAATCCTGTTGCAGGGAACGCATTTGTTCAAACCGGTCGCCATCCGTTTCTTTAATCATGTGCCGAATCATGGTATCCGTTGCAGGTACGGATGAGTATCCCTGCCGTACATACACACCTTCCGGCCGCAGTCCTTTTTTTGCAATATAATAGGGTCTTTCAGTGCCTCTTTGAATATCTATGGAAACAACATACTTCCCTTCTATTTCTAATGTTTCATAGTGAAGAAACATGGTTAAATCTGGTTTAATGGCATCACGGATCATATTGCTGACCTGTAGGGCAGTTTCATCTGGCTTTTGGATGCCGGTTACCGTTCCATCATCCTGAACACCGATATACAGTTTCCCGCCATCACCGTTTGCAAAGGCAATAACTTCTTTCTTAATGTCTTCTACAACGATTGCCTTTAATTCAACATTTTCACTTTCCTGAAAGGTCATGCAGTATGCCTCCTTATCATTTTTCTGTTCACATTATAGCTTTTCTGGTCAATCTAGTCAATATGTTTGACCAGATTGACCAGAATACATTTCAGGCTTTCCTGCTGGCATAATGGATATGCTTTTGAAAGGTACATACGAGGGGAGTAAATATTGCGAAAAAGATGGGAGAGTGATAAAATAAAAACGTTTAAGGTAAAGTGGTAAAATAAGGATTGAGAGAGGATAATATGGAAAGATGGTGTTGATAAGGAGCACACAATAATCTGGACTATGGGGTATAGCCGTGAGGCAGCAGTGACTAATATTATTGCAGGTGAATTGTCAGATAACGAGAATTATGCTGCTAAAAATCATATATTTGGCTACACGTATGTTTGTCCGGCAGTTAGTAAATATGCCAACACATCATATACAAATATTTATAATTTCAATATGAAAATCAAGGAAGAATGTGAAGTGACGGGAAGGAGGATTTTTAAAAACCGAAGAGGAGGAGAGAGATGAAGAAAAAGAAAATATACAGGAGCAGGGCGCTTAACGCAGTATGTCTGCTGGACCGTGCCCTTTGGCTTATTCTGGTGCTTGTCTTTGTGTATGCCATAGCTAAGAACGGACAGCTTCCAGAGGTCATACAGGCAAAACCGAAGCTGTACACCTGGCTGACTTACATCGCATTGTATGTGTTGTGGGCATTTGTGGGGGCGCTGATTCCGGTTATAGTTCTCAAGGTGATTTTTTATCAAATAAAAAAGCAGCTTCTGCGAAATGCCAGATTTATTACCGTTGAGGATTTTGACTATTACCGTGACAAGCTTACCGGGTTGTCTCCGGGGATAATCAGTATTCTGGCAGACTTAAGTGTCGAGAGAAAAAAGGATATTTCGGCTTCCATATTGAAGTACCAGGAGATGGGTATTCTGAAATATGAGGATAACCGGTATATGGTTATAGGGGATTACCAAAATGCCAGGCTTCGGGAAAGTGACAGATATTTAATAGAGGGACTGGTAAATCAGACCTTTTTGGAAAAGGATGAAGGAAAATGGGCAAAGCTGGTGGAGCAGGAAGCCATAAAGGAGGGGTATATCACAAACCCCGATGACCCGGTCTGGCGGGAGAAAAATTACAAAAAAAGTGTAATTGGCTGTGTGGGCAGCTGCTTAGGAGGCTGTTTGACGCCGATTATCCTGTTTTGCCTGGTAGGCGCTCTTTTAGGCAAAGTGGATATTAATCATATGGATGCGATTGTTGCAACGGCGCCGGTGGATGGAACGGTTGGGCAGTATATCGAATTTCTCAATCAGAATTTTGAATTTTGCATGGGTCTGCTGACGGCGATTGTGGCAATTATTATTTTTTTGGTATCGCTGATTTTTCCGGTACTGGTTATCGCCGGTAAGATAGCGGGAGCAGTTAATAAAAAGCCTTACAGGCGCACAGAGTACGGAAACCAGATGACGGAATATGTATTCGGAATGAAAAATTTTATCCATGATTTTTCAAATTTAAACGAGGCGAACCAGGAGCATCTTGTTTTGTGGGACGATTATCTGATTTATGCGGTTGTTCTGGAGGAAAACCAGCAGATTATTGATGAGATTAGGAAAAGGAGAAATAAGAGATGAGCACATTTGGTATTATATTGGTGGTAGTGGCAGTATTGATGGTAATTTATGCGGTAACGGCTTATAACAGCTTTACCGTGCTGAAAAACCGGATAGAAAATCAGGGGGCGCAAATAGAGGTTCAGCTTAAGAGAAGGGCTGATTTAATTCCCAATTTAATTGAAACGGCAAAGGGCTATGCTAAATTTGAAAAGGGCACGCTGGAAAACATCACAAGGCTTAGGGGCAATGTGGTAAATGCTGCAAATGCGAGGGAATCTTATGCGGCAAACAATGAGCTTGGCAGGGAATTTAACCGGATTATGGCGGTTAGTGAAAATTATCCCGAATTAAAGGCAAACAGCAATTTTATGAAATTGCAGGAGGAGCTTTCTGAGACAGAGGAAAAGATTGCAAAGTCACGCCAGTTTTATAATGATGTGGTGACAAAATATAATACGGCAATTATGCTGTTCCCCAAATCACTTTTTGCCGGTATATTTGGATTTAAGAAAATCGAGTTACTAGAAGCCTCTGCCGAGGAGAAGAAAAGTGTAAAAATAGATTCTTCGGATTTTAATCTTGAATAGAGGAGGCAATTTAAAAGGGCGGTATTTGATTGGTCTTTTGGACTCAAGTGTTTGCTTTATATTTTGAAATTTAATAATAAATATTTGTAGCTTTGACTTTTTGCAACCACAGGTAGAATAATTGCAACGATAAATATATGGCGTGTTGGTGGCTAAATGGGAGGCGGGTTTATCTTATCCGGATATTTTTAATCTTATTAAATTCCGGTTGGAAGCAATATGGAAAGCAGAAACAGCGGTCTATGCAATGAATTATGCCGGCAGGGTGCTTGATGAAAGATTCAGCGGCAATTTTCTAAAAGAAGCCCTTAGGGCGGCTGATGAAAAGAATCCGTATAGAGGACCGGATTATTATGCGTCTGGCAATTATATATACAAATCAAATGTCACTGGAAATATAGAGTGGTTTCAGGGGTATGAAGAAATCTGGTGCGGGGAAGTTAAAGTGTATGAATGTTATTTCCATGGTGGTTTGCTGAAATAAGAACAGGATAAGGACATTTTCAAGAAAATTCGCAGCAACAGTGTTGCTTGACAATGTAAACGGATTGCAATACAATGTAAATTAGGAGGTGGAAATATGGCAACAGTACAAACACAAATCAGGATAGAAGAAGATGTTAAAAAACAGGCAGTAGAATTGTTTGATCAGCTTGGGATTGATATGTCCAGTGCTGTAAATATGTTTTTGCGGCAGGCTATTATGCATGGTGGACTTCCTTTTAGCGTGGAGATTCCTAAATATAAGCAGGAAGTGATAGAAGCTATGGAGGAAGCAAAACAAATCAGCAGGAATCCGAATACAAAAAGATATGGCAGCTTTGCAGAAGCCCTGGAGGACATTGAGTTATGAAATATGAATTAATCCTTACCGGAAGATTTAAAAAAGGATTGAAGATTGCTAAGAAGCGAGGATTAGATATTTCTTTACTGGAAGACATTGTAGAACGACTATTGCACAAAATCCCTTTGGATGCAAAAAACAGAGACCATGCTCTTAGTGGAGGTTATATAGGTTATCGAGAATGCCATATTCAGTCAGACTGGTTGTTAGTATATCTAATAGAAGATGATATATTAACATTGACATTGATTGATACGGGTACACATGCGGATTTATTTGATAGATAATTCATCATAAAAAGTTACGAGGAAGTGATAAGGTGATTTTAAGTGTCAGCCGCAGAACGGATATTCCCAATTATTATTCCGAATGGTTTTTGCGTAGAATAAAGGAAGGATATGTATATGTCCGAAATCCGATAAACGCACATCAGGTTAGTAAAATTATTTTGTCCCCGGAAATTGTGGACTGTATTGTCTTTTGGACAAAAAATCCAGAACCAATGTTTGCGCAGTTAGAGGAACTGGATGCTTATAAATATTACTTTCAATTTACACTTACCGGCTTTGGCAATGACATAGAATGTAATGTTCCGCATAAAAAGAAAACGATGATTCCGATATTTCAAAAGCTATCGCATAAAATCGGTAAGGAAAAAGTGATTTGGCGATATGACCCGATTATCTTTACGGATAAATATAATTTAAAATATCATTTGAAAGCGTTTGAACAAATTGCGAAAGAGCTGCATGGTTACACATCTAAATGCGTTATTAGCTTTGTAGATATATATACCAAAAACAGAAAAAATATGAAAGCCTTAAATCCCTTTTTGCTGACAGAAATTGATTTAGCTGCATTTGCAAAAGAAATTGCGTTGATTGCGGGAAGTTATAATATTAAAGTTGCCGCATGTGCAGAACCGGTTGATTTATCGCCTTACGGAATAGAGCGTAATTGTTGTATTGACAAAGGATTGATTGAAAAAATCACAGGGTGTAAAATTCAGGCAGATAAAGATAAGAATCAAAGAAAAGAGTGCGGCTGTATTGAAAGTATTGACATAGGCACATACAATACCTGCAACAATGGCTGTCAATATTGTTATGCAAGCTATAGCCGGGAAAGTGTTGCGCAAAACTGTAAACTATATGATGTCGATTCTCCGCTTTTATGTGGAAAAATTACAGAAAATGATAAAATCACAGAGAGAAAAGTAAAATCATTAAAAGAAAGGGGGCGCCATGAAAAAGGTTAGTAGAGTGATTATGATAATTATTATTATTTTAGCTGTCCTGTTGCTATTGATATATATAAACCATAGAATTCAATTAAAGAAAGAATCTGCACTCCGTTCACCGCTTGGTCAAATTGTAGAAGTTGATGGACATAATATGAGCGTTTATACTGAAGGAGAAGGAGAAACAACGCTTGTATTTATGTCAGGCGGAGGAACCTGCTGTCCAATATTAGATTTTAAATCTCTATATTCTCTTTTAAGTGATAATTATAAAGTTGCAGTAGTAGAAAAATTTGGATATGGGTTCAGTGATGTTGTTGATGTGAGCAGAGATATTGGTTCGATACTTGAGAATACACGTGCTGCATTAAAGGCGGCGGGATTAAATGCACCATATGTTTTATGCCCTCATTCTATGTCTGGACTTGAAGCATTATATTGGGCACAGAAATATCCGGGTGAAGTGTCAGCAATTATTGGATTGGATATGGCTGTACCGCAATATTATGACAGCATGAGCATCAATATACCAATGATGCGTGCTGCAAGCTGGGCGGCTGATATTGGAATTACCCGTTTAATACCCGGAATTGCAGAAAGTGATGCGATACAGTATGGTACGTTATCCGATAGCGAAAAAGAAATTTATAGAGCAGTTTTTTACAGCCGTACAGCAACGGTTACAATGATTAACGAATGTGATTCCGTTAAAGAAAATGCAAAATTAGTTGAAAGTATGGGTGTCCCTCAACTTTCAATGCTGCTGTTCATTTCAAATGGGTCGGGAGGAACTGGTTTTGATGAAGAGACATGGCGTAAAATACCAATAGAATATATTTCGCAGGTGCAAAACGGAAAGTATATAGAGCTGGATTGTCCACATTATATTCATAATTATGAGTATGATGCGATAAGCGAAAATATTATTGAATTTTTATCAGAATGATGACAAATTTAAGCCTTGGAGGGACTTATGAAACGGGAATTGGGGATTGCGCGGTGCGGGCTTGCCTGCTGCTTGTGCTCAGAAAATGTAAAATGTGATGGATGTGATTCAGGAGGATGTCCTGGATATCGTGATTGTGAAAACAGGTTGTGTTCCGTCGAGAAAAAAATTCACCATTGCTATGAGTGTAAAGAGGATTGCAAAAGAGGATTACTTCAAAAAATAAAGCCGTATGGTTTTAATTTATTTATTAGGCGGTATGGAGAAGAAGAACTTCTAAATTGTCTGGAAAGAAATGAAAAAAATGGTGTGATATATCATCGGGAAGGAATCAATGGCGATTATGACGACTTTGACGATGTAGACAAACTGATAGAATTTATTAAGACTGGAAAACGCTAAATTCCGGCTTGATAAAAGTAGCCAATGCTGATGTTGAGGGTAAATTCATTAAAAGAGTGGATGTGGGTATACTATTAAGTTTATTCGCAGTCTAAATATCACGATGAGTTACACGCAAAATTCATAATTCGTCCGCTTAAATTTATTGCAATTATTTTGACGCTATGTCATAATAATGACGGACAATATTTTATTTTTGCATGCAGAAAGTTGGTGCTTGCTTGAACAAAAAGGAAATGGTACAAAGGGTAATTATAGATAACGGCGGCATTGCAAAAACTGCTGACTTTGCGGCAGAGGGCATAAAGAGTTATGAAGTTGCGGCGCTGTGCAAAGAAGGTTATATTGAAAGAATCCGCCGAGGTTTTTATCAGCTTCCTCAAAGCAGTCAAATAACGGAGGAGCAATTGCTCCAAGAGCTTCTTCCGCAAGGAATTGTTTGCGTTGAGTCTGCCTTATTTCATTATGGGTATAGCGATTTCGCTCCCCGTGAATGGTCTGTTGCTGTTCCGAGAACGGCGTCCCGTTCTGTAAAGAAAATAAAGGAATTTCCGATTAAGGCTTACTATATTCAAAAGGATTTTTTGCAAATCGGAAAAGTAACAGACCTCTTTAACGGCGTAGAACTTGCGGTGTATGATCGTGAGCGTACGATATGCGATTGCTTCAAGTATCGAACAAAGCTGGACAATGAAACCTTCAACAAAGCTGTCAACGCTTATGCTGCTGATAAAAATAAAAATCTTGCGAACCTTTCAAAGTACGCAAGAGAAATGAAGCTTTATACAAAGGTTATGAATGTAATGGAGGTGCTGCTGAATGGCTGATATTGCCGCATCCGTGCTTGCGAGATTAAAGAATAAGGCGAAAGAAAGCGGACGGAGTTATCAGCTTTGTTTACAGCTTTTCTGTCAAGAGGAGTTTTTGCGCCGTTTGGAACATTCTAAATACGCTGAGAACCTTGTACTAAAGGGTGGGCTGTTTATATATTCCGTTACTGACTTTGACAGTCGTGTGACGGTGGATGTGGATTTCCTTCTTCGGAAAGTACCCAACACACCCGAACAGTTGAAGCCTGTATTGGGAGAAATCATTAACACACCTACCGACAATGATTTTATCACCTTTGAAATAAAAGATATTGCACCTATTTCCGTAGCCAAGAAATATGCCGGTATTGGTGCTGCCATTGTAGCACGAATCAAAGACACAAGAACACCGTTCAGCATTGATTTTGGTGTGGGAGATGTCATTGTGCCGAAACAGAAAAAGAGGAAAATCCCAACGCAGCTTGAGGATTTTACCGCTCCGACAGTAAATACCTACTCTCTTGAAACAACAGTTGCTGAAAAGATTGACGCTATCCTTAGTCTTATGGAGTTTTCCAGCCGGATGAAAGACTACTACGATATTTACTATCTTGCAAATAAGTTTGATTTTGACGGAGCAACGCTTACAGAAGCGTTAAGAAAAACTTTTGAAAACCGTTGTCATACCTTTACAATGGAGCAGTTTGAACAGGTTATGACTTTTGACAGCGATGATGCTATGCAAAAGAAATGGAAAGCGTTTTGCCGAAAGATCGATACAAAAACGGATGATTTCAATACAGTGCTAAGGACGATAAAAGCGTTTTTGATCGAGCCATACAAGGCATCAGTAGAAAATAAAGAATTTGCTGAAAAATGGTCTGCCGCTGATAGCGAGTGGATGTGATTAGGAGGAAGATCAAATGATAAATAAAACTACTTGCCGCACGGAAGATCAAGTTAGAGATAGTGCTAAAATTATATTAGGATTTGATGTCGTAGAAGCAAAAACACAACAGGGAACTGGACAAATTACAACCTTTAATCAATTAGGATTCAAAGGTGGCGCTCCCGATTTTTCATATATGGAAGAATATATGAAAAATCGAAAAATTGCAGTCAGCGAAGCAATCCGTCATTTGTCAAAAAATTAATATAAAAAATTGGCAAACCTTTCACCTGTATGATATTTTCGAGATTGACTCTGGTACAAAATTGGACAAAGCAAAGATGGACAAATGTTGTAGTATTGATACCGAAGAAAGATATATCTTTTGAGGCAAAGCAATTTATTGCAACTGCAATATTCAAGGAAAGTCAAAATAATTATAGAGCATTTATCAAAGAGTTGAATGCCCACGTCAAGAGGGATTTTGTAATAAAATTGCCCGCAGATACCGATGGAGCACCAGACTATGATTATATGGCGGCATATATTAGCAAAATAAAAAAACAAAGTTCGCATACTCTTGAAGCATTGCAAGCCATATAAACTGAAGACGAAAAGCTCAAAAACGGAATTACACGAGATACCGGAAAATTGAACGCTTACTTCAGGAAAGATTTTACCATAAAGTTCCCCCATTAAGTATAATGTCGACAGTAATGTTATTGATGATAAACACGAGCTTTCTGACAAAGGTTACATGCCGTATTGGGAGTGAATGGAAGATTATATGAAATATTTGCCATATGGTGATAGAATAGAGATGAGCGAAACGTATTAAATTATCAAGAACAACCTGGCAGTTAGCTGTTGAACATAGAAAAAATGTTTTTTGAGACATAGCAAAGCTAATGTAAGTCCAAAACCTACGAAAAACAGCAAGGATTCAGTTGCAGGTATTCAGGCAGTCCTTTTGACCATTTTCAATTTGCGGTAAGACTGGCTGCCCGGCATGTTCACGGCGGCAACAGCCACTGCTTAAAAGACTGATATGGGCAAGTGTATTTAGATTGGCAACAGACGATTGATTTCTTACCCACATCCGTTCGTCCCGTGTTTTTGAACCGGGAGTTATTCCGTACGCAGGGAATAGCAGGATTTGAAGTATTTACCGTTGCGGTCAAGGGAAAGACAAAGACGCAAATCATTTGGGATGGTAACCCATTTGGTGCATCCTCGGTGCTTTTTGCCATTGTGAAATTTTACATGGTCAATCGGGCATGTGCCGGAAAATTTACTCCCTTTTCGGGATTGTGTACCCACTAAAAATGGGCTTATCAATATACATTGCAAACAACAGGCAAACATATTGTAATCAAGCTTATAGATGAATTGGAGTTTTTTTATGAAAAGAAACCTTACATTGCAAAATATTCTTTTGTCGTTGTTTAGTTTTGTGATATTATGGACTGTCGTGACAGACGCATGGGGCTATTCAGATTATTTTCATGTTAGCTATGCTTCTTATATTTATGCTTATTTTAGTCGTTTGATTTGGATGACACCTGCGATATGGTTACTTATTCGTTATAGTGATTTTTTGAATTACAATAATAAAAAGCTTTTTTCACGCCCAGTTTTGAATAAGTCATTCATCATTGTATCATCTGTGTCGCTATTTTTTGTTTTTGGCTCAATGATTATAAACCA
>JAMPFS010000054.1 GCA_023664325.1 Clostridium sp.
AGAAGCTTATTTTCTGCATGATTTGTGCGAATTATTTTTACCTTTCAGAACTGCCCATACATCAGCTTTTCCCTCTTTGTCAGTCATCTCTGCGTGCAGCGCCCAA
The DNA here is from genome assembly GCA_023664325.1 of Clostridium sp. Taxonomy (GTDB): domain Bacteria; phylum Bacillota; class Clostridia; order Lachnospirales; family Lachnospiraceae; genus CAG-590. Next base: position 107 of record JAMPFS010000054.1, read on the forward strand.
AAATCTTGTGACATAATACAATATCTGCATCACAGATGTGACAAGCGCTGCCACATAAGTCATAGCTGCCGCCGTAAGCACTTTCTTTGCGCCCCGATAGTCCTCCTTTGCAAACCTGCCACTCTCCTCGATAATACGCAGCGCACGCTTTGATGCATCAAATTCCACCGGCAGCGTCACCAGTTGGAACAGTGCAACCAGGGAAAACAGCGCAATGCCAAGCAGCATCAAATTGACGCCGAAATTACTTCCCGCAAATATACAGCCCACCACAATCAAAATTGGTCCCACACGCGAGCCGAAATTACAGACCGGTACAATCCTGTTTCTGATGCGGATCGGCACATAATCCTCTGCATCCTGCACCGCATGTCCCGCCTCATGTGCCGCAACGCCAATCGCGCCAATGGATGTAGAGTTATATACGGAGGACGACAGCCGGATCACTCCCGCCTGCGGATCATAATGATCCGTCAAATCACCACCAATCCGTTCCACCGCAATATTACGAAGCCCATTCCGATCCAGAATCATCCGTGCAACCTGTTCTCCAGTTAAATTTCCGGAGTTTCCAATACGGCTGTATTTTTTGAAGGTTCCATTTACCTTCGCCTGCGCCCAGAATCCCAGCAGCAATGCCGGAAGCATAAAAATCAAATACGAAAAATAACCATATCCATAGCCATAACCATACCTGTAACCGCCATAATACAGCCCCATAATTCCTTCCAACATTCCCGGTATCTGCAAGATTCCCACTGCCATTCCTGTCATAAACATGCCTCCTTATTTAAGCAACAACACTTCCTGCTACCACGAAAACGGCTCTGCCGTTCTCCTTTTACAACTTTACAGTTTTCCATACACAAGCCGATAAAAGATGCTACCCTTCAAACGTTTCCAGATAGTCTAAAAAATGTCTGCTCTCCTCCAAATTTTTTCCTCCATATGGAAAGGTCAGCACCAACGGCTCCCCCTCATTTGCTTCCACTTCACTAATTTCCATTTTATCAAAAAATTTTAATTTGCTGATATCAATGCCACAGGTATACTCATTCCCCTCATCATCTCTCCCTTTCAGAAAACAGGATTCATACGTTTTCACCTGCTCGTCAGTCAACACATCATATACATCATAAAACGGATGCCCTACCGTATTACAGTATTCCATAAAGCTCTGTGGCATAATCGCTGCATCCAAAAGTTCCATGCGTATGTTCAGAAAAAACTTCTCATAAAAGCTGTTATCCGCTGCCTCATTATCTGCCCCCGGATACGCAATCTGATAACCTGCATCAAAATATGCCTCTTTCTTCTTTGGATTATATCCAAAAAATTCCGTCAATTCATCCGACAGCGCAATACTGTCTCCTTCTACAGCACAATTTACAACGGCGCAGTTAAAGCCCTGCTCCTTATTGTCAAAGGCAAAATGAAAAATAAGCCAGACAACGGCAATCAACAGCAATACAGCGCCGATCATAAACACCAGATAATATTCTATCACATAATTGATTTTCTGCTCTTTTGTCATGTCTTTCGTTTTTTCCTGTTCCGCTGCATACCAAGCCTTTATCATCTCAATCATTTCTGCACCTGCCTGTATTTTTTCTCAAATTCTATTTATGTTTCTTCTTGTTATTCTTCTTGCCATTTTTCTTCTTTCTGTTTTTCTTTCTACTATTTCCCTTTTTTGACGTCTTATTCCTCTGTCCTTCACCTGCTGCCTTATGACTTGCCGCCTTATGACTTGCCGCCTTATTATCAGCCGTCTGTTCATTCACGGCTTCTTTCCCCTCTACGCTCTCGCCCTCTATACACTCTGTTTTTCCGGTTTCTGCTTTTTCATCTTCCCCTATTTGAGTATTCTCCTTTTTGCCCTTTCCGGCTTCTACCTTTCGATCTTTCCCTACTTGAGTATTCTCTTTTTTGCCTTCCTCTGTTCCGACTCTCTCTTTTCCGGTTTCTGTTTTTTCATCTTTCTCTGTTCTATCTTCCACTCTTCCGGCTTTCTCTGCGGATTCTTCTTCCGTATCCATACCAATTCCGCTTTGTTCTTCTTCGGTCTTCATTTCTTCCGTCTCAGTTTCCTCTTCGCCGGCTTCATCCGGATCCTCTTCCTGCGCCACCCCATATATATCGCTATGGTCTGCAATATAGGCATTAAATTTCTGCCGCATATACCATGCTTTCGGATATTCAATCAGGGTAATTCCAAAAATCGGTATAAACAATGCAAGATACCCCTGCTGTAAATACACATATACAATGCCTGCTGTATATGCCGCCATCAAAATACTTGCAGGCAGATAAATCAATGCATACTTGCCTGCATTAATCAAAGATGTTTTTCCCGTATCCTCAAAGGTTGCCCGCAGACCAAAATACCAGCTTGCCACAACCGCCAGCGCCGTCAGCATGGCAATCGTCAGACCAAAAAAAACACTCCGGTACGAACTCTCCATTTTTGTCCACACATACAAATCGAACATCAACACCAATGCTGCAAAAAGCATCGCAAGCCAGGTTTGCACAGAGCCTTTGAGATTTGCCCGAAACTGCTTGATAAAGCTTTTGATAATCGGACCCTCTTTATTTTCAGACATTGGCAGCATCACCGCATACAATGCCGTCATGGATGCTCCTGCCGTCACAATCGGCACACAACAAATCAGCGCACACACATTCAAAACACACAAATCAAATATTTTCGTAAGAGCCGCATTAAACGGATTATCCTCTGCAAAAAACTTCGCCATATTATTTCTCCCCTATCCAAATTTACCTATTTACAAAGAGTACCATATATCGCCCCACCTTTCAAGGCAGTAATCCCGAACATTCTGTGAATTTCTGCAAACGTGAAGAAAGGGAAGCGATATAGTACTCACTTCCCTTTCCCGTTGCACGTTAATTACTGTTTATCTTCTTCCGATCTCGGTATCCATTGTTGTCACTACACTGTGTTCCTTGATATAGTCCACAACATCCTCTAACTGGGTGAATGCCAGTCCCACATAACTGTCGGCTGCCCCATAATAGATTGCAATCTTTCCACTTTCCGAATCATGGATGGTTGCGCAAGGGAAGCATACATTTGGAACAAAGCCTCTCTCCTCGTACCACTCCTCCGGAGTCAGCAGGAAGGTTTCACATCTATATTTCACGATAGACGGATTGTCAATATCGAGAATCGCACCACCAATGCTGTATACATAACCGTTACAGGTTCCGCTGACACCATGATAGAATAAAAGCCAGCCTTCGGTCGTCTCAATCGGAGCAGCACCGCCGCCAATCTTTAACGACTCCCACCATTCATTTCCTTTACCCATCACATGTCTGTGCTTGCCCCAGTACACAAGATCCTTACTCTCACTGACAAAAATATCGCCAAAAGGAGTGTGGCCGCTGTCACTCGGACGGCTTAACATCATAAAGTTACCGTTAATCTTTCTCGGGAATAATACCGCATTCCGGTTAAACGGTAAAAACGGATTCTCAATCCTTGTAAAAGTCTTAAAGTCCGTCGTCTTTGCCATACCAATTGCCGCGCCATAGAAATCCTGGCACCAGATAATATAATAGGTATCCTCCACCTTTACCAGACGGGGATCATAAGCATAAATCGGCATAAACGGTTCGCCATTTTCATCCACGAACGGAATCTTATCCTCTTCAAAATCCCAGTGAATCGCATCCTTGCTTCTTCCCAGATAAATATATGGGATTCCGTTTGTCTGCTCGCCACGGAACACGCCGATAAACGCATCCTCATAAGGCATAACCGCACTGTTAAAAATTCTTGCAACCCCTTTGACCGGATTCCGCCCGATAATCGGGTTCTCTGTATATCTCCAGACCGGCGCATCCTTTAACCCCTCCGGTCTCTCCTGCCACGGCACATTCGGCACAGCAGGCCCAATAATCTTTACATTTGACATTGTCTGTTTCCTTTCTCTCAGGCACTTTTCAGGCGGTTTTGCCGCCCATTTTGTGCAAAATTCTTTCTATATATTGCATTTCAGGCAGCCCGGTCGCCAAACCAAAGCCGCCTAAAAATATTGCAGATATTAACCTTTTACCGCGCCAGAAGTCAAACCACTGTAAATGTGTCTCTGGCAGGTAATAAAGACAATCAGCGCCGGAAGCAGTGAAATCAAAACACCGGCACAAATTAAATTGTACTTGCTTCCCAAAGGTCCCACGAACGTATAAAGAGACGTTGCAACGGTCGGATACCGCTTCTTATCCTGTAAATAAAGATTGGCATTATAGTACTCATTATAAGTACCCACACCCTTTAAGATACAGCTCGTCACAATCGCCGGCTTTAAAAGCGGGAACAAAATCCGGTAAAAGATTGTAAAATAACCCGCACCGTCCATGACACCGGACTCATCTAATGAGTTCGGAATATTCTCAAAGAACTGGATATAAATATAGATGGAGATAATATCTGTACCACACATCATGATAATATATCCCGGAAGCGAATTGATGAAATGCAGCTTAAACATAATCTCATAAACCGCTACCTGCATCGCAACACCCGGAAGCAGGGTTGCAAACAAAAACAGGTTACGAACAATCCCATTGCCCGGGAATTTGAAACGGTCTAACACATATGCGAGCTGTGTTCCGACCACAGTGGAAATAACCAGTACGGAAACCAATATAATCAGGGAGTTCCGAAACGCAATCGCCATGTTTGCCTTCTGGAATGCCTGGATAAAATTGTCAAAATTGAGCCAACTCTCCGGCAGAGTCATAACATTGGTACTCTGATACTCCGCATCCGTCTTAAATGCTGTGGAAACACAGGATACAATCGGAAGGACTGCCACAAATGAGAAGAACACAAGTGACAAATACTTCAAAAATGTAAATATGAATTTTTCAATTTTCTGTCCTACTGTCATCTTGCGCCCTCCTTTTTCGCTTTCTTTGCTTCCTTCTTATGAATCTTTCTCTCCATTCTCAGCCGCTTCTCCGCCGCTCTTGTGTAATTATCATCCGTTGCATCCTTAAATACATACTTAAAGAACAGCTTCTGCAAAATCGTTGCTGCAAAGATTATACATAACAGGACAACCGCCATTGCCGATGCCAGACCAACCTTCTGTTGCGTATGGGCAATCTCATGCATTACCACGAAGTAAGTTCCTGTTCCGTTTGCGCCATCGGTGATAACATACGGAGGCTCGAACGCACTCAAGGAACCGGTAATGGAAAGAATAATGTTCAATACTACGATTGTCTTAATGTTCGGCAGGATAATATAGATGAACTGCTGGAACTTGGAAGCTCCATCTAACATTGCCGCCTCATACATCTCGGCGTCCACCGACATGATTGCGCCGATAAACAGCACCATATTCTGTCCGAAATAACGCCACACCGAGGTTCCCACCAGTGAAATATTGTTGATACTCTGATCCATCAGCCAGTATGGAAGATTATCTAAATCAAATCCGCACCACTGTAAAACCGTATCAAACACAAATCCTCTTGTGTAGAAGAATTTGAAAATAAAACCGATTGCGATACCGTTAATCAGGAATGGGAAAAACATGAATCCCTTGAAGATATCACCGCCTTTTACCTTGAAGCTTAAGATTGTTGCAAGGTATAAGGCAAGAGCAAGCTGTACAACCGAACCGCCCATATAGTACAGACTCAACTTCAAAGCGCCGAAGCAGTCGTCCCGCTTAAACACATCAATATAATTCTGCCAGCCGACAAACTTTGGCGTGCCGGTATATTTCATTTTGTAAAAACTATAACTAATCATCTCTCCAAATGGAAGATAAGTAAAGGTAAACAGCAAGATCAGCGGAATCGCCATAAATGCGATCATTACCAAAACTTTTTGCGTCTTACGTTTGGTAAGCCATTGGGAAAATGATGAGTCATTCTTTTTAACAGCACGAGTTTCTTTTTTTGCCTCTTCTGCCATATATCATTTCCTCCTATAACTAAGGGCTGTCATTTGCTTGACAGCCCTTGATTTGCTCAGCTTATAATATCTGTTGAATTATTCAGTTGTAACGCCATTTGATTCCTGAGCTGCGTTCCACTTCTCTGTCCACTCAGCCATGATATCATCAAAGCTCTTAGAACCAGTAGCGGCCGCCTCAACAATACCCTGAACCTTTGCATCACCACCAGCGTTGAATGAAAGCTCACTGTCTGAATTCATTGTATTCAGAAGATCCTCTTCACCAGCGATGGAAGGCTGATCGGAAAGTACGGTACATCCATCGAATGCTGCATACATATCCGGAAGTTCACCGCCCTTAACAACGGTGTAACCACCCTCGCTATAGCACCAGCCGGACTCCTCTGTCATCCACTTGATGAATACCATAGAAGCAGTCTTGTTCTCATCAGAAGCATTTACATTGATTGCATAAGAGTAGTCACCACCAGCCAAAGCGTACTGTGTTCCGCCAACTGTGATAGGGAATGGCATATAACCAACATCCTCCGGTGTGTCACCAGCTTCCTGCATCTGTGCATAAGCCCATGAACCTAATACCATTGCGCCGATCTCGCCACGGTTTAACATACCCTTACAACCTTCCCAGTCGGTTGTTGTATAGTCTTCCTCGATTAACTTGTTAGAAACTGCATCATAGAGAATCTTGTACAATGCATATGCGCCTGTTCCGTCACCCTTGTCTGAGAATGGATCTGCATCATGTGCGAACTTCTGGTTTAAGTATGTGTCATCACCATTTGATACACATCCTAAATATGCATCCCATGCGCCCATTGTCCAGCCTGCTGCATAGTTTGTGTAAAGCGGAATTGCATCTGTCTTCTCATCAATTGCCTTCAAAGCATCAATAAACTCATCCGGTGTCTTCGGAAGCTCGGTAACGCCTGCATCAGAAAATACCTTCTTGTTGTAAAGAACGCCCTGTGCATTTCCCATGTAAGGAATACCATAACTCTGACCGTCATACTCCCACTGGATTGCAAAGTTCAAAGTCTTGTCTAAGTTCTCTACCGTGTCAAGCGGCATGAAATAAGTGCTAAGGTCTGCCTTGTCCACTGCCGGAATGAACATGACGTCACCCCAGTCACCGGTTGTCAGACGAAGAAGGGAATCCTCTGCATAATCGGTTACACCCTCTGTCTCTACCGTGATATTCGGATATGCCTTGTTGAACTCAGCAATCAGGTTTGCCATTGTTCCATCTTCCTCACGGTCTGTCTTATGATGCAGGAACTTGATCGTTGCTGTCAAATCTGTGTAGTCTGTTCCAAGTGTGATGTCTGAATAAGAAGGTATGCCGGAAGCTGGAGCGGAACCGCCTTCGTCACTGCCGCCTTCTTCTACCTCTGCATCACTGTTTGCATTATCTGCACTTGATGTGTCATCATCACCACCACCGCAAGCTACCAGTGATAATCCCATAACAGACACCATTCCAAGTGCTAATAATTTCTTTAGTCTCATAACTAAATCCTCCTTTACTTCTTGCATTTCGCAATTAACGTAGCAACTATTTTTGCTTAAAATTACTTTACAATACTTTGCCCTTTAAGTCACTGATCAATATTGCATATTATATAACAATATTGATTTTTCTGGTCATTTTTTCTAACATAATATGCCATTTCTCCACTTTTTTTGCAATTTTACAACATTTTAGCCAGTTTTAGTAGGAATTAATCGCTTTTAACCATCTTTTAATTCTTGTTATTAGCTATTTTTAGGCTGTAATATTACCTAAAATACTTTTTATATTATAATATGTATATTTGTTGACATTCTATAATAATATTGATATATTATCCTTAATGCTTTTCCTGTTTTTATACTGTTTTTCGAGCATCATTTATAAAGGAGACATACATATGAATTTCGCAAAACAATTTTCACACAGCCTGACCAGTCAATATGTGTCCGAAACCGGGAAGTCGATTACCGATTTTCTGCCCCCTGCGCTTCCCTATTCTGCCGAAGCTGCGGAGCATATCATTTACTTAAAGGCAGCCGGTAATTTCAATCTGCCGTCCGGCTCCAGGTATTCACAGCAGAATTTTCACTCTTATCTTTTACTTTATAATACCGGAGGGGATGCAAAGCTTACCCTGAATGAACAGACCTATTCCTTTGAAGAACGCCAGCTCTGCCTCATTGACTGCCACAGCAGCTACAGTCTTTCCTGCTCCACAGCCTGCGAGTTTCTTGCCCTGTTCTTTGATGGTTATCCGGTGCTTTACTATTATGATTTGGTAAAAACCCGTTCACAACCGATTGTCACCCTGCCGGTCAATTCCCCGCTGCCACAGATTCTAATGAACCTGTCAGGGCAGAATTTCATTCATACGGAGTTAAACAACGCCAAACTCTTAACGGACTTTTTGACAAACCTTATCATTTTTTGTGATACCCACTCCGAGGACATTAACCTGCCAAGCTGGTTAGTTCAGCTTCGGGATCACCTTAATAATAATTATAAGGAACATTTTTCCCTGGATGAATGCGCTGAATTGGTGAACATTAATAAATACCAGATATGCAGAGACTTTAAGAAATATTTGAAGGCAACGCCCCTTCAATATGTACACCACTTAAGAATTGAGCAGGCAAAGGTTCTGCTTCGCACCACCAGCGACCAGATTGGCGAAATCTGCTATCAGGTGGGATTTGAAAATGCGAATCATTTTATACAGCTTTTCAAAAGAGAGGTAGGCGTCACGCCTGCCTACTACAGAAAAACCGGTGTATAATGACCGGTGTCCGCTCATGACAGCCGGCAGTTGAGAAACCCTGTGAACCCTATGTCTGCCTTAATAATGCCTCTAACCGTTCCCTGTATGCCAGCCTCACCCGTTCCGGTTCCACAATCTGAATCCTTCCCGCATATCCGACAAGCCAGCCAAAGAATTTGTCACTCACCACGATTCCCACGCTCATACGGAAATACCGTTCGTCCACGGGATGCATCCAGACATCCCGTCCAAAATGGTCAATCATGGCGCCGGCAAGTTCATTTTCACAGAGAAGCGTCACCATCTCAGAAATACCCTGATACATTCCAAAATGCTGTCTCGCATATTCCGCAGCATCCACAGACTGGTACAATTCCCTGCCAAGCCGCCGGTTTTCAAGCCTCTCAATTTGCAGCATTTTATCCACCCGGAAATGCTTCATTTGATCCGAGGACTCATCATATCCTATTAAATAATAGCGCTCACTCTGCCACAGCAAAAACCACGGAGAAATCAGATAACGCTTTCCCCCGTGCTTTGGTTCCAGTTTGCGTTCCACATTCCACACACAATAACAAAAGGAAATCTGGCACCCTTTCCCCATCGCTTCAGATATACGGTCTACATTATAATAAACCGACTCATTCATCGTCTTTGCCCGGTTATGCACATGTGCCAGATGTTCCAAATCCTGTCCGCCGGCTCTTCCCGCCAGTTTCCCCAGTTTGCCAATCAATTCCCTGCTCTTTTTGTCTGTGATAAACTGCGCCGAGCGCACTGCATCTGCCAACAGCCGAAGCTCCGGCAGTTCAAACAGCCTGGATGCCATATATGCTCCCTGTCTGCTCCGAATAATATCAAATCCAAACTCTTCCAGCGCATCCAAATCCCGATAAATGCCTTTTCGTTCACATTTTATTCCATAACCCTCTAACCGTTTTACCAACACGCCTGCCGACAGCGGATGCGCATCATCCGACTCCTCCCACAGAAGCTTTAGTATGTACAGCAATCTTGCCCGCCTGTCCTGTTCCAAATAACTTCCTCCAAAATATATTTATAAGATCTGCCTGATGGCATCTTGCAACGCTGCATCTTCCATATCATGCTCCAAAGGCGGCAGTTCCTCCCCATATTTTTGCCCGTATGCAATCCCTAAAAGCTCATCTGCCATCTGTGCATTTTTCGGAAGCAGAGGCCCATGCGAATACGTCGCAAATACATTCTTATATCTCGCGCCCTCTGTTCCATCCTCTCCGTTATTGCCATAACCCCTGACAATTTTGCCGAGCGGCTTCACGCCATCCCCAAGCCACGTCTGCCCATTGTGGTTCTCAAACCCGGCAATTCGGAAACTTTCACCGTTTTCTTTCGTATACTCATAGATAAAATTGCCAATCATACGCTTATCCGAGGCAGTGGTATACACATTAATGCCACCGAGGAAATCCACCTTTGTTCCGTCTGCCGCCTCATAGTATTTGCCAAGCATCTGATAGCCGCCGCAGATTCCGAGAATGACCGTGCCTTTTTCAATCTCACCCTTGAGCCATTCTGCCTTATATTCAAATAAATCCTTTACTAAAATCTCCTGCTCGAAATCCTGTCCTCCGCCGATAAAAATAATGTCATACGCTTCTGTTTCATCCACCTCACCAAAAGAAAGCCTCGTTACCTTTGAACCAATCCCCCGCCATTCCAAACGCTTCTGCATGGTTCGGATATTGCCGTTATCTCCATAAAGATTCAAAATATCATAATACAAATGACAAATGTGTAAATATTTTTCTGTCATATTTCCTGTGTCCTTTCTATTACAAGTTCCTATTCCCTCGCATACTTTTTAAGAGGCACAAACTCGCTTAATTTGTCACGGAACTCCAGCATACAGGTATAGGACAGCACTAAATAGGTCTGCCTTCCCTCCCGCTGCAAACCGGCTATCAACGTCTTGTAATCCTTCTCCACGCTGAATTTCTCTGTGTCAAAATCCGCATATTTCAGACGAAGCTGCATGTCATAAGCGCGCTTTCCCGTAAAATAGAAATGCTGCGCTCCCGCTGCCGCCTCAAGAAGCCGTTCAAACTCCACATCATAAATCCACGAAATATCCTTTCCATCCGCATAATTGTCATTCAACCCAAAGACAATATTACCGGTTGGTCTTTGCTGAATCAAAAACTGCAACACTTCATTGAAACCTGCCGGATTCTTTACCAAAACCATATTCAATGTGCCATCACCAAGCTTAACCTGCTCCATTCTGCCAAAATGCGTGGTAAGCCCTCCCAGAACGGAAACGATTTTGTCCTCAGGCAGTCCGATCAGGTGCGCTGCCGTTGTCGCTGCCAGCGCATTATACAGATTGTACCCACCCGGAAGCATGACCTCCGCTTTTATTCTCTTTCCGAAGACTTCCATTTCCACCACTTCGGAACCTTCCTTCCACTCTAACACCTTCGTAAGCGCCACATCCGGCTCCCGCCGTTCATATCCGCATTTTTCGCAGTAAAATCCCCCCAGATGCCCAAATGTATGATAACGGTACTGATACTTTGTCTTACAATGGATGCAGTAGACCGCATCCGAAATATCCGAAGACGCGCCCTCATAAAGCGGCGCATTTACCCCAAAGTAATAGATTTCACTATGGGGCAGATCATTTAAGGATGTTGTCAGGGAACAGTCCGCATTTAAAACAAGCTTGACATTCGGAAGCTGCTCAAGACCCGAACGGATTTTGTGAACCGTCGTCAACACCTCACCATAACGGTCTAACTGATCACGGAATACATTGGTTACCACCGCTGTCACATCCAGTTCCCCAAAATGCTCCACAATGGACTTAAGCGCAGCCTCGTCACACTCCAACAGCGCATAATCCGTCTCCACTTTACCGCTAAGCGTTGCCGCTCCAACAAATGCCGACACCACACCGCCTAACAGATTTGCGCCTGCATCATTGCAAAACACCGTCTGCCCATTTTCCTCTATCATATCCCGAATTACATGACAGGTCGTTGTCTTTCCGTTCGTTCCCGTTACACAGATAATTTTCATATTCCGAGCAAGATGCCCTAAAATGTCCGGACAAATCTTAAGAACCACTTTGCCCGGCAGGGAGGTTCCGCCGCTTCCCATCCATTTTAGTATCTTTGTTGTAAATTTACCGGCGCATACCGCCAGCGCTGCCCGCATGCTCATAGTGTTGTTTCTCCCGTTTCCTTAATATAGTAACTTTTCACATGTACCCTACAGTTGATAAAACAGCAGATTCTCCTTTAAGTCCTCTGTGTTCTCTCCACCCGCTTTGACATACTTATCATATACGCTGTTAAAACGCTGTAACTTCTTTGCCGTCTCCACATCAAATTTGGAAATAGCGTTCTGGTACAGAGGATTTGATTTTAACTCATTGCGCACAGCTTTCGCAAACGGACAATAACGGACTAAAATATCCCTTGACACCTTGTTCAGACGGAAACTGCCCTTTGACTCGAATTTTATCCAGTTCACATAGTCCTTCACAAACACTTCACGGTAATTATTCTGTACACGAATCAGCGCACTCTTAATCTTTTCCTTTGCATCTGCCGATAAATCATGGTTTTTCCGGTAAAACTGAAGATAGGTGCAATACTCTGCCGTCAACGACTTCTCACGGACATCATTCCAGTGAACACCCTGTATTTTCCGGCACATCTCCCAACGGAACTGTCCAGCCACTCCCAGCATCAGGTCATCCACATCCAATGCCGTAAAGACAGGGAACATGAAACGCCCCGGTGTGTCACTCTTGATACCGGAAGTTTCCTGCCACATCATCACCCTCGTTCCTGCATTTGGCATCAGGATAATATCCGGCAAAATTTCCTTCATAATCCTTTCGCAATTGATGCCCTTATCCGGATCTGAAAACATGATTTCACGGTAAAATGCCGCATAATCAATTTTTCTTACCTCATTCATGGCATTTTCAAGCTTCTCCGCTGTTATCAGCATCTTGTCTACGCCATTAATCAAATCATTTTTACACAGAATCGGGCAGAACGTTGTAATCTTTCCATACGTCATCTTGTTGACAGAAGAAAACATGTTCTTTATCTCAAATTCAACCTTCTTTTCCCCATCCTCCCGGTACTCGGCAGCCTGTTCTGCTGTAAGTCTGCCGTTCTTGCACAAATCAGCGAGGTATGCAGGGTAATCCATGTCAAATTCATTTTTGGACGGAACCTTTTCGCCCTGATAAATGCACTTAAGCCACTCATAAATCGTATAAATGTGTTCAGAACGGCAGATATCCAAATGCGCCGTCAGCTCATAGAGCGCCATAGCATATTCTTCCCCAATAAAAGATACATCCATAAACCCGAAATTCAAAAACATGTCCAGAATAGGAGTCAGGCTTTTCTCATCCTTTACTGCATGCATAAACACTTTATAATAAATATCATAATAAACAGATGTCAATTTCTTCCGCAGCCCGTATACCTCTTTATCCATAGACGTCCGATCCGGAAAATCCCTGTATTGGTCAATCATTTCGCGGATTTCCTCTGCCTCTGCATCCTTAAAGCCCGCATATTCCAGGATATGCTCAATGCAGTCTTCTTTCATGATATCAATTTCTCTTCTGATGTTTTCTCCGTCCTCACCGTTTGCATCCGCAGACATGCCGCCATCATAATCATAATCCTTAAATTCCTTGAAACGTCTTCCAAGCATTCTCGTATTATATACATTTAATTTCTCCGCAACCTTTATAATGAGGTTCATGTCTTTGGTAATTGGCTCAATATCGTATTTTTTTGCATATGTTTTGATTGACAGATCAAAAAGAAGCATTAAGAGGTCATTTGCCGATTCACTGACTAAAATATCTTTATTATATGATAAGTATGCCTCCATTTCACCGATGCCCAAAGTAAATCTCCGCATCTGCGCAGCAGACTCCATTATCGCCCCGACCGTAAGGCTGTCATCCTTTTTCATCAACTGCAAATATTCCTGCATATAGTTTTTAACAATGCTGTTGTTATTGTTGATTTCCCATGTCTCCGCCTTGTGCTGCATCTCCAACGGATTAAAATGCTCCATCCTCAGGAAACTCTGTTCCTCAATCTTATACTTCCCGCAAAACGTCTTATAATCATTGTAAACCGTCTGCACAAACATATGAAACTGGCGCGTCTTGTTATATAAATCCGAATAAAGGCTTAACATTTGATGCCTCTGCTCTAAAGATGCCCTCAAAAAAATATTGCGGATCTTCTCCTGTCCGGTCAGCATATTCTTCAAATCCTCTGAATTTTCACAAATAAATCCTGCCAAAACCGTATCTTCTCCCGCCACATAATCGCACAGAAAAATATCTTTCTCCAGGATTCCAATGATTGCATTCTTCTCCAACCTTACCTCGGAAAATCCAAACTTCTGTAATACGACGCCTTCCTGTACCAGATACCAGTATTTCACTTTGTCGTTCTTTCTTGCTATAACCTGATCTTTTTTTGCTTTAATTATTTCCATACTTATTCCTTCCATTTCATTGCTCAAATCAACAACCCCGCAGCAGCCAAACGGACATGCAAACATGCGCTCGCGCCTTGCGGAAATCAACCTGTCCTCACGCAATCTCTATACTAAAATCAACCGCAAATTCCTCTCCCGGCTCTAAGAAATGTCCATACTCCCTGTCTTCCAGACTGCCGTCAAACTCCTCCGCATCACACCGCCCATACCACGGCTCAATGCAGATAAACGGGGCATTTTTCTTCGCCGGCGACCACAAACCAAACAGCGGCGCATCAAATGCGACCGTAAGATATGCTGCTCCATCCGGCTTGCAAAGAGAGACCTTATGCACCTGCTCACCTTCTATTACCAGGGCATCCTCATCAAACAGATGCTCGGTCACCTGCATATTCCCACCGTTGGTATGAAGAATATTTCCTTTTGACTCCACAAGACCATTTGCACTCAGTTTGGAATATGTCAAATCCTCCTTCGCATCAAATGTGATGAAATAATCCGTCTGTTTTCCCTCTCCTGCCAGCGGACACATAAATGCAGGATGCCCACCGATCGAAAAACACATCTTCTTGCCGTCTTCATTTATGACTTTCCAAAGCACTCTTAACAGATTTCCCTGTAGCGCATAACCAATCTCTAACGTAAATGCAAATGGATACTTCTCATAGGTAGACTCATCCGAGCTTAACGAAAACCATGCCTCCGTTCCGGTGTTTGACACCAGAGCAAATTCCATATCCCTTGCAAATCCATGCTGACCCATAGGATATGCCTTGCCGTCATACAAAAATTCCTTATTTTTAAGGCTTCCCACGAACGGAAATAAGACCGGAGCACTGCGTTTCCAGAATGTCTCATCCGCATTCCACATATATTCTGTACCAGTCTCCTTTTTTATGATGCTTGATAATTCGGCTCCAAAATAGTTGACTGTAACCTTTAAAATCTCATTTTCCAATACTGCCTGCATTTCACGTCCTCCTTTTCGCTTACTCAATAGCTATGATAGCTGTTTGTAGACAGACACGCCATTGTACCCGCTTTAATGCATGCTCGCTTTCAAGCATGAGTGCTCACCTCAAAACCTACGGTTTTTCGGTGTTCGTTGACACTCATATAGAATGCTGCAGACGAGATTTTCTGCCTGCCAGCAGGCTAAAATCCCGTCTGTAGCATTCTGCACTCATGCTCTATGCGTTCATTTTATCACATCTTGCCGGGAAATGGTAGATACAAACTTTAATCCATAATACATTCATCCTTTTTTCTGAGCCGTCCATTTCCTGATAAGTTCTACCGCCAGCATGAAAAAAATTCCCACCAGCACTCCTATGATATTCAAACACATCTCTCCAAAATCACAGTGTCTTCCCGGAATATTCCATTTACCGACCTCGGAAAAGACTGCCAAAACAATTCCTGATATGACAGATATGAAAAGACACACCGAACACCTGCTAATAAATTCGGTTGTCACACCCATAGCGAGCATCCCATAGAAAAAGAAAATGACAGGATGCGCCCACAGACGGAACAACATATGCCAATGCACCAACGTTTCATAGGGAATCTCTCCCTCTATAAAAAACTGTAATATCCATTTGGTGAACCCCAGACTGGTGGCGGCTGTATCCGTTCCTGCCTGAAAGGACAGAAACAGGATAAATCCAACCCAGAAAACCAGAGTGATTGCTAATAGTATTTTTTTCATACCCATCCTCATATATTATTTTTGCTTCATATAGCGTAAAAATAAATTCCCTTTGAAAATGTCCTACACCATAAAATATCCGCCATACCAACGCAGATATGG
Source organism: Clostridium sp. (assembly GCA_023664325.1). Lineage (GTDB taxonomy): Bacteria > Bacillota > Clostridia > Lachnospirales > Lachnospiraceae > CAG-590. The sequence continues at coordinate 16,182 of JAMPFS010000054.1, forward strand.
CGGATTTCCATAAACTTATCTGATATTTCACCTGCCTGTTAACGTTCCTGTTCCAAAGCTTCTACTTCTTCCAGTGAAAGCCCTGTTTTTTCTGCAATGGTAGGTTTGTCGAGTATATCTAAAAGTCTTTGCGCAATTTCATATGCCCGCTGTAAGGAGCCCTGTTCCTGACCTTCCGCAAGTCCTTCTGCATGACCTTCTGCATGACCTTCCGCAAGTCCTTCTGCATGACCCTCCCGCATAGCCCGTTTTCGGATTCCAATCTCAATCGCCAGATTATCTTTTCGGGCTTCGCACTGCATCCGAATTTTTTCATCTTCACTAAGCTGCGCCATCGTGTAGACACATTCATCAATCGCTTCATTTTTCTTAGCCAGCATACTCAATTCCTCCCAACTTTCTGCACGGAACAGTTTTGCCCACTGATACAGTTCTGACTGCCCTTCCTTCTTTATGACTTTTTCATTGTCAATCTGCCGCAGATTCAGGACAAAAATTCCTAAATCATCACTATACCGATTATAATATTCCGGATTTTCGTTAATCAGATAATATCTGGAGAGAAGCTCCTCCACATCCTCAAATAAATCAAAATCCAGAATACTGATTTGCAAAGCCGGTATTGCGTCGGCATAATCCTGTCCCTCATCCAGATTATTGTACGTCCTACAGAGATAAGTCAGCGACCGTTCCTTCCAGTAGCGCTGCTTTACGATCTGCATCTCAATGTTAATATACTGCTTCTTATTCAGCAAAAGCTTGATATCCAATACACAAGTTTTGCTGTTCATTTGTTCCCCAAGCTCAATGGGATTGCAGATATCCAAATCCGTTACCGTATCTGCATCAAGTCCGGTAATCGCACAGACCAAATGTTTCAATACGTTCTTGTTTTTCTGCATGACTGCCCGGAACATATAATCATTTGTCAGGCGATAACGGATGGCACCCTTCCGTTTTTTATAATCATGGTGTGCCTTATTGGTTTCTATTGTTCCAAAATTTTTCTTTGCCATATAGTATCCTCCTGTTTTTATCTTCGTTCGTAATCAGATAAAAGAATACTATGGCTTATAACGGTTATGTGGTCTCATCCGCCTCCTTTCCTCTCCAAGCACTTTCCCAAGTAATTTTATTGTAAAATATTATGGTAAAAATAGCAACTATAAAAAACGCAATCCCATTGTTTTTTACGGTACTTTCTGTTATAATTTCTTTAATCAGAAATACCATGCA
>JAMPFS010000055.1 GCA_023664325.1 Clostridium sp.
CCGTCCTTTCCTTAATTTATAATCAAGTTTCGATTCTCACTTCTTAATGTATGGTGTTAGAAGTACCGCCACAAAACCACTGGTGTTGTGGCTCCCCTCTTAAAATCCCCATCTCACTTCATCGTTCCAAAGCTCCCTCATTTGGTGTAAAACTGGTGTAAATTTTCTCCCTCTACTCACACAACGCCCCTAATTTCCGACATTCCCTCTCACGACTCTCACTTACAAAATCGTAACAATAGGGGAGATGATATGTTTTCAGAAGTTTACATAACTTGTCAGACGCCCCATTTCAGGGGCTTTTGAAATGCTTGAAGAAATCTTATCTTTTCAGTGAATCTGTGTAAAAACTGACTCTGAATACCTCTACAAATCCGAATAGCTGTTCCTCGGAAATACAATGTTTACCTTTGTTCCCACATGCTCTTTGGCACTCAGTTCAATCCCAAGCCCTAACTTGCCACACAGCTTTTTACATAGATATAAACCAATTCCGGTTGACTTTTTCCCAATTCTTCCGTTACTGCCGGTAAATCCCTTATCAAATACTCTGTCCACCTCACCCGGTTTCACGCCAATCCCATTATCCTCTATAGATAAAACAACACAGTCCTTTTTCTTTTCTGTGATAAAATGAATTTCCGCACCCTTCTCTTTCCGGTATTTGATACTATTTTGAATAACCTGATTCAAAATAAAACTGCACCACTTTGGATCGGTATAAATGGTCTCATCTTCACCATCAATCCGTATCCCAATTTTTTTGTTAATCAATGTCTGTTTATTTCTTTTGACAGACTCATTGATAATATCCCTGACCTTACATTCCGTCACGCAATAATCCTTATTTGCGTGACTGCTTCTGGCATAGAACAAAGCCTGCTCTGTATATCCCTCTATCTCATCTAACTCTTCATCAATACGTTTCGTCACATCATTTTTATTGTTTTCTATAATCATTTTGGAGGTTGCAATCGGCAGCTTGATTTCATGGATCCACAATTCGATATAGTCCTTATACTCCTCCTGTATATATTTGTATTCATTGACTCTCTCTAACATTGACTTGTTTGTTTCTAATAAAATTTCACTTAATAACTGCTCTTCTGCCATATCTGCCCGGGGCAGCATTTCTGCAATCAGATACTTTTCCTCTAACCGGGGAAGCTTTCCCAAAATATCTTCATAGTAGTTCTTTTTGGAATAGTATTCCCAAAAGTTTCCCAATAAAAATGTTGCAAACACGGCAAATAATATATATACATGGAACAAAATGCTGACATGATACAGCAGCAGAAAAATTTCTATGGTTACAACACCAAATAACAGCAGTAATATGGTCTTTAAACGATCGTACATATATCTTGTAAATTTCATAAACGATATCCCTGGCCTCTCTTCGTCTCAATGAGATCCTTCAATCCGATTTCATCTAACTTTTTCCGAATCCGTGTCATGTTGACCGTCAGGGTGTTATCATCAATAAAGGACTCGCTATCCCACAAATCGTTCATGATATCCTCTCGGGAGACAATTTTCCCTTTGTTTCTTATCAGGCATTTCATGATTTTAAGCTCATTGGCGGTTAGTTCCACCATTTTATCCTCTGTCTCAATCCGGCTCATCGACACATTTAAAACAAAGAAACCGCAGTTTATCTTATCCTGCGGCATCACACTGTTTGTTCTTTTTAAAATTGCTACAATTTTTGCAAGCAGGATCTGGGTATTAAAAGGCTTTGTTACATAGTGATCCGCCCCATAATGCATGGACAGCAGTTCATCCATCTCATTATTCCTGCTGGTTATCATAATCACCGGTACATCGGACACCTTACGCAATTCCTTTAAAATATACTCCCCATCCACATTTGGCAGATTAATATCTAACAGAACCAAATCGGCATGAGTCTCCGTGATATCATGCAAGGTATTGTCATATCTTGTAAGACCTACCGCTTCATATCCATTCCTGCTCAAAAAAATCTCCAATTCATGGCATAATTTTTCATCATCTTCTACGATTAATATTTTTTGCATAATCTTTCACATTCCTTTAACTTGGTGCCTGCAAAAGCTTCATAAACTCCACATCCGGAACCGCCTTTGAATACAGCCATCCCTGCATATAATGACAGCCAAACTCCGCTAACTGCTGTTTCATTTCCTCCGTCTCCACACCCTCTGCCACAATATAAAGCTCAAGGGCATTCAGCATCCCGATGGTATATTCCAATGTAATACCCGCCTTGCTGTTCTTGAATGAATCCCAGATAATATACTTGTCTATCTTAATGATCTTGAATGGCATATGGTTTATGTAATCAATATTCGCATTGCCGGAGCCATAATCATCCAAAGAAAAAGTAACTCCATAATTGACTAAACTGTTGATGTTCTCCGATACCATAGAGGCGGAATTCAGCGTTGCCGTCTCTGTAATCTCAATATTAATCTGATTCGGCTTGACATTATATTTTTCCAGAATCCCTTTGACACGGTCTGCAAAATCATGCTGGAGCAGCTGCACCGGACTGATGTTCACCTCAATATATTCCACTGTCGTTTCTGAAAGATTAAAATCACGTATAAAGCGGCAGACCTTCTCTAAAATCAGTTCCCCCATTTCCACTATCAGACCATTTTTTTCCGCAATCGGAATAAAATCTTCCGGTGAAATCCATCCAAGCTTTTCATCATTCAGCCGCACAAGCGCCTCTGCCGAATTATACACACCCTTTGTCACAGAAAAAATCGGCTGATAGTACACCAACAGTTCATCCCTGTCAATGGCGAGCTTCACTGCTTTCTCAATCGCCTTATCCAGCTTAATCTTGTCCAAATCAATCTCATTTGCAGGGGTAATAAGCCCCTTTCTCGTATTCTTTGCCACGCTCATGGAATAATCCATCACTTCTATCAGATCGCCATAATTCTGCGCATCCCTCGGACATTCCATACAGCATATGGATGCCGACATCATGACCGCTGTCTGATCCTCGCTGTACCACGGATGGCGGAACCGGCTTAAAATCTGCCCGGCAAGCTCTGCAATCGTATCCACATTCTTATCCAGTACAACACAAAACTGATCCGAACCAAACCGGAACACTGTTTTTGCTGCCTTAATCCGTTCTAAAAACTGTCCCACCTGATACAGTAAATGATCGCCGGTCTCTACCCCATAGGTCTTATTCACAAACTTGAAATCATCCATTGCAACCACTATGATTCCAAATTCCCTCTTTTCCAGAAACTTATTCCGGATATACTCACCCAAAAAGCGGCGGTTAAACTGTCCGGTCACAACATCCGTTACGGTTCCCGTATTTTGCTGGTAATGATACACGGTCAGGCAGATCGAAGCAAGAACAAAATTAATCAGCGGTATGTAGTAAAATACCTGCGCAATACATGCAAGAATACTGCAAACAATCGTAAATGCCAACGGCATCAACCGCAAAAACTTAAAATTCTGCTTGGAACAGATCATGGTAACGACACAGATAACAAGCATGATGCCATCAATGCCATACATAAAATATTCACCAACACCGGAATGGTACATGCCATTCTCAAATGTAAACAGCCAGTGAAGCCGGAAATTCAGCGCTACAACCGCAATATCAAACACGGTACAAATCCGGAAAAAATTCCGTATGACAAAATTGCCATGTATATTGACATGTGCTAACAGCAGTAAATAATGTGCAAACGATATTGTCACCAGATGAATTGCCAATGTTTGCAGTGTCAGTACCGCAAAAAACCTGTCATATCCGGCTTCGCTTATATTCTGCGCCATCTGGGTTGCCAAAACTTCCAGTCCCGTTGCCGCAAAAGTGGCAGCCATAAACATTAAAAAGGAACGATGGCTTCTGATCGGAATCCTCTTTTCGTTAAAGTACCATATAAAAACAAGTAATAATATAAAAATAGCCGCTCCGTCAAAGGATAAATTCCAATATGCCATAAGTCACCAATCTCCCCTATATTTATGCCAAAACTTCTCTCTCATAAAAATCATGCATATGAAACAGATAACACCTATTATATACGATATGACGAATTATAACAATTACGAAGTTTCTTTTTCGTTATTTTTTACAGAATCCATCTCTGTTTTTGTATTATTTCACAATTTTTTGAGAATTTTTTTTACTTTCTTTGTCTATTTCACAACTCATTTTCCGAAATTTATGTTTTTCTTAAAATACCCTGTCTCCTTGCCCCTATATAAAAACAGACCACATGCGCCAAAAAAGTAATAATCCATGTCACCGCATAGGACAGATACAGCATATATATCGTGTGAAACTGTGGGATTTGAAATATCGTTGCAATCCAGACAAGGCGCAGACCACATGCGCCAATCAGTGACACAACCATTGGCATCACTGCATAGCCAAGCCCCCGGAGCAGACCGACCATAACATCCATCATGCCGCACAGCGCATAAGCGGTACATATCATCCGAAGGCGCACCATACCTGCCTCCACCACTCTGGCGCTGCCGGAATAAATGCCAAGCAGGGAATGTCCAAACAGCACAACCCCATTTCCAAACACGACACCCACCACAACTACGCAAAGCTGTGCGACAAGGGCAATCCGCATAATGCGGTCTTTTCTCCCTGCCCCCATATTCTGGCTTGTGAAAGTAATTGCACCCTGATGAAACGCATTCATTGCCATATAAACAAAGCCCTCCAGATTCTGCGCTGCTGAATTACCAGCCATAACTGTTGGTCCAAATGCATTTACAGATGCCTGGATCACCACATTGGACAGGGAAAACACGACACCCTGGATTCCCGCCGGAATGCCAATCTGCAAAATCTTCACAAAAATATTCTTCTTTAAGCGGACTTTTCCCGGTTCCAGATGCATGGCTCCCTGTTCCCGGATAAGGCACCTGAGCACCAGCCCCGCAGAGATACACTGGGAAATCACCGTAGCTAACGCTACACCGGCTACATCCATTCTTAATACAATCACAAAACACAGATTCAGCAGCACATTTACAATACCGGAGCCTAACAGATAGTATAATGGTCTCTTTGTATCACCCATCGCGCGGAGCAGCGCGCTTCCAAAATTATATACCATCATAGCTGTCATGCCAAAAAAGTATATCCGAAGATAAAGCGCTGCAAGCCGCAGCACTTCATCAGGCGTGCGCATCCAGACAAGAATCTGCTTTGCCCCAAACACACCAATAATATTTAAGAAAATACCACTTGCAAGTCCGACAAAAACAGCCGTATGTACCGTGTCAGAAAGCTCTTTATCCCGCTTTGCGCCATAATATCTCGCTGCCAGTACATTAACCCCTATAGACAGCCCCACAAAGAGGTTGGTAAGCAGATTGATTAATGCGGTATTCGAACCAACCGCAGCCAGTGAATTGTCCCCGGCAAACTGCCCAACCACTACAATATCCGCTGCATTAAACAAAAGCTGCAAAATACTCGAGCACATCAATGGTATGCAAAACAGCAGCATTTTTTTAAGTACCGGCCCCTCTGTCAGATCCATTTGATACTTTTTGGATAACTCCCTGCCTGTTACCTGCTGTTCTTCCTCTGTCCTTTTCTGATTCTTTTCTCTATCACTCATTGTTCTTTCCTTCTGCTATCAAAAGATATTCCTTTTTCCTCAGTGTGGAATATAATATTTTATTACACCGTTTACCGCATAAAAACAAAAATAATAAAAGGATTTCATTCTGCCAAATCCCATATACCGGTATACGCCATAGGTCATTTTCGCAGATTTTAATTTATTGCCTGACTTCGTACCCTTCATAACCCGGTATTTTAACAGCGGTTCATTTATCCCATATGCCTTTCCGTATTCTTTCAAGATAGAAAGCCACATAATATAGTCCTCGTGTAAATGGTCCTGAACCATAGGATATTTCCTGGCAACAGAGGCAAGCACCATCACACCGGAAGTATTTAACACATTTCCCCGCAGCAGTTCTTTATAACTGATCTCCTCTTTTATGCCGATTATTTTCCCCTTTGGGTTTCCATTTTCATCGATCAGTTCCCTTCCCGTCGAGGATAATACCGCCTGTTCTTTTTCCATCAGGGATACCTGTTTCGCCAGCTTATCCTGCATCCAGTAATCATCCGCATCTAAAAACGCAATATACTTCCCCTTTGCCATTTCAATCCCTTTATTACGGCTTTGCGCCACTCCGAGATTGCGTTCGTTTTGAATATATTTCACCCGCTCATCCCCTGAAAATGCCTGGATGCACTCCACCGTTTTATCGGCAGAATGATCTTCAATGACTAACAGTTCTAAAGATACATTCTGAGCCAGCACTGACTCCATCGCTGTTTTAATATACTGTTCACAATTGTATGCAGGCATCACAACGGAAACCAAAACATCCTTCATTCTTCTTCTCCTATACGAATGGAAAGGGGATAACACACGAAAAGCTTTTGTGCGGCATCCCCTATTCTCTATTTCTCTACTTTCTTTTCATTATCATAATCAATTTTCCGGACATGATACTGTATATCTTCCAATATTTTACGGTTTGCAGATATAATATCTGCCTGCAGACCTATAATTCCTGTCATAAATCCCATCATCATCAACATGGATGCCAGAATCAAAGACTGTACATGTCCACCCGTAGCTCCTGTAAAGATAAAGACCAGATAGCGGATTCCCAAAATCATTCCAATCAGAAACAGGATGGCGCCCAGCCCTCCAAAAAAGCGCAGAGGCTTATACATCATAAATGACCGCACAATCGTTACCATTGATTTTTTAATGTAACCAAACATGCTGCTAAATAATCTGGACTCCCGAAGCTCCGCATTGGTACGGATTGGAACCGAGGTCATCGCAAATTTTTCATGCCCCGCCTGTACAATCGTCTCTAACGTATAAGTATACTGATTCACAACATTTAACCGCATTGCCGCTTCCCGGCTGTATGCGCGAAATCCGCTCGGTGCATCCGGTATATCGGATTTGGAAGCAATCCGAACCGTCCAGCTTCCAATATGCTGTAACTTCTTCTTCAAAGGCGAAAAATGCTCCGTATCGTCAATCGGACGTTCGCCGATGACAATATCTGCCTTTCCCTCCAAAATCGGACGGACAATCTTTTCAATGTCCTCACCACAATACTGGTTATCGGCATCTGTATTTACAATAATATCAGCGCCATTGCGAAGACAGGCATCCAGCCCTGCCATAAATCCTTTTGCAAGCCCCTTATTCTGCTTGAAATTCACTACATAATGAACACCCCAGTTTTTCGCAACCTCCACTGTATTATCCTGACTTCCATCATTGATAATCAAATACTCTATCTCATCAATGCCATCAATATGCTTTGGTAAATCATTTAAAGCGATTTCCAATGTCTCTGCCTCATTCAGACATGGTATCTGTATAATTAGTTTCATATTCTTTCCCTCCTAATAGTGTTTCTTTTTCCCTATCGCCATCTTACTGTCAACTTGCGGATTTGTCAATAAAGCGGACTATTCTTCTGACAGCAGGAGATTACTTTTTCATAAATTGACGGACAAAAGAAAGGATCTGTTTTCTTTTCCAGACTGCTATTACAATAAGAACTCCCAGTGTTGCAAAACGAAGTACTGTTATTTTATATCCGACTGCCATAACAGCCACCATGCTGCCAAATGCCAACATAATCAAAAGCATTTTTTTAATATCAAACAGATTATCCGGACAGTTATTCTTTCTGCATACAACCCGCATAAAAATATAATGGATGACTGCAAACAGTGAATAGCTAAACAGTGTTGTATATCCTGCCGCCAAATATCCGAAAATCGGAATCAGCCAAAAATTCAATATGACGTTCAGTACCGCAGCGCCAATTGATGCAACTGACGTAATCCTGCTCTCTTCAAAAAAGAACTCAACATTTACAAAATGCTGGTAAAAAAACATGACTACCACACTCGCTGTCAAAGGAGGAATTATCCAGATTGCCTCCTGGTAAGAGGACGGTCCCAAAATTGCCACCGCTTCCGGCGCCAATGCAATCAAGCCCAGATTCAATCCCGCAACAAACACCAGGGAAAGATTCATAATCATTCCAATACCCGCATAAGATTTATCTTTTAGTTTTTTAAACAGCCAGGGCTGTAAAGCCTGGCTTATAGATGACCCAAATAACTGCATTGCCATGGCTGCACTATTTGCCACACTATAAATCGCTGCCTCCTCTGCTCCTACGATACCCTTAATAATAATGCGATCTGAACTATGAAGCACTACCGTGGAAAGATAATGCGGCAAAAGCGGTAAGTTAAAAATTATAGCACGTTTCCAATATTCTTTGTGATAAAATGTAAAGTGATTATGGCAGTTTACCCATACTAAAACCAATCCGATCAACCCCTGCACAAAGACTCTCGCACCGACAACTGCAACTGCCTTATCCGTACTAAACAGGGCGGCAAAAATTCCCAATACCGGCATCAGAAAACTGCTTACAACCGTCACAATCAAAACAGAAGTATAACGATACTCCACTCTTCGCCTTGCAGTCCAAAACTGTATCGCTGGCATGAAATACATGAGAATAAAAATCAGCAAAGTCATTGTAGTTGTCATCTTTGTCAAATTATTGATAAAAGGCGCCATGCCTAAATATAAGATCAAAAAAATACTCGTTATCGTAAAGCTTAGACACTGCATAGAGGAACAATAAGAATCCCTGTCTTCTTCATATTTTGTCAAACCTACTACAAATCCTCCATATGCCAGCCGAAATGTAACAATGATTTCAAATATCTCAATCCATGCCAAAAAAGTAGAATATGTGCCATACTGTTCTTTTGTTAAAATTCTGGTGTATGCGGGAATTGTGATAATCGAAATTCCCCTTTGTAAAATATTACATACTGTGTACCAAATGGTTGCCCTTCCCTGAATTGGTAATTGTTTATATTTTTGATACAACTGATTCATGTTTTATCTTCTTTCTACTACTATAAAAATTGTGCTAACCACTCTTTAATTTCTGTTTCCCGCAGGCAGACCTCTGTCTTAATGTCTCCATTCACTAAATCTGCCAATCCCTCAAGCTGATCTCTTGCAATGGTATTAATATGGTTAATTTCAGAAAATCCCCTTGCACGGTGGTCAATTTCAACAATCACAGACCGAACATTATGCTGCATTGCAAATATTCCACCATGAAGCCTGGTTCCTACATAATCTACATTTCCGTTTTCACAGATCTTTTCATAATCTTTCAATGAATAAATATACTGGACATCCTTCGTATGCTTTAACGATTTAAAATATCCCTCATCCTCATAGGTCTGTACCCAGAAATACATTTTATCATAATTTTGTTCCACTGTAGACAACAACAGTGAATCCCTCTCCGGATTCTGATATTTTGTCTGTCCACTCACCGTAAACACAACATTTGGCGCTTTCCTGACAGGAATTTTACTGCACACCTCCGGCGTCAATCCCCAGAGAGTCGGACAGCCCGTATTTAACACTTGGATATTGCAGACTTCCTCCAACATCTGTTTGCTCTGCTCATCCCTCACACTATGTGCAATGTCCTTCCGCAATATATCTTTATAAAATGCCTTTGTCAAGGCTGTCGTCTTCTGATTTGCCTTTGTAATCCCAACCCCGGCTAAAATAGAATTCTTGTACAATCTCTTAGAAAGGGGACCTACCGACCATTGTCCAATTGAACGGATCACATTACTCGTCAGCAGGTTCGTTCCCAGGATGAATTTATAATCGCAGGTATCCGCAAATTTTACCTTTTTACTGTTTCTGAGATAATGGTACAGATTCAAATTATTAATGTGTGTTCCTAATCTCATGACATAGCTTTTATTTAACAGGGGGGCAAGACATTCCTCTGCACTGTTTAAAATAATGTCATCTCCTCTGTTAAACGTACCAATTGCAGTATCAAATAATAGAACATTCATAATGGTTCTCCTTATCCACCAAATCAACATCGAATTATAAAATTATCAATTGAGTCTTTCGTTTTCTGTTTCCAACTATTTCTGCTTTCCCGGTCATAATCTTTATTTAACATTTCCCTTAACCGTTCATAAATGGCATCTCCCGTTAATTCCTCTTCTTTTAGGAAGTTTTGCTCCAATCGGGCAATCTGTGCAAAGCGCAGCATCTTTTCATCCCAGATAAAACCTGCCAGCGGCACATCCAAAGAATATGCGCAGATACATGCATGTAATCTTGCGCCAATAATCCCTTTATACCCTGCGATAATTTCTACCAGTTCCTTTGCGCTCTCCGGTACAACAATTTCCCGCTCCGGCATGCCGCATTTTTGCAATATGTTTCTGCCCGCCATATAATCAACCGGTAAACCATTTGTAAAAAATTCCCATTCAACATGCTCCTGTTCTAACCGTTTTATTAATTTACAATATATATCTACCAACTGCTCTTCTGTCACCTTCAGACCATAATCGGCAAATACCCCTGTACGAATCAGGTTAACACCTATTTTTCCATTATTCTTTTTTCTTTTCACACCATAGCACTCCGGAATCCAAAATGCCGGATCTCCGACTGCCTCTGAATGAATCTTTGTTCCCTGCTTCAGATAACAGGTTCTAAGTTTCTCCAGACCATACATGCCATCTCGTGTCGTGATACATTTTACGCAGGAATAATTCGTATGCTGTTTTAAACATCTGCATCTCCAGTCTTTATCATTAAAATCCTGAACATTCACCGCATCAAACATAACCGGAATACTATATTTTTCTGCCACTTCAATTACAACAGAATAATATGCCCAAAGCTTCTGAGTTCCATATTTATAGCTTCCACAGGCAAATATAATTGCATCACATTCCTTTAACTGCTTTTTGTAATATCTTTTTGTATAGCACCTGACGCCAAACAATATAAGTCCTGCTGATTTCTCCCAAAAAGATAAGATCCTTGATGCAATCACGGATATGCCAAATATCAAATAACCAAATGTTTTCTTCTTTGGTCGAAAATCAATACTTGATACATCATATTGATCTCCGACTAAATAAACCACCGTATCTGCCAGAAACCGTTCTCCGAAGTTCACCAAGTCAGTCAGACCCATCACTGCAATTTTCTTCATATGCACTCCTACTCATCTACCATTCATATGCCCATGCAGCCAATCATCCGTCGGTACATTTCCTTCAGTCCGATTTCTGCCTTCCAACCCAACTGCTCTAATTTGCCACATTCCAAATACACATGGCACACAGGATTATAGCTTGTATTCGGAAGATCCGGTATGTCAATTACCACCCTGCTCTTTCCCTGCCCAAACTCGGATGCGACCATTTCCGCCATCTCCTTAATGGAACAATACGATTCCCTGTTTGCCGCATTGTATGCTGTTCCGTTTTCCCCCTTTGTCAGAACCGTGAGCAGCGCTGTAACAGCATCTGCCGTATATAGATACATTCTTTCTGTTTCCCCCTTCGTCTGCAAGGTTATGTCATTTCCCTTCACTGCACATCTTGCAAACTCTGCAAATACCCTTCCGTCATCCGCAGCAACGCCCGGACCAAACGTCTGTGCCAGCCTTACGATTTTAACCGGAACCCGGTACTGCGCAAAATATGCAACACAGAGAGTTTCAACCATCTGCTTGCTTTCCGAATAGGAACTTCGCACCGATAATGGATTTAAGTATCCCATTTTTTCCTCTGTAAGCGGCGTGCGGTCAAACGGCGTACCATACACCTCCATACTGGACATATACACCATACCCTTTACCTTCTTCTCCCTTGCCAGTTCCAATATATTCTTTGTTCCCTCAATTGCTGTCAGGATTGTCTCCACCGGCTTATCCACGAAATCTTTCGAGGATGTTACACTTGCGCCATGTATAATATAATCTATATCACCATCCAGACGGGTAAACTGATTCACATCACCCACGGCAAGCTGAAACAACTCATCTTCCAGATATTGAAAAAACATCTGTCTTGCTTTGCTCTCATTGCGCACATATGCTATGACAGATATCCTGCCATTATGAAACCGGTTATATCCCATCAATCCTCTTACTAAAGTTGCCCCAATCAATCCGGTAGCACCGGTCACTAAAACGGTTGCTCCTGATAAACTGCCAAAATCCACTGAACCGCAGTCTGCAATATTGCGGATATCCTCTAAATAAATCTGTTCCATATTGCCTCCATTAATCAACATAAATCTGTGCATTCTCCTGTGCATCCAACAATGCCCTCATCGTATAAAAATCATCCGGGGTTGTAATTTTAATGTTCTCATATGGTCCGTCAATTAAAAATAAATTATGCCCATAAAATTTCATCATTGTACAGGAATCAATAAAATCCTTAATGCCTTCTTCCTGCGCCCTGTGATGCACCTCTAAAATCTCATGCAGCCAAAAGCTTTGTGGTGCTTTCGCCACCCTGGAATGAGCCCGATCCGGTACATAATCAATTGAATTGTCATCCTTCACCACCATGATCGTTTCCTTTACGATTGCGCTGGTAATTGCAGAACCGTTTTCCTGTACACTTGCTATATTATTTGTAATAACCGTTCCATTAATAAGCGGACGCACGCCGTCATGAATCAGGACAATACTTTTTTCCTCTCCGGCAATGTCCTTTGCCGCCGCCAATCCATTATAGATTGACATCTGTCCTGTTTCCCCACCCGGCACTACCTTTTTTACTTTTGTGATCCGAAACCGTTCCAATAATTCATTCAAATACGGAATCCAATCCTCCACACATGCAACCACAATAGCATCAATGTCCGGATGGTTTTCAAAAACCTCCAATGTATATATGATAATGGGTTTGCCATGCATTTCCAAAAACTGCTTCGGTCGTGTTGTGGTTTTCATTCTCTGACCAATTCCTCCTGCAAATATCACTCCAATATTCATGCTATTCCCTCCTTTTCGCAACCGTTAATATGGTATCAGCAAGTGCCTGTGAGTTTCCCATTTCCACAAAATAAATTCCCGGCATATCTTCTCTGTATAACTCATGCGTGGCAGCATTATCACCAAGTATCATTGGTTTTTTCATCGCATCATAAATATATGCTTTGCCAGGTATCGTACGCTTTGCCTTATTTATATCTTTATTGAAATGCCCAGCCAGACACAAATCTGCATTGTTAATATAATCCGCAAGTTCTTTCTGTGAAAGCCAGTCATGATATTCCACTGTATCAGACTGCGGCTTATGGTATTTCTCATCTATTGGACCTATCATCACAAAATACAAATTCTTATTCTCTTTCAGCAAATCGACTGCACCTAAGATCACATCTAACCCCTGTAGGGGCAGGACACTCCCAAAATATAAAACGGTAAACCGGTCTCTCATCCGTTCCGGTTTTTCCTGTTTTCTTGGATAATAAATAGATTTATCTGCCTCTAAATATAAAACCTGTAACTTATCTTTTGACAGACCAAATTCGTCTATAAAATAGTTCCCATGTGCCTTTGTATCTGAAATAACATGATCTGCCGCCTGTATGGTAATCGTATCCACCCATTTTAATATCCTTGCTGCTATGCCATTTGCCTTAAACTTTTTTCGGTCAAAAACAAGGGTATCATAAACAGATATAAAAAAATCAATTCCAATTCCTTTACCCTTAAACTTCCACTTAAAAAGCGGAATCACTAACTGGGGGGCAAAACCGACAAACACCTTGTCAAATTGCGTTTTCGGATACCGCAGCAATCGCCAGTAAACATGCATCAGTCTTGCCGGATAACTTTTCTGATTGGAGCCAATCACATGCACATCTCCTGCAATCTGCTTCAGCAAAGCAATTTCCTGTGTATTTCGCAGATAATCCAGATTTTTAGTCGTTACAAATAATACTCTTTGGTTTTCAAACATATCCATTTGGCTATTATACGCTCCATTCCTGAATGTCTAATACGGTTCCTATACATGTGCTTCAATCCAATCCACCACCTGTCTGCATGCCGTTCCAGTCTCACACAAACCTACTTTTTTAAACATATCCTCTAAGTCTTTCTGATATAAATCATCATCAAACTGAAGAATTTTTTCCTCCATTTCATCATTATTTTGGGCTAATGGAAATGGAAGCTCATAGATATTAAAATAAAAATCATGCTCCTCCTTGTATTTTTGAGCATCCGATGCATACATAAAACAAGGTTTTTTCGTGGTAACAAAATCAAACATACAGCTTGAATAATCAGATATCAAAAGATCGGCAGCCACAAGCAATTCCTGCATTACACTATATGTGGTTGCATTGACGATCGTATCTGTATAGTCCAAGAACTTTTCCGCATCTATCATATTGTGCGGATGCAGCCTGACTAAAATCACCCAATCCCCGCCAAAACGCTTTGCAAGGTTTCCTCTTAAACGTTCAAAATCCAAATGATAGGCATCTGTATCGAAATCATTCCGATATGTTGGCGCATACAGCGCTATTTTCTTATCCTTTATCTTAAAAAACGCCTGCACTCGCAAAAGGCACTGCTGATTCTCCGTAAAAAAGATATCATTCCTCGGGCTGCCACATTTCAGAATCTCACCCGAATACCAAAAAGCTCTCCGGTAGATTTCAGAATAAAAATCACTATTTGACACAAACAAATCCTGAATTTTGGAGTTATATTGAATATTTCGCTTATCAAACAGATTCATCTTATCCGGGATATCTCCATACATCTTCTTCAAGCCATAACTTCCATGCCATGTCTGAATATAGTACTGCCCCTTTCTTTTTAACACGCCCAAAGGCTTTGTATTACTGTCAATCCATATCCTAGCAGTTGCCAAATGATACGCAACATGAATCGGTGTGTATTTCACAGGACGTATTCCCTCCGGCCACTCTGCATAATCCGCTGATTTTATCAACCATACAATCTCGTAATCCAGATTTTTTCTTAATATCTCATCTGCAATATACTTCGGATTATCCCCATACCTTTTTCCCTTCATATTGCAGCAGACAATCTTATTTTTCTGTATGGGAAATATACGCATTATTATACATAAAAGGGAAAACAATATTCCATACAAATTAAATAACGCATATATAAGATAATAACACAGTTTATTTTTATTTGAAAAACGCTTTATTCTGTCAATCATTTTATTACCTCAATTAAAAATCGCATCAACCTGAAAATCAAACACCTTTTTCACTGCTTTCAAAAATGGTGTGCCTCCGCCCGGAAGTTTCTTTTGTGTATATTCCTCTGTCACTGGAACCAGCTCTATACCTTTATCTTCCAGTGCTTCTTTGAGCTGTTCTCCCTTTACAAGCACTGTTGCCTGTGTATTCTCAAAATCATAATCAGAAAACAGGTAACAATCATCTCCCGCCCATTTTTCATTTATGACATAATTTTTAACAATAATAAACATATCATCCACATCTTCCGCTGCGACTGATTTTTTTACATGCACTGTATATTGCGGCATACCCATTTGAAGCGTCTTGTGTCTCGAAAATGATTTATCAACATAAACATCATGATACTCCTCTGAAATATCTGTTTTATCTTCTAAATTATCCATCCATGTAATAACTGCACCAGCGCTAAGCATGGGCCGCACATCTGTGGCATAGCGCAGTTTCACATAATTCACACCCAGAGATAACAGAAAACTCGCACCAATAAAAACAAAACACAGATTGACCCGCTTCATTTTCCATTCACTCAATATAATCCAGAAAATAAGCCCCAAAAATGATACAACAGCCATAATCAGCAATGCTCTCGACACACCTTTATATGTGTTTGCATCATTTCCGTACCGAACAGTATCAAAAAACAGTGCAGAATCAATCGTATTTCTCCATGAGTATTCTACTTTATTTACATAACCAGGTAGCCAGCTCCTGCAATATACAATCAATCCTCCACCAAACACAACAGTCGCAATTTTTGTCTTCAGACCAAAACAATCCTTTTTGATAAACAGGTAATACAGCGCTATAAATATTAAAAGTGCATAACATGGAGATAAATACCTGCTATATAGAAACCGATCCGCACGTTTTACGGAAATTCCGGTCACAAACTTATAATTCGAACCAAAGAAAAATAAGATGCCCATTGCTCCCGTTCCTAAACAGGCAAGAAGCGCATACAGATTGATTGCAACCTCTTTCGCATTTATATTTTTTTTCTTAGAAAAGAAAAACACACAAATTACGACTGCAAAAAAAACACCCAAAGTAACCAGACCAAAGGTTCCTAAAAAGGAATTAAAAAACCAGCCCGTAATATTTTTAATTACCGTTTCTATACCTTCCGGTGTCAGTAATGTAGCGTATTTATCATAATTCACATTCTCAAAAGTATTCTTTTTATTACCACTGCCCCATATACTGTTTTTGAAAAAACTTGTTAATTTTTTATCAACAGCCAGCCAGAGAAAAACATTCAGCAAATATGCACTAAAACATATCCCTTTGTTTTTTACCCAAAAACGTATAACCGCTGTCACCATAAACATTGCAATCACAAAGACGATTCCTCTCGAATGGCACATATATATATATATACTCAAAAAGCCTGTTAGAGATGACCACCAAACCTTTTCCTTTGTTTGTTCAGCATCCATCGACTCTAACAATGTATATAATACAAACCACGCACAGGAAATAAGCATGACATCTGCTCTCGCAAAAAGAGAATACAACACAGGGGCCGGAACCACAGCAATACAAAAGGATAGCAGCATGCACTTTCCCTGTTCCTCAATACCCAGATGTTTTCTCAATATTTTATAAGAAATTACAGGAATACATGCAACAAACAAACCATTTATTAACATTAATCCCTTATAAATCATGTACGGATTGGAAAAAAACTTAAAAAACAAAAAATAGAATGGAGCCTGCCCATATTTATAAAAATATCCGCCTGTAGAATTTACCCAGTCATTCCAGTTATACCCTGCAAGAAAGGCAGCATTCGCTACAGTTCCCGTCTCATCTAAAATATAAGATACACTGAGCGGCATCCCTAAAACCAGCATCATCAAAAATGTCAACCCAAACAGAAAACAGCATAACTGATTATCCGTGTATTTTCTCTCCTTCATCTTCTCCTCCTAATTTTTAACAATAGATGTATTATATCCCAATTCAGCATACAAAACAAGCACCTTATTTTACATTTAATGGAATATATGGAAAGTGTTTCAATATCAATCCCAAAACAATCCTTCGAGACAAAAGAACGGACTGAAAAATGCCTGTTCTTCGCACTTTCCAGTCCAAATATTATCTACATTATAGCGTTCGCTTTCCACATAAGTCCGCATAGCTTCCTCTTCATCATATAATACC
>JAMPFS010000056.1 GCA_023664325.1 Clostridium sp.
TAGCACTGCGGGAAGGTTTACTCACTTTTACATTGCAATTTGCGGAAACTCAAGTCTTGTTTCATACAAAGCCGGATATTGTATATAAAAAATGCTCCGCTGCATCACTGCTGTATCTGACGGCACATAAAAATAGATAGAAATATCCATGTATTCCTATCTATTCTTTCTTCCTATCATATTCTCATAAAGCAGCCGGACATGCCTGCCCATCCCTTTGGCTGCCACTTCAAGATACTGCTATCCTAAAAAATCATACTTACTGCTGCCTGCCGAATAGGTATTGCCTGCTGCATTGTACTGATTGGATATGCTGTCGGCATAACTTTGCGCATTATCCGAAATATGTTCTGACAAAAATGCAAGCTTTTCCATAAAATCGCTGTCCTTGCCAAAAACCTTTTTCAGCTGTTCCTTGTCAGCATCTTTTAACTTCTCTGCATCAACACTCACTTTGCCGTCTTTTCCAACCGTCATGCCAACCTCTGCAAGCAAATCCCTGTTTGCGGATGCCGCTTCTGAAAGCATAATGCTGTAGTAATTGTTCAGTGCGCCTGATGTTCCTTTGAGGATCGACAGTGTGCTGTTATAATGCTCTGCCAGACTTGCAATCTCCTCATAAACATCCTTATAATCTCCCGATTTTTCTGCATTGGCAAAAAGATTCTTCTCACCTTCTGCCAGAAATTTCTCTGTGTTCTGAAAGAGATCGTCAGCAACATTTCCCAGCTTTTCATAACTCTTTTTTTGAACAGCATCATAAGCATTGGTCTTTTTATTGCCAATAGCGCTTAACAGATCATTGCTGCCATTTTTGTTAAGATAATCTAACATACTGCCGGATCCCACCGGAATCCCTGTCTTCCTGGACGTTAAATTCAACATGGTTGTCGTAATTCTCATAATACGTTCCTCCTCTACTGAGCGCTTAATGGTTTTTGGGGGATACCACTACATACACCCGATAAATATATCTCCTATGGTATATATCGTGTTTTTCCCAAAATAATTTAGCCCCATTTTGCCCGATTGCAGAAAATGACCTTATTTTGCAGAAAATAACCTGCTCTTTAGAAGCCCAAATCCTCATTTACCAATATAACCTTAATTCTGCCATCATGCTTGCTGTATCTGGTAATCAATGTCTGACAGCAAATGGTATCATGCGATTTACAGTCATAACATGTCCCGGTTTTCGCACACGGAGTTGTCAGCCCAAACCGCTGCGCATTAATTGGAGCTGCTATGTTTCTTGCACGGCTTATGGCATCCTCCTCGCTTTTCACAACCTTGTTCATGCCCGCCACCACGATAACATGCGCCGGCCCAAATGCAATGGCAGACACCCGGTTCGCATTCCCATCAATATTCACAAGTATTCCATCCTCGGTAATCGCATTTGCGCTTGTCAGGAAAAAATCAGCAAAGAAAATCTCCCTGCACAATTTATCTTTTTCCTCCTTTGTCTGTGCGGCATCCCGGTCAAATAATCTGTACTTTCCATTGTGGATTGCATCAAAACCGCCAATTGCGCCTACGCTCATCGTTCCACCCCATCCAATGGAACTGCCTTCCGGAATCAGCTCCAACATTTTTGCCAGCGCTTCTTCCTTCGTATTCACAAAATATCCCTCCATATTCCGTGACTCCAAACCTTCCATCACCTTTTTGCTTAACAATGCATTACGCTCACTTTCCCATTTCGTCATCTTTTTTCTCCTCATTTCTATATTTTATGTTCATTTGCGAACCTCAAGAATTGCCTCCCTCAAAATGGCAGCCGCTTTGTCGCAATCCTCCTTTGTCACAATAAGCGGCGGCACCATCCGGATAATCCGGTCAGATGTGGCAGTCACAAGAAGTTTCTTTTCCATCGCTTTTATCTTAACCGCAACCGCATCTGTATCGGCAAGTTCCAGTCCGACTAACAGCCCGAGCCCGCGCACTTCCTTCACATCCGGAAGCGCCTGTAACTTCTCCATGAAATACAGACCCATTTCCTTTGCGTTCTTCGCAAGATTACGGTCTAACAGCTCATTGATCTGTGCATAGGAAGCGGCGCAACATACCGGATTCCCTGAATATGTACTCCCATGCGAACCTGGATTTAATGCCTGCGCATATTCCTCCTTTGCAGCCATTGCGCCAATCGGCATTCCTCCACCCATCGCTTTTGCCATCGTCACTGCATCCGGCACTACTCCATAGTGCATAAATGCCATGATTTCACCACAACGGCACCACCCTGTCTGTACCTCATCAAACAGCAGCAACATGCCCCGCTCATCACAAAGCTCACGCAGCCCCTTTATAAACTCCGGGGTGGCAGGGTACACGCCGCCTTCACCCTGAACCGGCTCAATCATAATCGCAGCCGTATTCTCGCTGCATGCCTCCTTAAAACTGTCAAGATTATTATACTCCGCATAAGTAAATCCCGGCACCATCGGGCCAAATCCCATCTGGCATCCGTTATCCGGCTGACCTGTTGCAGCCATTGCGCCAAATGTCCGGCCGTGAAAACTTTTCCTTGCCGTAACAATATGGTAATGATCCGGCCCATATTTCCCAATGCCGTATTTACGCGCCATCTTAATCATTGCCTCATTTGCCTCCGTACCGGAATTTTGAAAGAAAATCCGATCCATTCCCGTCGTCTCACAGATTAACTTTGCAAGCACTGCCTGCGGCACCGAATACGGATAAAGGCTTGTATGCATTGTCTGCCCTGCCTGTTCCCTGATTGCCGCCACAACTTTCTCGTTACAGTTTCCTGCCGAATTTACCGCAATTCCTGCATAAAAATCCAGATATTCCTCTCCCTCTGCATCCCTTACCAGTAAATCCTTTGATTCTTCCACCACAATCGGGAAACGATATCCAATATTCAGCATATATTTGTCTGACATTTCAATAATATCCTGCTTTGTTAATCCAAAATCCTTTGCTTTCATCTCTTTTTCCTTCTTTCTCCTTTTATTGCTTTCTCACATCCACTTCCAGCCTGTTATATGGTATTTCCACTCCATTTTCATCAAAGGCGGCTTTCACCTTTTCCCGCAAATCCCATGTAACCGGCCAGAAATCCTCTGTCTGCACCCAGCTTCGGATTCCAAGTGTCATCCCACTGTCATCAAAAGAATCAATGAATACATCCTTTGGTTCCTCCGAGAGAATCCTCTTATCTGCATCCAAAAGACCATATATCAGTTCTTTCACCTTTCGGATATCGCTATTATAAGCAATTGATATTTTAATTTCTACTTTTCGTTTTGTTTCATCCGTCAGGTTCACTAAGCTGTTATCTGCCAGGATCCCATTTGGAATCACAACAATTTTATTATCGTGGGTTCGCAGCCTGGTATAAAAAATGTCAATTGACACAACCGTACCCTCGTTCCCCTTATTATTCTCCAATATGTAATCACCCACCTGAAATGGCTTTAACATTAAAATAAGGACTCCTCCGGCGAGATTTGAAAGCGCCCCCTGCAGGGCAAGACCAATCGAAAGAGATGCCGTTCCCAAAATCGTTACAAAACTTGTCACCTCAAACCCAACCACAGTTGCCGCTGTTAAAAATACAAGCACATATCCAATCACCCTGATCACTGACAGTATAAAACCTGCTACAGAGATTTCCATTTTGGATCGTTCAAAGGAATGCCGCATTGCTTTCATCAGCCAGTTTACAAGTTTAAGCCCTATCACAATCACGAAAATTGCAATGATGACACTTCCTGACTTGCTAATCATCCAGTTCAGCAGTTCATCTAATGTCTGTCTCACAAGTCCTGCGGACTTTTCGGCTTCCTTCGCTGCCTCCTCCACGATCTGGGATGTCGATGAAGCCGCCATTACCTCTAACATCATATCATCCTTCCTTTCCTTCACAAATGCCTTTTCATACATTCCCAATAGCATAAAAAGGGCTGCTGCCATGCAGCAACCCTCTTGCTCCGATTTTGTGTTCAGCAGCCGAATTTACTGGTTCTTATTCTTTTTGTCCGCCGTTTTTTTGGCAGATGCCGTTCTCTTTGCCGCAGTTTTCCTGCCGTTTGCCTCCGCCTTTTCCAGCTTAAAAATACTCATGGATAGCGGTGCAAGACTGATTGTAATGGAATTTGCGCGGTTATTGCAGGCGCTCCGCTTACTCGCTATGCCCTTTAGATTCCTGCTTCCATCTCCGCCAAACTGCACATAATCACTGCAAAATATCTCTTTGTATGTTCCTGCCACCGGCACGCCAAGCTTGTACTTGTCATGCTTCACCGGTGTAAAGTTACAGATAATCAGGAGCATGTCCTTGCGCCGTCCACTCTTGCGCACAAAAGATATCACGCTCTCATTGGCATCAAGTTCATTAATCCATTCAAAGCCTTCCGCATTATTGTCAAGCTCATAAAGCGCCGGTTCCTTCTTATACAAATGGTTGAGCGCTTTCACATATCCCCGCAAAATGGTATGCGCATCAAAATCAAGCAGATTCCAGTCAATCTCTCCTGCTTCACTAAACTCACTGAACTGTGCAAATTCCTGTCCCATAAAAAGAAGCTTTTTGCCGGGATGCATCATCATATACCCATATAGCAGGCGAAGATTGGAGAATTTCTCTTCATATCCACCCGGCATCTGATCCACAATGGAACCCTTTCCACCTACAACCTCGTTATGGGAAAATTCCAATATATAATTCTCATTATATGCATTGGAAAGGCTGCTCGTTAACTTCTTATGTTCATATTTGCGGTATAACGGATCCAATGCCATATAGGAAAGCAGATTCTTCATCCATGACATATTCCATTGATAATCAAATCCCATGCCGCCTTCTGAAGCTTTTTGCGTCAGCATCGGCCATCCGGATTCCTCCTCCACAATCAGCATGCATTTCGGAAACCGCTCATTTAGAATGGTGCTCAATTCCTTAAAAAAGGCAATCGCATCTAAATTCTCATTGCCGCCATACTGATTGGGAATCCAGTTGCCATAGGATTTTCCGTAATCCAAATACAGCATAGATGCCGCGCTGTCAATCCGAAGTCCATCCAAATGATATTTGGACACCCAGTAGATCGCATTGGAAATCATGAAGTTCTTAACTTCTTTCCTGCCATAATCAAACATATAGGTTCCCCATCTCGGATTCTCACTTCTTCTGCCATCCTGCGGCTCATAAAGCGGTTCCCCGTCAAATCTGGCAAGACCACCCTCATTCATCGGAAACTGGCTCGGCACCCAGTCACAGATTACCCCGATTCCCTTACTGTGCATATAGTCCACAAAATACATAAAGTCGGTGGGTGCGCCATAGCGTGAGGTCGGCGCATAAAATGCCGTTGTCTGATATCCCCATGAGCCGTCGCTTTCATGTTCCATGACCGGCATAAGCTCTACATGGGTATATCCCATATCTGCGACATAGCGAGCCAACTCCTGTGCAATTTCCCGATATGTAAAAAACTCCCGTCCATCTTTCGGACGTTTAAATGAGCCGAGATGCACCTCATAAATATTCATTGGCATCTCATCCTTTACGGCTGCCAGCTTCTCAAAATATTCAGCATCCTTCCACTCATAGGTAAGCTCTGTAATCCTGGAAGCATTTGCCGGGCGAAGCTCCGTATAATTCGCATACGGATCCGGCTTCATAAATGCATTGCCAGCCTTTGTCATAATCTCATATTTGTAAATCTCTCCACATTCCAGTCCGGGAATAAACAATTCAAAAAGACCGGAGTATTCAATCCGCCTCATGGCATGAACCTTACCATTCCATCCGTTAAAGTCACCCACAACCGATACCCTTGCAGCGTGTGGAGCCCATACTGCAAACAGTACTCCCTTCACTCCATCTAACATGCAGGGATGTGAACCCAATTTCTCATATATTTCATAATGGATTCCATCATTAAATTTACTGATATCAATCGGGTCAATGACCGGCTCAAATGCATAGGGATCAATCACTTTCCTCTTTGTTCCGTCACTGTAAACCACTATAAAATAATAGACAAAACTTACCTCATTCACGATCTTGACGGAATAAAAGCCAGCCACTTTCTCACTTATCAGCTCGTATTTTTCTTTGTTTGCCTTCTTTACTGCTGTAACGGACTCTGCCCCCGGAAAATATGCATTAATATAGACTCCATCACTCGTCTCATGCATTCCTAAAATATGATGTGGATTGTCGTGTTTGCCTGCTACTAAGGAATCTACTTCGGTCCAGTTAATTGCAAATACCGGTTTCCTATTAGCCATATCTGCCTCCTCTAAAATTAAGTAGTTACTCGCCTCTTAACTGCTTTACTACACGTTTAATAGACTCGTTATACTCTTCCTCAGAAGAATTCTCAAACACAATCAATTCCTTAATATTATCCGGCCTGTTAAAATTCTGGCTTGCAATATATTCATCCCAATTCTCCAGCTTCCACGTATCACGGTCAGAATTACGCTTAATCATTCTTTCCCTGCATACTTCCACTCTCGTATTCACCCAGATTACCACAAGCTCTGCGCCATGTTTTGCAAGCTGTGATCTTAAGGAATCCAAATACGCATCATCACGAATCTCGTCCGTAAATGGCGCATTAATCAGAACCGTATCATTATAGTCCAGCGCCTCCATTGCCAAATCCAACACACAGTAATATTCATAGTCACGAATCTCTCTCTGGAAGAAATCAGAAGAACGGTTATATTCCTCTCCAGCCACCTTAAAAATCTGCTTTGACAATACAATCAAAGTATCTTTATCCAAGTAGACACAATTTGTCAATGCCTTTGCTAACTGCTTAGAAATAAAGGTCTTACCACAAGCCGGTGGTGACGTAACTAAGATTAAATGTTTCATGTATATATGCCTCCTTCATGCCATTTTGGCTTAAATATCTTCCTTCGTACACGTTTCTGTACAATAATTAAGCCAAATTATAGCATATTTCAAAAGGTTTTACAACGCATTTGCTGTGAAATATCCAAATATTTTTACCCTATGATATTTCTTTTTAATCCATATCCAGATACCCTTTCATACTTTTTAACGCTGACTTCTCAAGCCTTGACACCTGTGCCTGCGAGATGGCTATTTCAGAAGCTACCTCTGTCTGGGTTTTCCCCTCAAAAAAACGAAGTTTTATTATATTAAATTCCCGATCAGATAAATGTTTCATCGCCTCCTTCAGGGAAATATCCTCTACCCAGTTTTCTTCTTTATTCTTCTTGTCACTGACCTGATCCATAATATAAAGGGTATCTCCACCCTCCTGATAAACCGGATCATACAGGGAAACCGGCGTTGCAATCGCATCTAATGCCATAACCACAATCTCTTTGCTCATCTCGATTGCCTTTGCCACCTCATCAATGGTTGGTTCCCGGTCTTCCTCCTTTAAAATCCTCTCCTTTGCATAGATGGCTTTATAAGCAATATCCCTCAGGGAACGGGATACCCGGATCGCATTATTATCTCTTAAATAACGTCTGCATTCACCGATAATCATCGGTACCGCATAAGTTGAAAATTTCACATTCAGGCTGCGGTCAAAATTATCAATGGCTTTCATTAAACCGATGCATCCAACCTGGAACAAATCATCCGCATTCTCAGAAGATGCAGAAAACCGCTGGATTACACTGAGAACAAGCCTTAAGTTCCCTTCTACTAACATTTCCCTTGCCCGTTTGTCTCCCTGTTCTGCCTGTATAAATAATGCATTTTTTTCCTCATTCGTCAATAATGGTAATTTAGCTGTATTCACCCCGCATATCACAACTTTGTTAAGAGCCATTGTGATGCCCTCCTTAACATTTTTCTATATGTTAAGGATTTACATCAAAGGGAAAGTTTATACAATTTCCAAACCGTCAAAAATTACCTGTTTGAAACATGTATAAAATCAAATATCCGCAGCAGCAGCCAAATGGAAATGGTTTAAGAACCAATCCGCAGCATTTCCTTTTTCAGCCGCTTCATAATTTTTTTCTCAAGCCTTGAAATATAGGACTGGGAAATTCCAAGCATGTCTGCGACTTCTTTTTGTGTCATTTCCATCTCCTGCTTATTGGATAAGCCAAACCTTAAATCAATAATCATTTTCTCCCTGTCCGTTAAAATTGTCATCGCCTTTTTCAAAAGTTCCCGATCCACCTCCTCCTCTAAATCCCGGTAGATAATATCCTCCTCCGTGCCAAGAATATCCGACAGCAGCAGCTCGTTTCCATCCCAGTCTACATTTAACGGTTCATCAATGGATACCTCCATCTTTGTTTTTGCGCTCCGCCTTAAATACATCAAAATCTCATTTTCAATGCACCTTGAAGCATAAGTCGCAAGCTTAATCTTCTTGTCAGTTTTAAAGGTATTAATCGCTTTTATTAAGCCAATTGTGCCAATGGAAATCAGATCCTCCACTCCCACACCGGTATTATCAAATTTTTTTGCAATGTATACGACAAGCCTTAAATTCCTCTCAATCAGAATACTTTTCACCTCTGTGTCATCATAAGCTCCCAATTTATCAAGAAGCTTCCTTTCCTCCTCCGGCTCTAGCGGCGGAGGCAGTATATCTGTTCCTCCAATATAATGTACTTCTTTTTTTGGCATAAAAAACATACTCGCCACGTTTTTCATCATGGTAAGCTTTAATTTATCATTACTGACGATATTCACCATATAATCCTCCAATAATA
Source organism: Clostridium sp. (assembly GCA_023664325.1). Lineage (GTDB taxonomy): Bacteria > Bacillota > Clostridia > Lachnospirales > Lachnospiraceae > CAG-590. Next base: position 8,698 of record JAMPFS010000056.1, read on the forward strand.
TACATACTACAAACAATCCCTATGTATCAAACCCTGATACTCTGTTCCCCGAAACAGGTCGTTTGGGGCAACAGCAACAGGCTGTTTCCTGTGTACGCAGTCTTTTCCACCTACTTTCATCTCATCAATCAAAAAACAGAGAAGCCTTCCGGATGGATTTCCAACACTGCTAAATGCAATTTCATGGAAACAATTCTTCTGTAGTGTACTATCACTAAGCATTTGTGAATAATCTATTATTCCATTTTTCTCATATGCCTCTATAAAACGACAGTCCTCTTCTTTTAAACAGCTTACTGCAATACTGCGGCTTACAAGCAATACCGGTTTCCCGAATAGCGGATCTGTCAAAAATAAACCAGTGTCCAGAAAAGCCCTGCAATATACCGTCTTGTCTGCATTACATATCTCAATCGGGTAAATATTTTCAAAAAGCCTGGCATTTCTTCTTACTTCACAGACCAAAGCGAATGTAATCACAATGCATGTCATAAATAAAACCAGCCAGCCACAAAGAGTTAACACGGTCTGATTGGTTATCATCTTCACATAATTCATAATGCTGCCTGCCAGAAACAAAATCGTGGTGGAAGAGAACCATTTCCTGATAAATCCTTTTTTTCCAAAGGCTGCAAAAACGGTTCCCATACTGATTCCGACAAGGCATATGATTCCCGTTCCTTTCGGAACCGGCCCTGGTATGCAAAGAAACAAAATAAGCAGTCCTGCGCCAAAAGCTGCACCTGCAAACAATCTCGGATAATTGAGCCGTTCCCTGTGAATACAGGAAACCAGACAAAGAATTGCAAAATCCGCCAAAAGATTGATGCAAAAAATGATATCCAAATAGAGTGTAATCCGCATACGCATCCTCCCAAAAGTCCATTTGGTATCTTTCGTCTCATCCCACTTTCTTTTGTTCTTTCCAAAAGTATAAGAAACTTTCCCCTAAAAAAAAGTCGAAATACAGACTTTAGTTTCGCAAAAGAGCACAAAAAAAGACACTCCCCATTCCTCTTTTGGAGGAATAGGAAATGCCTGATCCTGTTTGTTATCTTCTCTTTAAAAATTCCGGAATCTTAATACTGCCATCCGCTTCCTGTTTTGGCGGCTGTGGTCTGGCGGTTGTCACTGGCGCTGCTGCCTGTGCCGTACTGCCTACGCTTCCCTGTGTGCCATTTAAGAAAGACGGCTTGACTGCCGGTCTTGGCTGCTGCGCAGCCATTGGCTGTCCGCCATAGCTCGGCGCTGCCTGTCCTGCTGAAAATCCGGTCTGCTGTACCGGCTGCTCCGCCTGAACCGGCTGGCGGTATGCGCCAGGCTGTCCCGGTATTTGTGCAGCTGCCGGCTGCACAGGTTGCGTCACAGGAGCGGCTGTCGGCGGCACCGGATTTTGTATAGGCGCAGCTGTCTGCTGCATCGGTGTCACAGGAGCGGCTGCCGGTTTTGAGAAGCCTCCCATTCCCATTGTTTGTCCAAAACTGCCATATGTATTCTTCTTTGCAGCAGCTTCAATACCGGTGGCAATAATCGTGATGCTCACCTCATCACCTAATGTCTCATTATCAACGGTTCCAAAAATAATATTCACATCTTCGCCCGCAGCTTCCGTCAAATAATTCACTGCATCATAAGCCTCAATCATTCCAATATTACCGGCAAAATTAATAATAATATCGGTTGCGCCGGATACGGTTGTCTCTAATAACGGAGATTCCATTGCCTGTTTGATTGCCTCAACAGCCTTGTCCTCTCCACTTCCTCTGCCAATGCCAATATGTGCAATGCCTTTATCACGCATAACAGACTGGATATCTGCAAAATCCAAATTGATAATGCCGGGACTCTGAATCAGATCCGTTACGCCCTGAACACCCTGCTGCAATACTTCATCTGCCTTTTTGAGCGCATCCGGAATTGTGGTTCTCTTATCACAAATCTGCAACAGCTTGTCATTCGGTACCACAATCAATGTATCCACATTATCTTTCAAACGGTCAATACCTGCAAGCGCATTATTCATACGAGGTTTCCCTTCAAAGGAAAATGGTTTTGTCACAACACCAACTGTAAGAATCCCAAGACCTCTGGAAATCTCGGCAACCACAGGAGCAGCCCCCGTTCCGGTTCCGCCGCCCATACCGCAGGTGACAAATACCATATCAGCATCTTTCACAAGTTCTGTAATCTCTTCCCTGTTCTCTTCGATTGCTCCGGCGCCAACCTCCGGCTTTGCGCCTGCGCCAAGACCTTTCGTCAGTTTCTCGCCAATCTGAATCTTAGTAGGCGCCTTTGATGTTGCCAGCACCTGTTTATCTGTATTAATGGCTACAAGATCCACTCCATTGATATTCTCGTCCACCATTCTATTCACTGCATTGTTACCAGCTCCCCCCACGCCGATTACCAAAATCTTTGCAGGCCCTTTTTCCTCAAATGTCTTTATTTCAAGCAAGGTAATATCCTCCTTATAAAAATTTTTCTTCTTTTCGTAAATAGTATATGATTCACCAAAACATTATGTAAAGTAATCGAATCTTACATTCAGCTTAACAAACATACACATATATAATACTGTTTTTTAGGAAAATAATCAACCCTTAATTTACATAATATTGCGTTTTTTTTAACTTTTTGCCTGTTTTTCTCTCAGATATTCCATATTTTAGATAAAATTGGCGTATTTCTATTCATTTTGGGTTCTTCCCTTAAGAATCCGTGTCCAGTTTAAAAGATGCCCTTTTGACAGCCGGATCAAAATCCTGCAGGTAGAGGGTTCCTTTTTTGCCCTCCAATCCCTCTAGCATCTGTGCCAGATCTTCCATCTGCTCCTCTAACTTACTGCCATCCCCAAGTTCAATACGGATATCCTCATAATTCAATACCACTTCATCCTCTGTCGTAAACCGAATTGCATCAATATTTAAATTATATTTGCCAATAAGCTGTGTCAGTTTTAAAATCAGCTTAAACCGCTTTTGGTCGTCAATCGGAAGTTTTTCATAAAGCTCCATACTGCTAAAACTCATCCCTGTGATGCAGGGTGTATCCGAGAGCTTCGTCAATGAAATCTCCAACACATAACCATCCTGGTCAAAATAGACATAACGGTTCATATACTCGACACATCCGGCTAATGCTTTCTCATATACCGTGACAGTGATTTTATGCGCATCTACATACTCAATATCCAGCTTTGCGATAAACGGGATATCTTTCGGCGGATGAATCTTATTCTTGAGCATCAATAAAATCGTATTATCCACATAACCGTTTGACAATACATAATCTTTTATCTGCTCCTTACTGTAATGCTGGTTGCCGGTCACTTCCATATCATCAATATGAAAAGAAGTCAGTAAAAATACAACCAAAATGAGTAGAAAAACCGCTATGCCCCCAACGATCAGACCAGTCCGTTTCTTTTTAAATTGTATGATATTATTCTTCCGTTCACTCATACAGCACCTTCAGACATAGGAAATCGTTACGCCAACGCCCTGTAAATCCCTCACTATATCTTCATATCCTCTCTCTATATAAGAAATATCTGTTACGGTTGTAAATCCCCGGCTCATAATGCCAGCCACCACTAATGCCGCTCCCTGCCGCAGATCCGCCGCTTTGACCGTATGCCCCTGCAAGCGGCATCCCGCCTTAATATCCGCCGAATCGCCAGCCACCTCAATCGCTGCCCCTAACTTTGCAAGCTCTGCCACAATCTGAAACCGGTTTTCAAAAACAGTCTCCGTAAGTCTGCTGTCATTTAATGCGTTCACTAAAACTGTCATCAGGACAGGCTGTAGGTCTGTCGGAAATTCCGGGTAAATACCGGTCTTAAAATTGCCCCCCTGGATGGTTCCGGCAGACTCCACGCTTAAGTAATTATCAAAATGAACAACATTTACGCCAAGTGAAACTGCTACATTTATAATATTCTTCATATAATGAATATCTTCAATCCCCATCAGTTTAATACGCCCCGGCACCGCTGCCGCCATCAACAGATAGGTTCCTGCCACAATACGGTCGTAGGGATTGCAATAATCACAGCAGGCAAGTTCCCGCGTACCTTTAATCACCAATACATCTGTGCCAACGCCCTCCATCAGAACGCCCATGCTCATCAAATAGTTGCAAAGCTCAATAATCTCCGGCTCTCTTGCCACTCCCCGCAAAATGGTTCTCCCCTTTGCGCCAGCCGCCGCCATAATCAGATTTTCCGTTGCGCCCACACTCGGAAAACGCATCACATACTCTGTTCCCTGCAAATAAAAAGTTTTACAGGTAAGAACCTCTCTGTAAAGCTTCACATCTACATTCATTTTCATAAAACCCTCTAAATGTATATCAATCGGACGCATTCCAATGGCGCATCCTCCCGGCATGCCGATCTCTGCCTTCTGCCACCTTGCCAGCATCGGCCCAAGCAGCAAAACCGACGACCTTAACTTCTTTGTAAGTTCACAGGGTAATGGCTCACAGCATGCATTTCTTGTATCAATTGTCAATACATGATCGTGAAGCGCTGTTGTGACATGAAGACATTCTAAAAGCTTGCACATCCCTCTCACATCTTCAATCTCCGGGCAATTATAAATTGTCGTAACACCGTTCCCCAAAAGACTTGCTGCCATAATAGGAAGAACTGTGTTTTTTGAACCCTGTATTTCAATACTTCCCTTTAATTCATAAGCTTCTTTCACACTAATCGCCTTCAAGTAACCACACCCATTTCCTGCCATATATACTATAATATGCAGAAAATCTCCTTTATGTTACCAGGACATTGGAAACGGATGCCTAATATTCCTTTGCAATTCGGATCTGCCTTGCCACAGACAGCACCAGACCCATTTCCGCCAGCAGAAAGAAAATTGCCGTGCCTCCATAACTGATAAATGGCAGCGGCACACCGGTAGGCGGCATCGAATTTGTCACCACGGCAATATTTAACATTGCCTGAACCGCAATATGGGTGATAACGCCCACAACGATAAGCGCTCCAAACAAATCCGGCGCACTCATTGCAATCATCATACACCGCCAGATTAACAGCGCAAAAATCGCAATGATGCAGGCAGCCCCAAATAAACCAAGTTCCTCACAGATAATCGAAAATATGTAATCATTATGCGACTCCGGCAAAAAGTCCAGCTTCTGGATACTCTGCCCCAGCCCTTTTCCGAAAATTCCGCCTGAACCAATGGCATATAATGCCTGCAATGTCTGGAATCCGCCTGTATTCGCATATTCCTCCGGATGCAACCACACTTTGAGACGCTCCATCCGGTAGGATGCAAAAAGCAGGAAAATTCCCATAAATGCAACCACGCCGCCGCCTAACAGCAGGAACTGTTTGACCTTCGGACTTGTGATAAAGACAATCATAATGGCAATCGCAGCACAGATAATACCCGTACTTAGATTCTCGTATGCTATGAGCGCAATTGCAATCATCGGGAGTACCAAAACCTTTATCATAACCTTAAAATTTCCGATTCTCGCAGCCCGTATGGTAGATGCATGGGCAGTATATAAAATAATGACAATCTTCGCCACCTCCGACGGCTGGAACTGAATCGGGCCAATCTTGATCCAGCGGGTTGCTCCATGTGATGCCGTGCCAATGATTAACACAATGATAAGAAGCGCGATAATTCCATACATAAAGAGTAACGTTCCACCCTTCCACCAGTGATAATCAATTCTGGACACGATCAGCATTGCAACAATGCCAAGCGCTGCAAAAATCCCCTGCCTTTGCAGGTAATATGCCGCATTACCGGTCTTTAACTCTGCTGTATAGGAACTGGTGCTGTAAATCATCACCAGACCGAATGCCACCAAAAACAGAACGATAAACAATAACGAATAATCAAAGAAATCGCTCTTAAATAACATCGAAGATTTTTTCTTTCTTTTTCGGTTGTTCGTCCTGACAGGCCTTCTTCTTGCCATATACTATGCTCCTAACTCATTTACATACTCTTTAAACAGATCACCGCGCTGCTCATAATTATCAAACATGCCCCAGCTTGCGCAGGCAGGGGATAACAATACCGCCTCCCCCGGAACCGCACACTGCGCGCATATGGTAACAGCCTCTTTCAAATCATTGGCAAACACCACATCCGTAAACCCATATTTTGCTGCAGTGTCCGCAATCATCCGGGCTGTCTGACCGATTAAAACAAGCCTTTTCACCTTACCGTCAAAAGCCCTGAGCCAATCATCAAAGGCAACTCCCTTGTCATATCCTCCACCAATCAGAACCGTCTTCCGGTTCATCGCCTGAATCCCCTTTATCGCTGCATCCGGATTGGTTCCTTTTGAGTCATTATAATAGGCAACCCCATTGACTTCTTTCACAAATTCAATGCGGTGCGCCACGCCCCGGAAGGTTTTCAGTGTCTTTACAATCACATCCAGCGGAATCCCCATATAATAGCCAATCGCAATGCCCGCCATATAGTTCTCCAAATTATGCTCTCCAAGCAACAGCAGTTCCTTCTTGTCAATCACCCTTGTATCTATGCCATTTTCACGGATGACAATGGCATTATCCTTCACACAGATACCCTCCTCCAAGTTGTGCAGACGGCTGAAATAGACTATTTTCGCCTTCGCTCTTTCATCCTTCGCCATTTCCCTTGTAATCGGATCGTCATAATTTAAAACCAAAAAATCTTCCTCTGTCTGGTTCCTGCACACATCCAGCTTAACAGAGGCATAATTTTCCATCGTGTAATGCCTGTTCAAATGATCCGGCGTCACATTCAGCACTGCGCTGACATGCGGTTTAAACTCCGCAATCGTCTCCAACTGAAAAGAAGAAACCTCTGCAACCGTATAGGAATCTTCATTCATCCGCAATGCAACTTCTGTGTAAGGAATCCCGATATTACCGACTGTAAAACTGTTGTCCGTATAATTTGCAAACATCTCACCTACCAAAGAGGTTGTTGTCGTCTTCCCATTCGTTCCCGTAATCGCAGCTAAATGTCCGCTTCCTGCCTGATATGCAAGTTCTATCTCACTCCAGATTGGAATCCCGTACTCCCTGACCGTATTCGCAATAACAGAATCGACTGCAATTCCCGGACTGATAATCATTAAATCAATCCTGTTTAAAATAGATTCATTTATCGCTCCTAATACGATACGAATCTGTTCCTTTTCTTCAAACTGGGATAAAAAAACGCCTGTATCAAGATCTTTGTTATCATCATAAAAGGTAATTTCTGCCCCTTTTTCTAAAAGAAGCTTACCGGCATTTACCCCGCTTTTTCCCGTACCTGCAATCAACACACTCTTTTGAAAATCCATATCTTCCTCCAATTTTGGGCTATGCACTGCCACAATGATTTATAACTAAAATGCTATCAGACCAATCAGGCAAAGTACTGCTGTTACAATCGAAAAAATGGCAACCACTTTTGTTTCCGGCCATCCGCAAAGTTCAAAATGATGATGGATAGGCGCCATTTTAAAAACGCGCTTTCCCGTCTTCTTAAAATAGAGAACCTGAATAATAACGGAAAGCACCTCAACAAAATAGATAAAGCCAACAATCACAATAAATATTGGCAATTTCAGCATGAATGCAGTGGATGCAATGAGACCACCCAATGCCAGTGAACCGGTGTCACCCATAAATACCTTTGCAGGATATACGTTAAATACCAAAAATCCCAGCAATGCGCCCACGGCTGCACAGGTAATCGGCTCAATTCCGGATGCGGTTCCAATCGCAATCACGGTAAAGAACGTTGCGGTTAGAACAGTAATAGAGGAAAGCAGCCCATCCAATCCATCCGTAAAATTTGTTCCGTTTACGGTGCCGATTATCACAAAGAATAAAAATGGATAAAACCAAAATCCCAGATTCCACTCATATCCGTTGGTAAACGGAAGAATCACGGAAGTGCCAAGCTCCGTATAATTTGCAATATAATAGGCAAATACAGCAGTAATCACAAACTGTCCTGCCATCTTCTGCCATGCCCGAAGACCCATTGAGCGTTTCATGACAACCTTAATGTAATCATCCAAAAAACCGACCAGGCCAAATCCCAGCGTCACAAACAGCACAGGAAGGATAACCGGATTTTTCTTCATATAAAACAATGATGTAACAACAATACTCACCAGAATAATCAAGCCACCCATTGTCGGTGTTCCCGACTTCTTCAGATGGGATTCCGGCCCATCGTCTCTCACAAACTGCCCAAATTTCAATTTTTTAAGAAATGGTATCATTACCGGACTTAATGCCACACTGATACCAAATGCAATCAAGACCGGCAACAATACTGTAAAATCAAATTTCATATGCTTTCCTACCCTTTTGTAATTATATTTTGAATACCCTGTGTCTCATTTCAAACACATACTTTTATAGTATAAGTCTTTTTTTTCCATTTAGCAACCCTCTATTCTACGGTACAGCTCTGAAAGGAAAACTTTGTTTATAGCCTGCCAAAATTACGAAATGTTTTT
>JAMPFS010000057.1 GCA_023664325.1 Clostridium sp.
AGAAATTCGAGGACAGTGATGGAACTTGAGGGCTTGCCCCGGGGAGCTTCATTCTCTCATTTTTCACCCTCCTTTCTTAAGATTTGTACAGTATAAGTGTTGCAATTATAGTATGACTTGACAAGCGATATTTCATTCAGTAAAATGAGGTTATTTATGTGAAGCAACAAATCTAAGATTAGAATTTTATTTAGGAGGATAATTCATTGGAACCCGAATCGAGTATCATGCAATTAGCTGCTATTGTTGTTTTAGTTTTCCTTTCCGCTTTTTTCTCATCTGCGGAGACGGCGCTCACAACGGTGAATAAGCATCGTCTGCGCGCTTTATCGGAAGAGGGGAATAAGACTGCATACAAGGTGCTAAAGCTGGTGGATAATCCGTCAAAGCTGTTAAGCGCAATCCTGATTGGCAATAATATAGTCAATATCTCTGCTTCTGCGCTGACAACCACGTTTACAACCGAGGTGTTTGGCAGTAAATTCATTGGTATTTCAACAGGCGTGCTGACTCTGGTTGTATTATTGTTTGGTGAGATTACGCCAAAGACACTGGCAACCATCTACAGTGAGAAGATGTCAATGGTTTACATTCATGTCATTGCGCCTATGACGACCATACTGACGCCGGTAATCTGGATTGTAGACAAGATGAGCAATATTATTTTCTTTGTGCTGAGGGTAGACCGCAATGCTGCCAATAATCAGATGACGGAGGGCGAACTCCGCACCATTGTGGATGTCAGCGTGGAAGACGGGGTGTTAGAGAAAGAAGAAAAGTCCATGATAAATAATGTGGTGGATTTTGGAGATTCTAAGGCGAAAGATATTATGGTTCCAAGAGCGGATATGGTACTGGTATCCGTAGATGCCAGTTTTGATGAGGTGTTTGAGGCGTTTAACGAGGAACACTATTCCCGCCTGCCGGTTTATGATGAAAGCAAAGATACCGTTATCGGTATTGTCTATATGAAAGATTTGTTTTTTTATCAAAATGATAAGGAAAGCGCAAAGAAGAATTTTTCGCTGAGAAGTATTATGCGGGAACCGTTTTTTGTATATGAATACCAGAAAACCTCGTCCATTATGGCGGAGCTTCGGAAACGTTTTGTGTCCATTGCGATTGTGTTAGATGAGTATGCTGCCGCAGTGGGATTGATTACGATTGAAGATTTATTGGAAGAGATTGTCGGGGAAATCCGTGATGAGTATGATATGTATGAACTGGAAATCGTGACAAGGATTTCCGATAACCAGTATGAGATTGATGCCTCCATGAAACTGGGTGATTTGGAGGATGTGATTGGCATTGAGTTAGAATCAGAGGATTATGATTCCTTAGGCGGTTATGTCATAGAGATACTGGATCATCTGCCAAGTGAAGGGGAAACGGTGAAGAAAGACGGTGTGACGTTCAAGGTGGTATCCATGGATAAGAACCGGATTGACAGGGTGCTGTTAACCATTGATGAGGAACTCAGGGATATGGCTGCGGCTGTTCAGGAAGAAAATAAATAAAAATAGAGGGAGAAACAAGATGATTAGTGCAAACAATGTAACGTTAAGATTTGGAAAGAAGGCTTTATTTGAGGATGTAAACATCAAATTTACAGAGGGGAACTGTTATGGTCTGATTGGCGCAAACGGTGCCGGCAAATCCACTTTTTTAAAGATATTATCCGGTGAGATTGAGACAACGAAGGGTGATGTCACTATGAATGCAGGAGAGCGTCTGTCCGTATTACAGCAGGATCACTTTCAGTATAATGATTTCACGGTGTTAGATACCGTCATTATGGGAAATAAGCGTCTTTATAATATCATGAAGGAAAAGGATGAGATATATGCGAAACCCGATTTTTCAGATGAAGATGGCGCAAAGGTGGCAGATCTTGAGGCGGAGTTTGCAGAGATGAACGGATGGGAGGCGGAATCGGATGCTGCTACCATGTTAAATGGTCTGGGAATTGAAACAGATTTGCATTACAAGCAAATGGCAGAGCTTGAGGATACCTTAAAGGTTAAGGTGTTGCTGGCGCAGGCATTATTTGGCAACCCGGATGTATTATTGTTGGATGAGCCGACGAACCATTTGGATTTGGATGCGATTGGCTGGTTAGAGGAGTTTCTGATTAACTTTGACAATACGGTTATTGTGGTTTCCCATGACCGTTATTTTCTCAATAAGGTGTGTACCCATATTGCGGATATTGATTATGGAAAGATTCAGCTTTATGCAGGTAATTATGATTTCTGGTATGAGTCCAGCCAGCTCATGATTAAGCAGATGAAGGAAGCAAATAAGAAAAAAGAAGACAAGATTAAAGAGTTGCAGGAATTTATACAGCGGTTTTCGGCAAATGCTTCCAAGTCAAAGCAGGCAACCTCGAGAAAACGTGCTTTAGAGAAGATCCAGCTTGACGAGATGCGTCCGTCCAGCCGGAAATATCCATATATAGACTTTCGACCAACCCGTGAAATTGGAAATGAGGTGCTTACCGTTGACGGCATTTCTAAGACAGTGGATGGCGTGAAGGTGCTTGATAACATTTCCTTTACCATCGGCAGAGAGGATAAGGTGGCATTTGTCGGGCCAAATACTTTGGCAACCACAATGCTCTTTAAGATTTTGGTTGGGGAAGAGGAACCGGATGAAGGCACCTATAAGTGGGGTGTCACAACCTCCCAGGGCTATTTTCCAAAGGATAATACGTCGGAGTTTGACAATGATTTAACCATCGTAGATTGGCTGACACAGTTTTCAGAGGAAAAAGATCCAACATATGTAAGGGGCTTTCTCGGAAGAATGTTATTTGCAGGCGATGATGGCATGAAGAAAGTAAAGGTGCTTTCCGGTGGTGAGAAAGTAAGATGCCTTCTTTCCAAGATGATGATTATGGGCTCCAATGTCTTATTGTTAGACGAGCCGACCAACCATTTGGATATGGAATCCATTACAGCCCTCAATAACGGACTGATTAAATTCCTGGGTGTCATTTTGTTCTCCTCACAGGATCACCAGTTTATCCAGACCACTGCAAACCGTATTATGGAGATTACGGCAAACGGGCTGATTGATAAGATGACAACTTATGATGAATATTTAGAGAGTGATGAAATGGCGAGAAAACGTCAGGTTATGAATGTTGATAAGAGTGAAGATAATGATTAATGCGGCAACCCGTTGATTGGATGATTGGAGCGCAGTATGGGAAAAGTTAAAAAATATATTTCGATAGGATTGATGATTGTTATGGGCTTGTCCGTATGCGCCTGTGGCAATGACAGGAAACAGGAAGATACCAGGCCGGAAACTTCAGAGGAGGAAGTGGCAGAAGAAAATATGCCGGATGTCGAGGGTGATCCGATTTACATTTATTCCTTTGATGGGGATCTGGGCGAAAAATTACAGCTTTTTTATGAAAGATATCCGGAATATGAAAAACGTGTACAGTTTGTAAACCTGGAAATGGGTGCAGCGAGTCAGGAATATCAGGATATGATAAAAAGCCTGATGAAAGAGGGTACTCAAAGAGCAGAGGATGAAGGACAGGAAGATGGGCCAGAACAGGAGCTTCCGAAATATCCATCTGTTGTGGCAAATGACAGCATTATGGGATACTCCTTTATTCAAAATGATTATTCTGTCTCTATGGATTCTTTGGGGATTACAGAGGCGGATATGCAAAACATGTACCCATATACGCTTTGCGCAGCAAGTTTTCAGGGGGAAGTAAAGGGGCTTTCCTACTGCGTGTCGCCGGGAGCTTTTTTGTATCGGGCTGATATTGCGCAGAATGTTTTGGGAGAATCTTCCCCGGAGGCGGTGCAGAATATGCTGGCAAGCTGGGATGGTTTTTTGGATGTGGCAAAAAAAATGCAGGAGGCGGGCTACAAAATGTTGTCCGGATCGGATGAGATAACCTATGCCATGCTCCAGGACAAACAGGTTCCCTGGGTGGCAGGCGAGGAACTCAAACTGGATGCCAGTATAAGGAAATGCCTCGAATTATCAAAACGGCTGCAGGAGGATGAATATGCAGGAGATACGCTTATTACAAGTTCTGAGCGGGAGGCAAGTTTTGAGAGTGATGTGTTTGGATGGTTTGTATATCCGGGTCTGGTATATGCAGGAATAGATGCACAGACCTATGACGGTGATTACAGACTCTGCCAGGGTCCAAATGCATTTCAATGGGGCAGTACCTATCTTACGGTATCTCCGGAATGTCCCGATAAGGAGCTGGCAGCGTTGGTGATAAAAACACTTTGCTGCAATGAAGAGGTACTCACCAAGATGGCAGAAAATGACTTCGTAAATAACCAAAGCGTCATGAAGGCGGCAGCGGAGAAAGCGGAGGGCATGGAACTGCTCGGTGGACAGAAGCCTTTAGAAGTCTGGTTATCTGTGGAGGATCATATTGATGCGGCAACGGTCACGCCATATGATGGCAGATTTGACAGTTGGATTCAGGAGTTATCCGTTTCTTATAACCGGGAGAAGTTTGAAGATATCAGCAAAGTGTTTGAACAATTTAAGGATAAAGTATCGGACACATTTAATTATATTATGGTGAAGTAAAAGAATATAAAATCAGCGCATATCACAGCATATGTGGTGACAAAAAGACCGGAAAGTGGAGAATATGTGGATTCTTCGCTTTCCGGTCTTTTGTAAATGCTGTTTACAAATACAGATCTGCTAATTTCTGGAATACAGGAATCGAGCGTTCTACCTTTTCGGTAGGAATACAATAACTGATTCTGAAATGTCCGGATACGCCAAAGGTATCGCTGGGAACCAATAACAGGTCTAATTCCTTTGCTTTATCGGAAAAAGCTCTGGCATCTGCTTCTAAGGATTTCGGGAACATATAGAAAGTTCCGCCCGGCTCCACAATTTCAAATCCCATCTTTGTAAGCTCTGTATACAGGATGTTTTTGTTGGTTTCGTATACGGATAAATCAGCCGTATCATAGAGTGATTTCGCAACTGCAAGCTGGATAATGCTTGGCGGACAGTTATGTCCAATGCCCCTTGAAATCTGTCCGAACATATCGACAAGCAATGCCGAATCTTCACATGCGGGATTTACAGCGATATATCCAATGCGCTCGCCTGGAAGCGAGAGTGATTTGCTGAAGGAATAGCAGGTTAAGGTGTTGTGATAATGAGCTGCAACAAATGGCGCGTCCACACCGTCAAACACAATTTCCCGGTACGGTTCATCGGATATGATATAAATTGGATGCCCGTATTCCTCCTCCTTCTCGGAGAGAATCATCGCAAGTTTTTGGATTGTTTCGGTAGAATAGACGATTCCGGAAGGATTGTTCGGGGTGTTGATAAGAACTGCCATCACCTTTTCGTTTAACATGTCCACAAAGGCATCAAAGTTAATCTGAAAGGTGCTGATGTCGGCAGGCACCACTTTTAGCACAGCGCCGGTTGTATTAATGTATGGCATATATTCCGGGAAAAATGGCGCAAAGGTAAGAATCTCGTCTCCGGGTATGGTTACTGCCCTTGCAGCATGCGCAATCGCGCCGGCTGCCCCGCTTACCATAAAGACATCAGCTTTGGTGTAATTCATATCGAAACGGTCATTTAGAGAGGCTGCCACTGCCTCCCTTACGGAATCAATTCCGAGGCTTGGAGAATACCCGTGAAGAGTCACCGCGTCTTCCTGCTGCAACAGGCGGATCATCTCCTCAGTGAAACTTTCGGGAACCGGTACAGAAGGGTTGCCGAGGCTATAGTCAAATACATTCTCATAGCCGATCTCCTTTGCGCGCTCACTGCCATAGGCAAACAGCTCGCGTATCACGGACTTTTGTCCACACATATCAATAAAATTCTGATTTAACATAGGTTTCCTCTTTTCATTAAATAGTAAACAGTAACTTTCATTCATATATATATTAGCAAATCTCGAAAGCGCTTGCAATCCTTTTATGAATACGTTAGAATACGGTTATTATAATTGTTATTTTTTACACCTTAAATGGATGCCTGCGCATTTTGTTTTGAGGTGTGAAAAGACTATGACGGACAGGGATGAGGGGGAACAGATATGGAACAGGGAGATGACAAAGTCATATTGTGCGCATCCTCTAAGTATGAGGAGAAATATTATTTGAATCCGGCGTTTGACGGACTGCCTGATGCAATAAAGGATGAGCTTCAGGCGATGTGCGTATTATTTACAGAGGATATCGGCGGAATTTTCACCCTGGAATTTGACAGGGGAGCAAATCTCAATCTGGTCACTATGTCGGCAGAGGGAGATCTGCTGTATGATGAGATCGGCAGTGTGTTAAAGATTAAGCAGATCCGCAATGACAGGCGGGAGCTTATGGAGAGTCTTGAACTTTACTACCGTATATTTTTTATGGGGGAATCACTCGAAGCAAATGTCTGAAGCGGTTTGGAGAGTACGAAGAGACAAGTGCGTATTATGACGGATATGAATATGTAAAAGGGGCAGGGAAATAAAAGATGTTGTTAGCAATTGATATTGGAAATACAAATATTACAATCGGATTATTTGACGAGGACGAGCTTGTGGCAACCTTTCGGATGACAACTAAAATTCCGAGGACTTCGGATGAGTATGGCATTTTTTTCTACGATATGCTGCGGAGCCGTGGTTATCACAAGCAGGATGTGAAGGCTGCCATTATGGCATCTGTTGTGCCGGATGTGAACCATCATATCATTAATGGGTTGATAAAGTATTTTAATGTAAATCCTGTGGTGGTTGGTCCCGGTATCAGGACAGGAATCAAGATTGCCATTCCAAATCCAAAGGAGGTTGGCGCAGACCGCATTGTGGATGCGGTAGCTGCCTATGAGCTGTATGGCGGGCCGGTGCTTGTGATTGATTATGGTACGGCTACCACGCATGATTTAGTATCGGAAGATGCGGTTTTAGTCGGAGGCGTGACATCACCGGGAATCCGCATTGCTGCCCATGCGCTGTGGCAGGATGCGGCAAAGCTGCCAAAGATTGAAATTAAGAAGCCGGATATGGTACTTGGAAAGGATACGATTTCTTCCATGCAGTCCGGTCTTGTGTTTGGACATATTGGACAGACGGAATATATTATCCGCAAGGTGCAGGAGGAAGCAGGGCTTTCTGACATGAAGGTAGTTGCTACCGGCGGTCTTGGAAAGATTATTTTTGATGAGACGGACAGCATTCAGTATTATGACCCAAATCTGACATTGAAAGGATTAAATATTTTATATAACAAGCAGCAATCATGATGGAAAAAAAGATGGATTTTAAGGACAAATTAATATTGGCTCCGATGGCAGGCGTGACAGACCTGCCGTTTCGTCTTTTGTGTAAGGAACAGGGATGTGACATTCTCTATACAGAGATGGTAAGCGCCAAAGCGATTTATTATAAGAACCGCAATACGGAGCCGCTTATGATGTACAAAAAGCAGGAACATCCCATCGGCTTGCAGCTTTTTGGTTCAGAGCCTGCGCTCATGGCTGAGATAGCGGCAAGGGTTCAGGAGCAGGGATATGATTTTATTGATATCAATATGGGCTGTCCGGTTCCCAAGATTGTGAATAATAATGAGGGTTCTGCGTTGATGAAGCAGCCGGAACTTGTGGGTCAAATTGTATCCGCAATCGTAAAGGCGGTGGATATACCGGTGACGGCAAAGATACGAAAAGGCTTTGATGAGGAGCATGTAAATGCGGTGGAGATTGCGAAAGTGATTGAACAAAGCGGTGGGGCAGCCGTTGTTGTACATGGAAGACTTAGAAGTGAGTATTATGCCGGACATGCGGATTGGGATATTATCAGACAGGTCAAGGAAGCAGTAGCGATTCCGGTAATTGGGAACGGTGATTTGAATACTCCACAGGATATTATCAGAATGAGGGAAGAGACAGGCTGTGATGCCTTTATGATTGGCCGCGGGGCAAAGGGGAATCCATTTATTTTTTCCCGGATGAAAACGTATTTTGAAAAAGGGTATCTTCCGGAGCGCCTTTCCCTTTCGGATATGGTGGACATGATGCTGCGCCACGCAGAAATGATGGTAGAACACAAGGGGGAATTTATCGGCATTCATGAAATGCGGAAACATGTTGCATGGTATACTACCGGTTATCCGAATTCTGCAAAACTGCGTGATGAAGTCAATCACGCAGAAACCTGTGAGGAGTTAAAGCATCTCTTATTATCGTGGAAGGAGGAAGTGAAAACTTCCGAACCTGTATGAAAATGGAAGGTTCTTTTTTTGTCCATTGTGGAATAGGCTGTAAGAAAGAAGCTTGGCGGGCAAAGGTGAAAAAGCCGGTCGATTATCTGTATCTGAAAAGCAGCCCTGGTAAATCAAAGAGAATTTGTGTGAAAGAGTATCAGGTGGCAGGAATAAAAGTGTTAGAGGTGTACAGCGCTGTTTCAAACGCATGGCAGGATGAAAAAAACAGGTCGGGCGTGAGAAAATTCAGGCGATGGAAAAGAAAGTTTAACAGGGTTCTTTCCTCTTATGAGGTATCTTCGTGCGCCATGAATGGCGATGAGCAGGTAATGGAGTCTCTCCGGATAGAGAATCCTGGATTTTTGGCAAGGAAAAATGAATTGTTTCTGTACGGAACCTATATTTTTGAACATCTGGCTTTGAGGAAAATGAAAGGCGGCAGAGAAAAACTGTTGATCTATCTGGAAAGTGAAAATTGGAAAAGCCAGGAAATCAAAGATCTTTTATGGATGGCAAAGGATTATTATGAGGATATTGTTCTGGCAGGGCAAAATACATCTGCGTATGAGGATGTGCTGACCCGGATTTTTGAGGACTGTGGACTGGTTGTCTCCATTGTGGATTTCAAACATGCAAAAATGCAGACGTATGACGGCGCTTTCTTTTTAGTGGAAAAATGGCATGACTCTTATATGGAAAAAATCTGCTTCCGGAGAGCTTATGTCGTGGCAGAGCATGAGGAAAGCGGCGCTGTTTGCAGGAAAGTGGCAAGGGAAACCGTGACGGAACAACCGGTCTGCTTTTCCGGTCTTTGCTATGAGAGGAATGGGAAAAAGATACCTTATCCGATGGCGGTGGATTTATATTTTCAAAATCCTGTTTTTTGTGATAAAAAAGATATTTCTTTCGTTGCTATTTATCGCCTGGAATGTTACAATAATAACAATAGTATCATGTGAAAAAGTAACTGTCCGGGCGGACAGCAAAGGGATGATGGCAAACTGTTAAAAACATAAAAGGAGGGCATATACTTGATATACGTTAAAACAGATGACTTAAAGGTTGGCATGCGCCTTGCAAAGCCGATTTACAACAAACAAGGGGTTCTTTTGTATGGTCGTGATGATAAGATTACAAGACAGGGAATTGAAAGTGTGAAGAATTTCGGACTCATCGGACTTTATATTTTAGAGCCGGCAGAGCCGTTGCCGCCGATGACCGAGGAAGAGATTGAATTTGAAAGGTTTCAGACAATGGCTGTGTTCAGTCTGAAAGAAGACCTGGACAATATTATGAAGAGGGAAAAACCGGAAAACCTGATGGGGCAGACGGATGAGCTGGTACGCCGCTTTGGTGATTTATATCACAAGATTCATTTTAATCAAAATCTGAGAAGCCCGGAGGATTATGTATACAAACATTCGCTGAATGTAGCAATCTTAGCGGCTTTGCTTGCAAACCGCGCGGGTTTTGGAATTATGGAAAAGACAGAGGTTGTGGTTGCAGCTTTACTGCATGATTTAGGCAAGCTTTCATTGCAGCCAAGACTGCGTGGCAAACTGGAAGAGTTGGAACCGGAGGAGCAGACAACCATTGCCAAAGCTGTTATCAGCGGCATAGAGAAGATTTCCAGTGCCTTCAAGGTGCCGGCAGGAGTGAAGAGTACTTTGATGCAGCTTTGCCAGTTTTTATACCTGCCGGAAAGCGCTCCGGCGGAGATGTCGGGACAGGTGAAGATTTTGCTGGTAGCCAATGCTTATGATGAGTATACCGCCATGCAGTTAGATTTAGATCCCCACAGTGAGATTGAGGCTGTCAGGATGCTTATGGCGGATGAAAGCCTTTATGCTCCGGAGACCGTAAAGCATCTAATAGACAGTATTCTGATTTTGTATCCGGGAGTTTGTGTGGAACTCACCAATTCAGAGAAAGGTCTTGTGCTTAACGAGAATGAGAAAGACATGCTGCGTCCGATTGTATTGGGATTTAATACAAACCAGATCTATAACCTGGATATGGATGAGGAATTTGAAAAGATTCAGATCAGGGATATCATGAAGACGATGGATAACCGTATCAAGGTAGATCCGGAACGGTTGAAGGAATATATGTAAAAGGACACATTTTTAATGTCCATAGGTGAACAAAAGGAAACCTGTAATGGTTTCCTTTTGTTTTGCCAGTTATCGCTTTCCTACATCTGGTCGTAATAGTATTGAATGATATCACTTCTGCGGATGATACCAATGAATTTGTCGCAGTCATCCACCACAGGTACAAAATTCTGCTGCAAAGCTTCTGAAAGCAAATCCTTCATATTTGAACTGGCATTCACGGCTGCATAATCATTCCTGCGGGGAATATCTTCCAGGTGAAGGCTTTCCGGCCATTTGAGCGCCACCATATCATTGTGGCAGCAGTACCAGAGGATGTCCCCTTCCGTCAATGTCCCCATATACTCACCATTGCTGTCCAGAATAGGAATCGCAGCATAGTGGTAATGCTCCATTTTTTCAAGTACCTGCCGTAGTGAAAAATCATTTTCCAGAAAGGCAACCTCGGCTTTTGGAGTTAGGAAAAATAGTATATTGATTATCGTCACCCCCTATTTATAAACTCGAATTGAATTACCTATAGTATATAATAAAATGTATCTGAAAACAATGCTTCATTTGTTAAAAAAATATAAAAAATGAATGACGGAATGTTAAGAGAATGTCGAAAATGGTTGTATTTATAAAGTAGGTTTGTTAGAATAGAAAAGGAAGGTTTCAGTGTTAAGAATCATACAACCTTTCATCGTGCGAAAGAGAGGCCCATTATGCAGGATAATGTATTTAATGAAGATGTTAATTATCTTTACCAGGTTCAGACGGATTTAGAGGCTGTAGATCAGTTGCGGAAAGAACTAACGGAATATAATAATCAGGAAAAGAATCTGAAGAAAGCAATTGTATCGGAGGAAAAGTCCATTCAGGATGAGATTGCGCAGATGATTCGGAAGCGCAAGATCGAGATCGAAAAGGCATATGACGACCAGATTGATGCCAACAAGAGTAAAGCACGGAGTGTCAAAGCAAAGAGGGATAAGACGAAGTCAAAGCGTGTGGATGAGCGGGTGGAGTTGGAAACCGCAGATTTGACGGAGGAGAACCGTCAGCTTCAGGTTGAAATGAGGACTCTTTTTAAGGCGCAGCATGTACCATCCTTCTGCCGTTCCCGTTTTTATTATTCATTGTTTATGACGAAGCGGTTAAGTGAAGTGCTGACATTGATTGTAACAATTCTTCTTGCGTATGTCGGACTGCCGGCGCTTATGTATTATTTGTCTGTTCATGTATTTTATAAAGGAAGCAAGCAGATTACATTGTTTTGTACATTGACGGTGGCATGCACACTGCTTGTCCTGTGTCTCATTTATATTGTGATGTTCAATACGATTAAGCTGAGACACTATGATACTCTTTTAGAGGGCAGAGGCATGCTTGATAAGATGGCTGCCAATAGGCGGCAGATGAGAGCAATTCGGAATAAGATCAATAAGGACAAGGATGAAAGCATCTATGGTCTTGATAAATATGATGACAAGCTTGAGGAGTTAGAGCAGGAGCTGAATCAGATTAGCGAAGAAAAGCAGCAGGCGATGACACAGTTTGAAAGTGAGACGAAACAGGTACTAACCAACGAGGTGAATGACCGCCGGCTTCCACAACTGGAAGAAATGCAGGAGAATGTAGAGGAGTTGGAAAAACAGATTGCATTACTTGAGGATGATATTAAGAATTCCGACCTTGCGATTATGAATAATTATGGCGCTGTTTTAGGAAAGGAATTTTGTACGCCGTCCAAAGTTGCGGATTTGATTTCCCTGATGGAGGATGGAACAGCGGATACGGTTTCAGAGGCGATTGCAGCATATAAGGGTGCCAGCCGGTGATGTATGGTATCTGTGTGAACCGGTGGAGGTGTTTTTGCATCATGCATCGGGTGCAACCGGTATTTGCGCCTGCAAAGTGTAGTATAGCGCGCTGCCGATGCAATTTGCCAGTGTGACAACTGTGTGAAGCCGGGTGCTTTGCAATAAAACAGAATTTGGAAAACCAGCAACATTTACAATGCCTGTGATAGAGAGGTTCCCTATCGCAGGTAGTTTTTTGTTTACGCCTTTTCCCGGAATAAGGGGTGAGGCATTTAACGTTGCATAACCAATATGCTCCGGTACGCCGAGGGAGGCATCGACTGCAATGATAAATGGATTTTCATATGTCTCATAT
Organism: Clostridium sp.; assembly: GCA_023664325.1. GTDB lineage: Bacteria > Bacillota > Clostridia > Lachnospirales > Lachnospiraceae > CAG-590. Next base: position 12,503 of record JAMPFS010000057.1, read on the forward strand.
ATGTTTGAAATGGTTTCTTCTAAATTCAGGGCGTGAACCGGATGGGATAGTGTGCCGAAAACAGGGAGATCCGGCACTGTGGATTTTAAGTAGTCACCGACAAGTGGGCCTAAGCAGTCGCCGGTTGCCCGGTCTGTTCCGATACAGAGAATAACGATTTTGCTCTCTGTCTGGTTACATTCTTTCAGCATAAGCGCCATTTCTTCATTCAGTTTCAGATCGGATCCGTTTTCAAATGCGTTATAGTAATGAGGTGTCATGCCCTGCCTCCTTTTGCCTCGTAAATTATTGTATGAAAAGTATAAACATTTTGAGCATGTTCTAAACAAATTTTTTGCTAAATGAATATTTGCAGTTCTATGCAAAAATGTCGGATTTTTTTTGTTTATACAGAAAAAAAGAGTAAATTGCGGGCATTTTCAGCAAATACATTACATGATTAGACATGATAAGCATGTCCTAAGTGGTATGTTACGGATAGTTGTAAAGCTACGGAAAGGAAATGTGCCATGATTGAAATTGTGTATGACAAGGATGAACAGACAGAGGATAATGTGTTTTCAGGTGTTCGTTTGCCAAAAAATATAAGACAGATCGGAATGCCGGAGGGAAACCGCAGAATATACATTGAAGATTATGTAATGACATATTTGAAACAATTGGCGAATCCAAATTCCACTTTTGCAAGGGGAGCGATTCTTGTGGGGGAATGTGTGAGAGGTGAAGATGGTAATATTATTTTTGTAAGTGGCGCTCTGCCGGCGCAGAATCTGGAACTGGATTTGCAGGAGGACAGTTTTGACGGTGAGACATGGAGCTATATCTACCAGGAGGTAAAGGAATACTTTCCCGATTTAGAGGTGGTTGGTTGGTTTCTGTCCCGCATGGGATTTTCCACTGAGGTAAACGACATGATTGTGAAATTGCATATGGATAATTTTGCAGGGGCTGAAAAAGTACTGTTTATCATGGACGAACTGGAGGGAGAAGAGGCATTCTATATGATGGAGCAGGAGGGTTTGCGGCGGCAAAGCGGCTATTATATTTATTATGCCCGAAATGAAGCAATGCAAAGTTTTATGATTGCAAACAGGCAGGAGTGTATGGAAGAAGAAAGCCCGGTGGAGAAAAAGGATGAAGCGGTTCTTAGAAATTATAAAAAGATTATGGAGGAGCGGAAAAAGAATGCCAGAATTGAGCGGATGAATAAACGCCTGTCCGGTGCCTGTACAGTTCTGGCAATTTCGGTTCTGGCATTGGGAATTGGAGTATTCAGTAATTATCAAATGTTGGGAAAGCTGATGAATCAATTGGAGGTACGAGGGGTTCTTGTGGCGGGTGACGAGGAAAAGCCTGCGGTGACAGAACAGCCGGATGGTGAAAGCCTTCTGGCAGAGGCGCAGACAGAGAGTACAGAGAAGGAGATTTCAAAAGATATGTCGAAAACAACAGCCGCAGCCGTGAATCTGCCCCAGTATTACACGGTTCAAAATGGTGATACGCTGTCATCTATCAGCTTTAAAATGTATAATTCGGTGGGGTATGTCGCAGAGCTTATGGAAGCAAATGAGCTTGGGGAGGCAGATGATATCCGGGAGGGGGATCGCATTGTGATTCCCACCGTCAAGTGATAAGCAGGGTAACATGTTTTGGATGGAAATGAAAAAATATGGAAAAGAGTATAGTACCTTTTTCAAAAGTATAGTATACTATTCGTGTACAGTGCCGTATATCCGGTAACATGCATCTGGCAGGAACATATGAAACGGATATGGCTGCCGGATAAAATTATTTGGAAAAGGTTGATTACGATGAAAAAGGATAAACAGGAACGGGATCGTTCGGAAAATAATGTGAGAAAATTTCCTTTTCGCCAGATTGTGCAAAAGGGGAATGTACATTCAGAATTGGAGGATGCAGAAAATGAGGCTTCCGACGGTTTTTATGGCGGTTTGACAGAAAGTGAGGAGGATGCAGCCCTTATGAAGTCGGTGGAACCAAAGGGCATGGCTTTTATAGTTGTACTGTGTATAATTGCAGCGGTTGTCATTTTCTTATTTGTCACGGCATCAAATTACAATGGTTATGAAGTTGTGGAAGAAACCAGCGTGAAAAATGCTGCTATGGTAGATTATATTCCTTATCAGAAGTCACTGCTTAAATATAGCAAGGATGGCGCTACCTATGTGGATGAAAAGGACAGGGCTGTCTGGAATGAAACCTATGCGATGAAGATGCCGGTGGCGGATGTGTCTGGTGAGTATGTGGCAATTGCGGATTTGAATGGAAATGATGTATATATTTTTAATATAGCAGGCAAAGTAAGCAGTACGACGATGCCATATAAGATTTGTGATGTTGCAGTTGCGTCTCAGGGGGTATTTGCAGTTATTTTGGAAAGTGAAAATGAAAATTATATCAATCTCTATGATAAAAATGGGGAGCTTATTTCAGAAAACCAGACAACACTGGATAAAAGCGGGTATCCAATGGATATTGATTTATCGGATAACGGAGAAAAATTGTTTTCCACTTATCTGTACTTAGATGGCGCTACTGCAAAAAATGGTCTGGCAGCATATAACTTTGGCGAGGTCGGGCAAAACGAAAACGCTGACCGCTTAGTTGGCGGCTATCAGATGGAGGATACGATTGTTCCGAAGGTTGAATTTCTTGATAATAATACAATATGTGCATTTGGGGATACCCAGTTTATTATTTATTCCATGCGTGAGAAGTCAAGTGAAAAAGCCCGGATCGCATTTGATGGTGAAGTGCAGTCTGTGGTATACAGTTCAGAGTACATAGGTGTTGTGATTCCAAATGAGAAGAAGGAGAAAGAGGAGGAAAAGGCAGCGCCCTATGTTTTGGAATTGTATAATACGAGCGGCAAAAAGATGATGACAAAAATGATTGATTTTGATTATGATAATGTAAGAATGACTTCTGATGAGATTGTATTTACGGGTGGTTCAGAGTGCCGTATCTATACGGTCAAGGGGAAATTAAAATTTTCCTGTGCATTTAAGAAGAATGTTATAGATATGATTCCAACGGGATATGGAAGACGGTATATTGTATTGTATGACAATGGATCAGAAGTGATCCGTCTTACACACGAAAGTGAAAAGGAATAAAAATGAATCATATTAATATAGTAATAGGTGTTTTATTTCTGGTATGTGTCCTGGTAAGCTGGGCAAAAGGATTGTTTAAATCCATTCTCTCCGTTGCAGGTTTGATTGCCAGTATATGGGTTGCAGTTTATGCGGCCCCGCATTTAAGTGGTTATATAGGAGATCATACAGAGATAGATGAAAAAATAGCAGATTGTATTGAAAGTAAGTTTGAGTCCTTTGATATGGGTGAGGAACTGTCGCGCAGTGTTCAAATAGCTGTCATCCGTGAACTGCCATTGCCGGAACCACTCAAATCAAATATATTAGATAACAATAATTCTGAAACTTATAAACTGTTAGATGTTAGCGGAGTGTATGATTACATTGCAAAATCGGTTGCTGTTGTTATATTGAATACCGCTGTTTTTTTAATCCTTCTGTTTCTGTGCCGGCTATTCTTTTTTTCATTATCAAGGCACATGGGTGATTTTACCAAATTACCGATTATCCGTTCGATTGATAAGATTGGCGGTGGATGTCTGGGAGCTTTAAAGGGGATTATCTATATTTGGCTGTTTTTTTTGATTTTATCCATCTGCGGTACCCTGGAATGGAGTCAGCCTTTTATTGCGCAAATTGATGATTCTGCAATTCTCAAATGGTTGTATGATAACAATATTCTACTAGATATTGTAGAGGATTTTACGAAGGTTATATTCAGGTAAAATTATGTCAAAAAAAATGAAAAAAAGTGTTGACATTGAACCACCCCTATGCTAATATAATCACTGTTGCGGCATTGATAAAAGAGAAGCCGAAACAGCCAAAG
>JAMPFS010000058.1 GCA_023664325.1 Clostridium sp.
AATGATGACCTTAGGGAGTGGTTATTCCACTCCCCTTTTTTTGTTAAGGGAGAGGCTTTCTGTTGCTTGCTATATTTATTGTTTTGAAGTGGACAGTGTTCCCGCGTTGGATGATAGTTGCTTCACCGGGAATTTTATTTTTATTATTTCCATTTACAAGAAAACTCCCCAAAGGATTGCATATGATTATCAGTGGAGGATGGACGAATCTGATTTCTGTAATCTATTATGGGGTGGCGTTGATGATTTTGTGCCTTTGATGGTAGCGGTTTCATCAGCAGGCACGAATTATCCATTAAACAAATGATATAAATTACGCCCAAAATCGTGCCAAATCTCATTCCATTGCGGATATATCGCAGCAATAGAACCGATTAACACAATTACAATGAACACCGTAATGATTTTCTTGCGCGTTCCGGCTTTTTGTGCCAATTGTTCGTTTAATAATTCTAATTGCACGGCAATTTCATTTACATTTTCCTCTTTTTCGATTTTGCTTCCCAATAATTCACTTACAGATATGCCAAACAAATCCGCAATGCGCATAAGCATATCGGCATTGGGAACAGATAATCCTTTCTCCCATTTGGAAATGGTTTGACGTACTACATTTAACTGCTGTACAAGTATCCTTTGGGACATTCCCTTTTGCGTGCGAAGTATTTTTAAGTTCTCTTGAAGCATAAAAAAACCCCCTTTCTTTTTTTCGTATTTTCATATGATTCATTATAACTGCTAATCGGCAGTTGCCGCAAGCAATGCAGATTAACATTCCACATAAAACGCACAAAATCCAATTCAAACGGTTCCCTTTCCGTTCTCCATGCTTTGGGTGTGTTTTCTACGAAGAACTTTCCGAGGAAGAAATGGACTTCGGGAATATTAAAGCGAAAAATGATAATGGCAGAGGATTTTGACGAAACACCGGATACGGTTGGAGTTACGAAATGACACCTGCGGAACTTGCAAAAAAGAAAGAAATTTAATGTAAATTTTATTGTAAAGATATGTGTTTTTTTGTATAATTGAAGTGTGGCGAGAGTAAACTATATCGTATCTTTTGCCATAGAGTTTTAAAAATCGAGGTGATAAAGTGCAGGACAATACAAAGCAGGCACAGGCAATCATGGCAAAACGTACCGCAAAAAATAGCGTATTCCTTGACCTTTTTCAAAATAAGAGTTATCTGTTAAAGCTGTATAAAGCACTTCATCCAGAAGATATCGCAGCGACAGAAGACTCATTGACTGATGTAACGATAGAAAATGTGTTGACTGACAATCTGTATAATGACTTAGGCTTTATTGTCAACAACAGGCTAATGATTCTCGTAGAAGCGCAGTCTACATGGACAATGAATATTTTAGTAAGAGTTCTGCTGTATTTGGCACAAAGTTATCATGAATATTTTCAGCGTACCAGCCAAAATTATTACCAAAGCAAGAAAGTGAAAATGCCAAAACCAGAGCTTTATGTGATTTTTACAGGAAACAAAGGACAAAAACCCGATATCATATCGTTATCAAAAGAATTTTTTGAGGGTGCGGATATAGACATTGAAGTAAAGGCGAAGGTTATCTATGAAAGTGACAAAGATGACATTATCAATCAGTACATAATTTTCTGTAAAGTTTTTAACGAGCAGACAAAACAGCACGGAATGACACGGGAAGCGGTTACCGAAACAATCCGCATATGTAAGGATAGAAATGTTCTAAGGGAATATTTGCTTGACAGGGAAAAGGAGGTTGTGACGATTATGATGAGTTTATTTGACGAAGAGCAGATCATGAAGTCGTTTATCAAAAGTGAAAGATATGAAGAAACAAAGGAAAATGCCCGTAGACTTTTAAAGTTAGGTAAGATAAAAATAGATGAAATATCTGATTGCTTTCCCGATTTGATTGATAGTGACATCAAGGAGCTTGAAGCCGAGGTTATGCAGTTAGCATAATCAGAAAAACAAACTGTTAATAAATAGATTTGGGAAGAAAAGGCTATGACAATATAGTTGTAGTCTTTTTTAATGCGGTAATTATCGTATAAAATGACAATAAAATAAGTGAGCGAAACGCAAAGTTGACAACATGAAACCAGAGATTGGTTGTTTTCCCTATTGCTTAGAAGTAAAATGTGTGCAGGAGGTGGATAAACATGACATTAGGACAAAAATTAAAAGCACTGTTGAAAGATAACAGTATGACACAGGAGGATTTGGCTGAAAAGCTGGAGGTATCCCGACAGGCAGTAGGGAAATGGGTAAATGATAAGGGAATACCCGAAGTAGGGAAATTAGTACAAATCAGTAATCTGTTTGGCGTATCCATAGACTATCTGCTGAAAGAAGAATGCGGACAAACAAACGTGTCAAAAGAAAAATCTGTATCAGACAACAGGTATTATGTCAGCCAGGAAATGTTAGACGGATATTTGTTGTACAGCAGACAGAATGTAAAACAGATTACAGCAGGAATCAGTTTGTTTATGTTGTCAAATGTTTTTGACTGTTTTGGCAATCACAGCATGATAATGTCTTTTCTTTATTGGTTTACAATGATAGCAGGGGTAATCATTATCATTTGGAATTTTTTTCAGACCAAACAGTATCCGGAAATCAAAAAGGAATGCCTTGCATTTGATGATAAGGTATTTAGAGAATTTAAGAAATCGAAGGAAAACAGACGAAAAAAATATACGGTTATGATTATAGTTGGAGTAGCTATCCTTATGGCAAGTCCGGAAATAGGACAATTTTTAAGGATTTATTTCGGACAGACAGCTTGTAATGTTTTTGAATGGGTAGCCGATACCACATGGTTAGCACTTATCATATGGGCAGGAATGTCCATGCACATTGACAGCATTATCATTAAAAATACAGAACAAGCTGTTGGTTACAACGTGTAAATTACTGATAGAAAGCAGGGGTAAAGATGAATAAGAAAATATATATAGTCGGTATGCTGCTTGTGTTTAGCTTATGTATCTGTGCAGGGTGTTCCACAGGACAGGGAGGAAAATATACCAGAGAAGATCTGGATAACTTAGCTGAAATCAAAATTTATTCAGCGGAAAATAATGAGCTGATAAAAACAATAAGCGACGAAGAACAGTTATACCAATATAACCACTGCTCGCTTTGGGAGGATTTCGACGTGGAGGAAAAACACCAAAACGAATTAAAAAAGGAGTTAGAAGGGGCAAAGGAACAATATTATTTGGTTTCATATAAGTACCCTGTTGCACGTTTTGGCGCAAAGGAATTAGAAGAAAATCACACGATTACATTATATGAGGATACAAGTATCATTAAAGTGACAGTGGCACAAGAGAGTATCAAAGCATTTTCTATTCCAGAGAAATTTCTGATTTTCTACGAAGAACTTTCCGAGGAAGAACTGGATTTTTATCGTTCTTTCGTTGAATGATGAAGAAACGCTTTTTGTTGCGGAATAAGGTGGGGAAGGTTATAATACAACAGACGGGTGGTCGAGCAGTATGATTCAAAAATACGGCAATATGACATTGAATTGTTATGGTAAAATCCCCCAATACTCAAAAATCCCCCTGCGTAACGTATTGCTTGTGACGTTGCGTAATAGTGCAAAATGGGTGGTGTAAGGAGGTGAAAGCTATGTCAAAATACACAACAGGAGAAATTGCAAAACTCTGCGGCGTGACGGTTCGTACCGTACAATATTACGATACGAGAAATATTCTGATACCGAGCGAATTATCCGAAGGAGGAAGAAGGATTTATTCGGATGATGACCTTAAGCGCATGCGTATGATCTGTTTTCTGCGTGAAGCAGGCGTTTCCATTAACAGTATCGAATCCCTGCTCCATGATGAACACCCGGAAAAAGTGATTGGGATTTTGTTGGAACAGGAGGAAGAGGCGCTTCGTGACGAACTTTCTGAGCAGCAGAAAAAACTGGCTATGCTGGAAGACATTCAGCATGGATTGAAAAATGTGAAGCAATTTTCGCTGGAATCCATCAGTGACATAGCGACAATTATGAAAAATAAACAGAGACTGAAAGAAATCCACCAGACAATGATTTTACTCGGCACTCCACTGCAAATTCTGCAATGGGGTTCCATTATATTGTGGATCACAACGGGGAAATGGCAGTTGTTTATTCTTTGGCTGGCTGTCATGATTCCTCTCGGAATTTGGTTAAGCCAATATTATTGGAAAAATGTCGCGTACATTTGCCCGGAATGCCACAATGTATTTAAGCCCCGCTTCAAGGAAGCATTTTTTGCGAATCACACGCCTACGCTCCGCAAGCTCACCTGCACCTGCTGCGGATATAAAGGCTGGTGCGTAGAAACCTGCGCAGAGGAGGTGGTACAAAATGGTTGAATCAATCAGTAAAAAACAATTTACGGTATATATGGTCGTGGCATTTGGCATGGCATGGATTTTGGAAATTGTGGGAAGCATATTCGCGAATAACGGAGAGCAAATGGTATTTACCATGATTATGGTGATTGTGATGTATATGCCTTTCCTGGGTGTATTAATCGCAAGAATCCCGCTAAAAGACATGGGCTGGGTGCCGCATCTGAAAGGGAAAATCCGCTATCTATTTTTTGCGCTTTGGATGCCGGCGCTGTTAAGCATCATCGGCGGTGTTTTGTTTTTTGTCATTTTCCCGAATGCATTTGATTCTGAATTTTTGGTCATACGCAGCAATTTAGAAGCGGCTGGTACGCTAGAGCAGTTTGAAGCACAGGGTTTAACGATGCCAATGTTTATACTGCTTACTGCCATTACGGCAGCTACATTTGCGCCATTTCTGAATATGTTTGCCGGTTTAGGAGAAGAGGTTGGCTGGCGGGGCGTTATGTATCCTTATTTGAAGGAGAAGCTGGGTGTTACCAGGGGACGTATCGTGGGTGGTATGATTTGGGGTGTCTGGCACTGGCCGGCTTTGATTTTTGCCGGTTTTCATTATGGTAAAGAATATTTTGGCGCACCGGTACTCGGATTGGTTATATTCTGTATCTGTACGGTTGCAGCAGGTATTTTATTAGATTATGTATATGAAAAGGGAGAGACAATCTGGCTGCCGTCCCTGATGCATGGCGCTTTGAATGCATTTAATCTCTTTGACGTCCTTAAAAAACCGGAATATGCCAATATGGCAATCCTCGGTCCGGTATGGTGGGGTATCATCAGTATGATTCCAATGATTATTGTGGCAGCCATCATTTGCGCAAAGCGGAAAAAACAGGCTTTGGTAAATGATTGAGATACTGTAAGCAAATAGGGATTCATAAAAGAGCATCATTTAAACGCATAAAATGATGCTCTTATCAGTATTACTGCATTTCAGATAATGAGAAAACTGCACATTCTCCTTCATTATATTCTACATATAGGCAGCTATTATCATCAGCAGGCACATAAATTTTCTGCCCCTCCTGCACTTGTACACCCTCAAAATCATTTTCTGGCTCTTTTGTATTATCTACTTGTAAAACAGTACCCACATATTTCGCCTCCTCCGGAAGCTTCTCATCAAAACCGGTGGCAAAGTAGTAATATATTTCTCCATTATACATGATTTGTGGCTGACTAATGATGCCATTTTCATAACCGGTGTTTTCTTCCATTCTCCCATTAGTGCTCTTAGAATTATTTTTCATCAAGACAACAATAATAGTTGAAATAAATATAATGAAAATCACGATACCTGCTATAACCAATGCCTTATTTTGACCTTTTTTTTGAAATGAAATCATTATAGCTCCTTTCATAAGCAGTTTTCCTACAGGTTACGATTTCTCTCAAATGAAATAGCAATTCGAGATGTATAATTATATTATAATATATAAGCCGGAAAATGAAAAGAAAATTAGCGAAAATGAGAACTGTACGGAAAAATAAACAACGTTCCTCTTGACAAGAATACAGGGAAAGCGTATTATTATAAATGAGTTAGCGGCTACTAACACGAAGTAGCCGCATTTTTTAAAACGAGTGGTTAGTTAGTGCTAACCCCTACATTTTGAACAGGCAGGAACGGGTTTTGTCCGTACATGCAAGCACAGGGAGGATAAGTCATGGAAAACGCAAAGAATCATTTTAATCCAATCGGTATCAGCAGCGAACTGGACATACCGAGAATCCGGCATCTGATGAAAATCGGATTGGTGGCAGCAGTCATGGTTTTAATCGGGGATATGCTGCTGGGCTATGGAACAGCGGATACCGCCGTATCCGGCATTCCGGTGACATTTGCAAGGTATTTGACGGTATCGGATCAGCGGATATTCTGGTCTGCCATTTTGGGCTTAATCGGAATCCCGTTAGAGGCGCTCTGCTATTTTTCCATTTACCGGCTGATTGCCCCGGGAAGTGAAAAATATGCGCATACATACCGTTCGGGGATTTTCGGATGCCTGATTTTCGGGGGCTGCGGGGTTCATGTGCCATGCTGTGCAGTGGTTTATTTCCTGAAGAGAATGTATGAATATAATCCCGATACCGCAATGGAAATGACAGTAAAATTTCTGGCTTACTTTCTTGCGCCAGCAACCGTTATATTCCTGATTTTCTTTCTGATACTGACGGTAACGCAGATAAAAGCGTTTGCAAAAGGGCTGACGCCGCTCCCGAAATGGACATGGATATTTTCCGTCTTGGTTGGGCTGCCTGTGGCGGCAGTGTTTAAAATTCCCAATCTGCCTCTGACAAATGCCATTGCCACGGGCTGGATCAGCATCGGAAATCTCTGGATGTTTGGCGGGCTGCTCGTAATGCTGGGAAAGGGGCAGAAAGGAGCCGGAAGATGATAAAGGTGGAAAATAAATCCCAAGAGGAAATTGCAGGGATTGGCAGGAAAATCGGGGAGGCATTTGCTGTGGAAAAAGCGGGCATTGCGACAATCATCACCGAAGAGCAGGTGGTAAAGGCTTTTGAAATCATGACGGACTATTTTTACAGGGAGGGGGTATTGTATGCCACGTCCAAAGCAGGCGAGGGCTACCTTGCTTACTGGGAGAAAAAAACAAAATTGGCGGCGGCGCCTGCCCTGCATATGGTAAAGCGTTTCCTATGTGAACTGCCGCTTAAGGCGAGCATTGCTGTTGCGCAAAGCGGCGGCGAGCAGTATGCGAAAATGTTCAAAGAAGAGAAAAATTATATCGCCGTATCAATGGTAGTGGTGTTGCGGGAATTTCAGGGAAAGGGATTCATGCATAAAGTTTTAGAGCAGCCTTTTGCCGAGGCAGAGAAGAAAAATATCCCCTGCGTGCTGGATACGGACACGCCGCTCAAAGTCCAGAAATATATCCGCTGCGGTATGAAGCTGGCTGGGGAGAAGAAGCTGCGGCATGGCATTTCGCTGTACACAATGGCGTATAACAGCTAGCCTGGGTAATTGCGAAACTCTAAATTTTGGAAATTAGGAGTTTCTCAATCACCTAATCAATTCGTAACAGGAAGGAGCAGGATATGTATGGAAGATAAAAAGCACCTCCCAATGACGGGAGTAGGGCCGGTCTATGTCGCTGTAATTATTGCCCTGACTGTCATTGCGGTGGTTGTGGGAAGAAGCGCAGCATTTGCCAAAGGAGTGGTTGCCTTCCTGAAAATTCCATTGTTTATCATGGGGATTCTGTTGATTTTGCTGGGCGTTTATCTGTGGGCAGGGGCAATGTTCCGGTCAAGGATAGACAGCTATATTGAGGAGAACAGGCTGGCGACCACCGGCGTTTATGCATTGGTGAGGAATCCGATTTATTCGGCTTTCATGTTTTTCTGTACGGGCGCATTACTGATTGCAGGAAATCTGTTTTTTCTGCCGCTGTTCTTTTTCTACTGGCTCTTTATGACCGTACTGATGAAATGCACGGAGGAGCGGTGGCTTAAGAATCTCTACGGCAGGGAGTATGAGGAATATTTAAGCCGGGTGAACCGGTGCATCCCGTGGCCGGGGAAGAAATAAATCTGTTGAGGTGCAAAATGGATTTTGTAAGAGAAAAAAATCGAAAGTACTGTTTCATACTGGGGCTCATTGCAGGAATCCTCTGCGGAGCAGGTGATATTCTCATCGGATATTTTGGACAAAGCGGAACGGCTCTTTTTGGCGGAGTGGTCAATACCGATATCGTCACTGCCCCGATGTGGCAGTTTGAGCTGTCCTTTATCTTTGGTCTTGTCGCTGCCCCGCTTATGTGGCTTGCCGGAAGCAGCATGTACCTGTACATAAAGGAGCAGGCACAGGGAAAGTATCCCGCAATGCTTAGTCTTTTTTCTCTTGGAATCAAAATCATGATTCTCTATGTTGCCGCAGCGCACTCGGTCTGTTGCATTGCAATGATGTGCATAAAAGCTGCGCTGGAGCAGGGCATGTCTGCCGGTTCCATAGAATCCGTATACCGTGCGCCGTTGCTAATGCCGTTTATGGCAACCAATATCTGGATTACGGTAAGTGAATTTTTGGTTTCCGCTGCCTATATCTATTTGGCTGCCAAAAATGTGATAAAAGTACCGAAGATACTGCTCATTTTTAATCCAATCTGTATCTATGCCCTCAGTAAAATAATTGGTATTCTGGTATCCATACTTACAAAAGATACACAGGCTGGACAGTTATTTGCAGGCGGTGCTTCGTTTGGATATGGGTTGATGTTTTTGAGCGGCTATCTCGCGGCGAAAGGGAATAAACAGGATGAAGAAATTCAAAGATGATTTTACAAGGAGGGATGAAAGGTATGAAGGTCACTTTTATTTTATCATTGGTACTCATGGCACTGTTTTTCATTTTGTTGTGGGCGGCGGTTGCACTGGTACAGTCCAAAAAACTTTTCGGAACAGCGCCAAAGGATATACAGGCGGCTGTCTTAGAGCATGAGGAACGCTTTCCGGGGGCAAGGCTGCTGGGATGGAGCATTCTGATTATAGATGTGCTTGCATTCCTGTCCGTATTTATTTATGCAGGGTGGGACGGCATTCAAAGCGGCTACGGTTTCTGGCAGTTTGCGGCAAGATTCCTCATCATGCTGTATCTGCTGAAAGCGTTTGATATCATTTTCTTTGACTGGTTCCTGCTCACAAAATCCCATTTTTTCCAGCATTATTATCCGGAGACGGAGGGCTGCGCAGGATACCACCAGTTCGGATTTAACCGCAAAGAGCAGCTTACGAAGATCATACTGTTTCCTTTTTTAGCTTTATTGCTGGCATGGGTATGTACGCTTTTCTAAGCGGTAACTATGAAATTTCTAAGGCAGGTGGAAAATGTGAAATATACCAATTTTAACAGCAAAGAGCATGGTTTTACGGGACATATGGCGGAGCCGGACGGCAAGGCAGAGAAAGCGGTCATTGTGATTATGGGCGGGGAAAAGAGCATCTTTCCCGGAATCCGGATAGCGGAGCGGTTTGCGGAGTATGGAATCTGCGGGCTGTCCGTATCGCTGTTCGGAGCTGAGGGGCTGCCAGACGGTCCCGACAGGATACCGCTTGATATGTTTGAAAATGCGGTTAAATTTCTTGCCGGAAAAAAAGGCATTCAATCCATTAGTACCTATGGCGTGTCTATGGGCTCCCTGTTCGCCGCACTCATTGCAAAGTATATCGGTGGGATTGAAAATGTAATCATGGTTTCGCCGTCTCATGTACCGTTTGAGGGAACGCCGGACAAAAAGCATATGACCGGGCATTCCGCTGTGACCTGGCATGGAAGGGAACTGCCTTTTGTGAAAGCGGATTTTACAAAGTATAAGGCGATGAAATATTATCGTGGCAGCCACACAGGGAACCGTGTTACGGGAATGTGGCGGTCTTACCGGGAGGCATATGCAGATAAGGCGGCAGAAGCAAAAGCCGATATCCATCTTGAACAGTTAGATGCCCGGATTCTTCTTCTGGCAGGAACAGGAGATGAAATGTGGCCGTCGGAGTATTCCGTACATTACCTTGAAAAATCCCTGCGTGAAAATCATTACCACAGGGAGCATAAGGCGGTCATATACGAAGGGGCAAGCCATTTGCTGGGCGTTATGCCGAGCCGTAAGCAAAATCCCCTGCTGTACAAAATGATTCCGCTGATTGGGCTTTTTTACCGGAGATTCCGGGATAACCGCAATGCCTGCCTGGATGTGCTGGAGCAGTCCGAGCAGGAAGTAATAAAATGGATCGGGCAAAGCAGATAGGAGGGATGCACATGGGAATCATGGATTTGATATTTTTACCGGCAGCGGTTGTGTCTGCCATTTTCGGCATTCTGACAAATGCGAAAAAGTCGGATGCCTGTGCCGTGCTCAGTTTTATGTTCTGTACCATGCCGCCAATTGGTTCCATTTTTGATATCAATGCCAGAGCCGCGAAAGGGGACCTTGCCGGAATCCAGGATATCTATCCGGTTATGGGTATTGTATATCTGGTTGTTTTTATTATCGTTCTCTTGATAAATGTGGCAAGGGTGATAAAAAACAAAAAGTAAATAATATTTCATGCTGACTTGACAAAAATACAGGGCAAGGGTATACTTGCAAATAAGTTAGCGGCTACTAATATAAAGTGGCCGCATGTTTTGAAATGAGGGATTAGCGAGTTCTAACTTATGTGAATGAACAGGAAAGGAAGATACCATGGTAAAGATGACATTGGAGGTAGATGGGATGGCATGTGGTATGTGCGAAGCACATATTAATGAGGCGGTAAGAAATGCGTTCCATGTAAAAAAGGTAACAAGTTCACATTCGAGAAAGCAGACGGTTATCATTGCAGAGCAGGATATTCCAGAGCAGGAACTTATAGATGTGGTCGCAAAGGCGGGGTATGATGTTGCATCCGTAAGCAGTGAACCTTATGAGAAAAAAGGGCTGTTCTCGGCATTGAGGGGGTGACAGGATGCAGACACAGGTATTTCAGGGGATTTTGATACCGTTTTTGGGAACGACACTTGGTTCCGCCTGTGTATTGTTTATGAGAAACCGGTTGAATCCATTGATACAAAGAGCATTAACAGGGTTTGCGGCAGGAGTTATGGTGGCGGCTTCCATCTGGAGTCTGTTGATTCCTGCAATGGAACAGGCGGAAGGAATGGGGCAGTGGGCATTTGTTCCAGCAGTTGCAGGTTTCTGGATTGGAATCCTGTTTCTGCTGTTTTTAGACCGCAGCGTTCCTCATTTACATATGAACAGCAGCAAGGCGGAGGGTCCAGAGAGCAGTCTGCAAAGACAGGTGTTGCTGGTACTTGCGGTAACACTCCACAACCTGCCGGAAGGCATGGCAGTGGGAGTGGTCTATGCCGGATGGGTTTCCGGTAATGCCGGAATTACTGCTATGGGCGCATTGGCGCTTTCGTTAGGAATAGCAATACAGAATTTTCCGGAGGGTGCAATTATTTCCATGCCGCTGCGGGCGGAGGGCGTCAGTAAGGGAAAGGCATTTCTGTATGGAATGTTATCTGGAGCAGTGGAGCCGATCGGAGCAGTTCTGACACTCTGGGCAGCAGGTTTTGTGGTTCCGATTTTGCCATATTTATTGAGTTTTGCGGCTGGAGCTATGATCTATGTGGTTGTGGAAGAACTGATTCCGGAAATGTCAGAGGGAAAACATTCCAATGTGGGAACGGTTTTGTTTGCAGTGGGTTTTACGGTTATGATGGCATTGGATGTGGCATTGGGATAATTTATTTGACAAAAACAAAAAATCGATTTATACTAAAACAGTCGAGTAGCGAAAGCGTAAATCCGGATAATGGGTTTGCGCTTTTTTGGCGTTTGTGTAAAGCGTAACGCTTTTGTGCTGACAAAAATATGGTTATGGCAGCTTTCCGAAAAAGTCTCCCGAGAGTTTCTCAAAGGAAATGGAGGAAAAATGAATGAAGAAGTAAGAGTAAACAGAATGGGAACCGGTTCCGTTCCCAGGGTTATGCTTGGCATGGGAATCCCGATGATTTTGTCAATGGTATTGCAGGCATGCTATAACATTGTGGACAGCATGTTTGTGGCAAGGATTCCGGACTCAGGCGGAGTGATGCATATGGGTGAGTATGCGGTAAACGCATTGACGTTGGCATTTCCCGTGCAGATGTTGATTGTAGCATTTGGTGTTGGAACAGGAGTTGGTGTCAATGCGCTGCTTGCCAAAAGCCTGGGGCAGCGGGATCAGGAAAAGGTGGCAAGGGCAGCGGGTAACGGTATTTCACTGGCACTGATGATTTATGCCGTATTTTTGGTGTTTGGTTTATTTGGGGTGAAATCATATATCGGAAGCCAGACCGGGGACAGCGTGGTTTTGGCAATGGGAACTTCTTATCTGTCGATTTGTTCCGTGCTGTCTTTTGGCATGATTCTGTTTTCCATTTATGAAAAGCTGCTGCAGGCGACAGGAAAGACGATGTATTCCACGATTGCGCAGGTATTGGGCGCAGTCACCAATATTGTCCTTGACCCGATTCTGATTTTCGGGTATTTCGGGCTGCCGGAAATGGGGATTGAAGGGGCGGCATATGCGACGGTAATCGGTCAGGTCATCTCTATGCTGACCGCTATGTATTTTCATTATCGGAAAAACACCGAGGTCAAATCCGGTCAAAAATATTTAAAACCGGAAATCGCAATTGTGCGGGAAATTTATGCGATTGGGCTTCCGGCGATTATCATGCAGGCATTGATGTCGTTTATGACATACGGAGTCAATCTCATTTTTGGCGGAGTATCGCAGGCGGCAGTAACGGCATATGGTATTTTCTATAAAATCCAGCAGTTTATTTTCTTTGCCGGTTTCGGACTGCGGGATGCCATTACGCCGCTGATATCGTTTAACTATGGAAAAGGGGATAAAAAACGTGTGAAGCAGGGCATTTTTTATGGGATATTATACATTGGCATGATTATGCTTGTTGGCCTGGTCGGTCTGGAACTGTTTGCAAGACCGTTGGTCGGCCTGTTTGGCATGTCAAATGAAACAGAGAGTTTATGTGTATTGGCAGCGAAAATCATTGCCATCGGATTTTTGTTTGCAGGCGGAAATATCGCCATACAGGGAGTCTTTCAGGCATTGGGCTGCGGCATGGATTCGCTGCTGGTTTCCCTGCTCCGCTTATGTGTCGTTGTGCTGCCGCTGGCATGGCTGTTTGCCCATTTGTCAAATGCCGATTTCATGATATGGTGGGCTTTTCCGATTGCGGAGTTTGTGGCACTGTTAGCGGCAGTTTGGCTGCTGCTGCGGGCAAGGAAAAATATTATTAATCCGATGAAGGCGTGAAGGAATTTTTAAGAAAAAAGCATATTGAAAAAGAATTTGGCATATGCTATAATGCCAACAGGCAAGAAGAAATCACAAGTCCATGAGGACAAGGAACGAATCCCTGAACCGTGCGGTAACACAATTCAGGGATTCTTCTTTTCTTTTATAGCGGCAAAGCACCCGCTAGGCTATTCGTTGTCCTTATGGTCACTGTCTAGCCATTTGATGATGTAGTGGCAGGCTACACCAGCCGCAACAGCGATAAAAAAAGAAATCACAACTTCCATGAAAACACCTCCTCCCGTTGTCGGGTATCGGTAGGACAACATTGAAATTATAACATATTATTTGATGCGCTTCTATTTTTTTTCAACAAAAGACCACAACAATTGGCGTGAAAAGCCAATACTTGACAGAAATATGCTGGAAAGGTATACTGACAAAGAGGGTTAGCGGTTACTAACTCGTGCGGATGGAAGATAAGGGAAACAGAAGAGGTCAAAATGGAACAATATTTGCGGGAAACAAGAATGCTGGATTATTCCAATGTGAACATTCAGCAGTTAATTGAACATAGAAACTGGAAATCTCTCAGTGAATTTGAGTGCCTGAAAGCAATTTATAATTTTGTCCGGGACGAAATTCTATTTGGCTATAATGTGGATGACAGTATTCCTGCCTCTAAGGTTCTGGCAGACGGTTATGGACAGTGTAATACAAAGGGAACGCTGTTTATGGCATTGTTAAGGGCATGTGGGCTTCCGTGCCGGGTACATGGATTTACGATTGACAAGACACTGCAAAAAGGGGCAATGACAGGGATTGTCTATCGGAATGCGCCTCAAAATGTATTCCACAGCTGGGTTGAGGTGTATTTGGAAGACGTGTGGTATGAGTTAGAGGGATTTATTCTTGATAGAGCATATCTTGGGAAGCTGCAGCGGCAAAATGGAGAGTGTACAGGTGCATTTTGCGGTTATGGCGTAGCCGTGAAAGACTTTCAAAATCCTGTGATTGATTTTGACCGGAATAATACCTATATCCAAAGCGAAGGAATCAATCAGGATTTTGGCGTATATGATTCGCCGGACGGTTTATTGAAAGAGCATCATCAGGAGATGTCGAAGGGCAAGGCATTTGCTTACCGGAATCTTGGCAGGCATCTCATGAACCGCAATGTCAATAAGATTAGAAATTGTTGACCGATTGGTGGCAGCGTTGTGGTGTTGGTCTGAATGTTGTCACTCATGTTCATCAATTTGGGCGCAAAAAAGCACATGGTTTACATTTTACTGTTTCCATGTGTTTTTTTTTGCTGTTATTGTGGAAGAAAAGTAAAAATTTATATGTTTTAAGTTGAATATTGAATGTTAATTGGTGGATTCCGGTGCTATAATTTAAGCGCATACAACCAGTAATGGTCATGGCTAACTACATTATACAGGAGGGGACAGAATATGAATAGTAAAGAGCTGATAGCGAAAATTAATTCCGGTATATTGAACAAAGAGTTTATGTGTTTGTATGGTACTGATGAAGATGTTATAAAGAAACAAAAGGACAGATACATTCATGCCATCAACAGTTTTGAAGAATTATATCCGGGCGGAGAGGATGTTTCAATTTTTTCAGCACCAGGCAGGACGGAGGTGTGCGGCAATCACACAGACCACCAACATGGCTGTGTTTTGGCGGCAGCAGTTAACCTGGATGCGATTGCAGTGGTATCTTTTCATGATGAGAAGGTGATCAGGCTTGAATCTGTTGGATATGCACAGGAGTATATTGAACTGGATAATTTGAACATACACCCAGGGGAGGAGGGTACAACAAAAGCGCTGATTCGTGGAATGGTAGCGCAATTTAAGGATATGGGCATTGAGGTAGGTGGATTTAATGCATTTGTGACATCAGATGTATTGTCGGGAAGTGGGTTATCTTCTTCTGCAGCATTTGAGGTATTAATCGGAAATATTATTGACAGACACTATAATGACGGAAAAGCCGGATCGGTGAAAATTGCCAAGATAGGGCAGTTTGCTGAAAACAAGTATTTTGGAAAGGAAAGTGGATTAATGGATCAGATGGTATCCTCTGTTGGCGGATTTGTGTTTATTGATTTTAAGGATACAATAAATCCTATAATTGAGAAACACGAATGTGACTTTGCTGAACATGGTTTGAAACTCATTATTACAGATACCAGGGGGAGTCATGCGGATCTAACAGATGATTATGTTTCTATACCTTCTGAAATGAAATTAGTAGCTGAACAGTTTGGAAAAAAGGTTTTACGGGAAGTAGAAGAAGAAAAATTTTACGAATCATTGGAACAGTTAAGGGCGACCTGTACAGATCGTGCCATTTTAAGATCGGCACATTATTATGGGGATAACAGGAGGGTAAGTCAGGCGGTGGAAGCATTAGAAAGAGAAGATTTTGCAGTTTTTTTACAATTGGTCAGGGAGTCTGGAAGGTCCTCAGCGCAATTACTTCAAAATACATATTCTACAAAAAAGCCTGCGGAACAGGGGATTCCGCTTGCTTTGATGGTCAGTGAAAGAATATTGGGAAATCGGGGAGCATGCCGTGTGCATGGTGGTGGTTTTGCCGGAACCATGCAGGCATTTGTTCCGATTGATTTGGTCGGGCAGTATAAAGCAGCAATGTATTCTCTGTTTGGAGAGGGGTGTTGTTATGTACTGGATATCCGTGCCATTGGCGGATATCAGGTGATTTAGGTATCTGATAGTATATTGTATGGACTGAAAAAAACCCAATTCTTCAGCCCTGATTTCAAAAAGGAGCTTCCTGTATAATTCAAGTATAGGGAATTCCAAGAAAGAGGGTTGA
>JAMPFS010000059.1 GCA_023664325.1 Clostridium sp.
GTATCTGCGGTATGCCTGCCGGAAGGAGGACATATGGCATATACCAAAAGAAGCTTAGAAGAATTGAATATCATGGATGATTTCCTGATTAATGCATTAGCCACGGATGAAGAGGTGGGGGAAGCATTTTGTCGGGAGGTTTTATCGGTGCTGTTACAAAGGAAAATCGGTGCAATCCGGGTTGTGTCGCAGCGCACCATACCGGCACTGACACCAGACCTGCGGGGAATCCGAATGGATGTGGAGGTCGTGGAGGATTTATCGGCAACAGGAAAACTTCCCGCCATGAATATCTATGATTTAGAACCGCATATCCCAATGGAGCTGGATTTACTGCGGCATAACCGCTTCTATCAGGCAAAGATTGACAGCCGGTATTTAAAAAGCGGGGAACGGAATTTCTCCAAAATGCCGGATCTGTATGTCATTACCATACTGAATTATGATCCGTTTGGGTATGATTATATGATGTACAACGTCAGCAACCAGTGTAAGGAAATTCCCGATTTCGCATATAATGACGGGCTTTTTTACATATATTTTTACACGGACGGCAAAAAGGGCGGTTCCCCGGAAATCAAGACGATGCTCAACTACCTTAAACACAGCACGCAAAACAATGCCACCGATGCGGCAACAAGGAAAATCCATGATTACACGAAAAAAGTAAAGGTTCAGCCGGAAGTGAGGGATGCCTATATGAAATATGAGGATATCATTGATTATGAGCGGAGGGATGCGGCAAATGCGGCAACGCTTAATGCAAAAGTCCAGGATATATGTGAATTACTGGAAGACTATGGTCCGATTCCGAACGAGCTGATGAAGAAACTACGCAGTGAAAAAGATTTAACAGTCCTTACGAAATGGCTGAAACTGGCTGCCAAAGCAGACAGTATTGAAAATTTTTCAGAAGCAATAGAATAAATTCCTATTGCTTTTATTGAATGCAAAACAAGCGGTAGATCACAATAGATTCACCGCTTGTTTCTTCCCAAACCAGGCAATGCCAAAGAAACCCTTTCTTTGTCAACAAAACTGTGATATTCTATCATATAATAATCACTCTAAAATTAAGGAGTTCACCGCATGGAAACAATGTATTATATCGTTGAAAATATAGATGGCGATTATGCGAATCTGCGCAGAACCGACATAGAAAGCAATGATTTGAAGCTGGTTGCGAGGGCATTATTACCTGAAAATATTTGTGAGGGAAGTCAATTAAAGCATGAATTCCTTCAATATGAATTGATGGGATAACAAGCTCTAACATTAATTTCTTAAAGATATTATCATCGTTTTCCTTATATTTCTTCAACATTTTTATACTGCCCTCTATCTTGCCTTCCAATCCTTCTAATTGGGTTTCTTCAAATACAGTCCACATATCTGCATCTACTTTCTTAATCAAGTACATTGTAGTCAATCTTATCATTCTTGCACCTACTCTTTAATACTATATCTGGGGTAAATCTCACGGATATTTTGTCATATGTAGTCCTCTTATATTTGTAATATACTATCCTATTTTGCTTATAACAAGGCTCATTAGCATAGTAATTAAGTAGATTTTGCAAAGTATTTTCTTGTCTAATCTTTTTTCTTATAATTTTATGGCAGTTTTAAGTAATCGTAAAAATCTATACCAATATATTCCGGAATAATCAAAAATATTGAAGATACGGCATCCGAAGAATGAGGTACGGGAGAGTGGATAATTGAATATTATCCGTTGGTTGTTAGGCAAGATAATTTAGGATGATTGTGAGAGAAAGAATAATCAAGCGGTGATAATTTAAGATTATCTGCGGTTGGGGGAATGGTGGATAACTTTTTATTATCCGTTGGTTTTAAATGCTATATATTTTTTTGAAAATTATTCAAACAACCGAAAAGGGGATATAAAATGTTTTTTATATGTTTTTCACATGTAGAAAGATATAAAATTGCACAATCGCTTTCATATCATATAAAAAACTTTGGTTTTAAAGTTTGGTATGATTATGATGAACTTTTTATTGGTGATAATGGCGATAAGTTAAATTTTGATGAAGGATTAAATATTAGTCAATATATCGTTATTATTGTATCCGAAAATTTATTTCATAGTCCATGTGCTGTAGAAGAATTAAATGTTATTTATAAATTATATCAAAATAAGAATATTGTAATAATTCCTATTTTATATAATCTAACTGGAGAAAATATTCCTACAAAATTTTCGTGGTTAAAAGAATTTATTTATGACGAACTCACAAAAGATACTGGAACTGCAGATGTGGCCACACAAATTGTAGCTAAATATTTTGAAGATCAGATTCGTACTGGAAAGTTTCATGCAATAAATGAATTTATAAGTCAAAGAGAATTTCTTTTCAACAATTATATAAAGGAATTATTAATAAGTTATTCAAAACTTGATATAAGAAATATAAATGGCAGGGTCTCGCTTTTGTATTCTATTAGTAGGTATATATGCTTAAAATATGATACCATTAAAATTCCTTATTATTGCACTAAATCAATTTTGTATTTGGAACAATTTTCAAATTTAAATATTTCCATAAATTTTAAGGAAATATCAATAATGGAAAATGCATTAACTATAATGCTTAATATTGTTCATGAGCATCTATGTCTTTTAAAATAGATATAACTGCATTTGATAAAATGTTAAAATTATGTTCGTTTCCTAAAATATCAATATATTTTTCTAAATAAGGAAAGCTAATTATATTTTTCTTAATATCATCAAAAATCATTTTCGCAGTATGCCCTGTTACTCCTATAGGAATAATGTTTTTACCCATACTTTTTGATAATTGGTATTCTTCCCATGTTCCCCTTGAATTTTCAGCCATTCCATCATTTAGATATTGACCATATAAAAAAATAGTAGAATTTGCATTACTAATCAAGACCTTTCTAAATTTTGTATCCTCTTCATTTGACATAATATGTGCAAATGGTCTTAAAATCAATCGCTGTTCAATGTTGCCAGCATTATCCTTTATTAATTTCTGTGTAACTGCGCCAGAAATATAATAACCTATATTTCTTCCAAATCCAGTAACTATATTATAATCAGCATCAATTAGATTTTCACCCAAGGATTTGCATAACATAGTATGCAAAGTTATTTTCATTTGAATTTAAACTTTCAAAACTTCCAGATATGAACACATTTTTCTTTAATACATTTTCATGAATTTGATTAAATAAAATAGGAATTTCACAGTAGTCTTCTACTAAATATGTTTGAATATGATATCTCTTATATAAATCGTCAATAAACATATTAAATTCACTGGTATGTTTATTCTTCATAATGGCATAATGTGTATTAGCGGAATCTCCTAAACAAGTATTAATTTCTGCCAAGGCGGAAAGAATAATCTTATCATTAAAACTGTAACCCACAAATACAAAAGTATTCGTAACTAATTCCCTTTTTAAAAATGTTAAAAATAAAGCATGTCTACTTGCATAATTGTCTATATCGTTTTGTGTAATGACAATATTATCTAAATTATTTATATCACCATTTAATTTAAAAATATTTATTCTATTTTGCCATGTAATATTAACCAAGTCTTTTTCATCAAAGATTGTATTAGAACTGGAATTCATATCAATTAAGCTATTTTCAATAATTCGATCATAATTAGTTGTCCAAATAGAGTTAAAACCAACACATAAAATAGATGAAACCAATATACTGTCATGCTGATATGTATTTAACGATTTATTAATGATTTTTCGCAGTTTGTTATAACCAAATTTATTTGCATAATATTGTGCAAATTTAAATAAATCCGTTCTTTCGTCAATACTGATTTTTAATTCATCAGCACATGGTTTTAACAAATGTAACCAATCTGGCATTTTGGCGTCAGAACACAATCCAGCACCAACAAAAATAGATACATTATTTTCTTTTTTTGCATCACATATTATATTAATAAAATCTCCCTTTGAAATCATCTAACAACCCCTTTCTATATAACATGTGTTAATATCTAAAATATAATTACTCAAAACACGACAATACTTAGATGTCAATTTTAATACTTCTCTTTCTTTTGAATAATTTTCAAAAAAATATATAGCATTTAAAACCAACGGATAATATTCAATTATCCACCATAACCCCCCTATTTCCACGCCCTACATATCTACTACCTCATACAATACCACGTTTCGACAATTCTTGCAACTATTTTTTAATCCTGTCATATTATCATCTTTTCTGCAAAAACCCACTATTCTCATATTTTTTATAATAATTCATATGGATTTCATCCATAAAATAGAATTGAATATTTGTCTATCACATACATTTTTCATAGCCAATTCAACACTTGTAAAACTCCTTTCCCTCCTCCTTTTATTTGACATTAGTTAGGCAAGTGCGAAACGCTGTTTGCACAACTGGGTTTTAGCAATCGTTTAGAAAAGTCTGGATGGAAACGAAAAACCAGTTCCCCTTCTGCCTTCTCAATCCCTGCTACTCACACGGATATCTCATGCCCCATTTTTCCCGAATGGCATCTAACAGTTTCATCACCCGTAAAGTCTCACTATGGGGTATCTCCTCACATTCCACTTTTCCTGCCTCCATTGCCTTCATGCAGGCAAGAACCTCATATTCGTATCCGTTAATCTGCTCCGGCGCCTTATGGCATGCTATCTTCTGATGCTCCGTATCAAACACCCGAATTTCCTCACAGTTATTAATATTTTGTACCTCTATATATCCTTTTTCCCCATAAATGACACCCAGACGGTCTGTTGGAGACAGCATGCTGCTGTGCAGAACAGCCATCTTCCCATCTTCAAAAGTCAGGGTGACACTGTTTACCCAATCCACTCCCTCCGGCGACATTACCACCGAGGTATCAATCTTCTTTATTTCCTTATGAAAGACCATCATGGCAAAATGAATCGGATAGACACCGACATCTAACAGTGCGCCGCCTGCCAGTTCCGGACTTTTCAGACGTTCCTTATTCTTCATTGGGTAGCCAAGATTTGCTGTCAGGGAGACAGGGGTGCCAATAATTCCACTGGCTATGATATCATCAATCATGCCCCTGCTTGGCATATACCTTGTCCAGATTGCCTCTGCCAGCAAAAGCTTCCTCTCCCTTGCAATCTGAATCAATTCCTCTGCCTGCTTTGCATTTACCGTAAATGCCTTTTCTACCAGAACGTTTTTACCATGCTCTAAGCACATCCTCGCATGCTGATAGTGATGGGAATGGGGAGAGGCAACATATACAAGCTCCACCCCTTCATCCTCCAACATTTCCTCATAGGAGCCATAAGCTTTTTCAAATCCCCACTGTGCGGCAAACTCCTTTGCCCGCTCAAGGCTTCTGGATGCAACGGCATACAACTCTATCTGTGCTATGCCTATTTCCCTCTGTCCTTTTGCCATACCGCAGCTCATCTCCTGTATGCCCGCAACGGCTTTTGCCATGCTCTGTGCGATTTTTCCCGGTGCTAAAATTGCAAACTTCATACTAATGCCTCCTTTTTATACACATCAAATTACATTAGAGTATAGTCTATATAGTATCAAAAATCAAACCGGGATTGGGAATAAAAAACGGGGCTGCCGCAATGTCTGAATATGCGCACAGCCCTATATATATCAACATATAGGCAATTGCAAAATGCCCTGTTTTCAAAACCCAGTTGTGCAATGTAAACAATATCATAAGTAGGGCGCTTTGGATCCGTCGGTACTTCGCATTGAACACTTAGCGAAAGCGGCAACCAAAATCCCCCAGCCCAGATATTCCAGCGGCACCCTTCTGTGATAGCAAAAACACAGCTCCACCCGGAGTACTTTCCCGGCATCCTCCTCATTTATTTCCAAAAAAACATACGCTGCCGCACTCATTCTGCCAAACAGCCTGCTCTCCTTTGTAGAATACTCGCTCCGAAGCTGCCCGTCAACAAAAAAACGCATATCCTGCTTTGCGCTGCGGAAACAGAGATACCGTCCACTCTCCATGTCATCCTGCAGTTCCGTCTCCACAACGACCGTCTCATTGCGCCCTGCCACGCACTTCCCGGGCATTGTCACCGCATCAGTCGTTCCATCCGGCATAATCCGCTTCCACTCCCCGCTGTACTCAGCGCACTCGGAATAATCGTTCAGTTTATCGGATGGCAGCAAAAGCTCTCCGAGCAAAAAATATGCGCCTACCATAACGAGCAGAACGGCAAAAATTAGATTTATGACTTTTTGTTTCATATCTGTTTTCCTCCCATATATAAGGAGATGCCCGGCAGCCCCAAAAAGTTCCCGTTTCATACCCGCAAATACCTTTTATTTTTCCCGAAAAACTACACCCCGACATGGGGTACGGTATATTCCCGGCATCTATCGTGTATACAATCCATCTAAAACCACAACATCTTGATTTTCCTATACTTGTGAATGTTTATTCACATGTTTTTTCTGTGAAAATGTACCTAAAAAAGTACAAAAAATACATAAAATTTCGTTGACGTGTATACAATATAAACCTATAATAGAGTTATGAGAATTTCACTGGTTCAAGTTGGTGATGTTCGCAAATAATAATTTTTTAAAGGAGGATATTTTATAATGAAGGCTGAATGGAATGGTTTCACAGGCGGTAATTGGGAAAAGTTCATCGATGTTCGCGACTTTATCCAGAAAAACTACACACCATATGAAGGTGATGATACTTTCTTAAGCGGGCCAACCCAGAACACAAAAGATCTTTGGGCTCAGGTTATGGATTTAACAAAGAAAGAGAGAGAAGCAGGCGGTGTTCTCGATATGGACACTAAGGTTGTTTCTACATTAACTTCTCATGGCGCTGGTTATTTAGATAAGGATAAGGAAACAATCGTTGGTTTCCAGACAGATGCCCCATTCAAGAGAGGTATGAACGTATACGGCGGTCTCCGTATGGCTATGAAGGCTTGTGAGGATAACGGATATACAGTTGATTCTGAAGTTGTGGATTTCTTCTCAAAACACAGAAAAACACATAACGAAGGTGTATTTGATGTGTATGATGCAGAGATCAGAAAATGCCGTACCAACCACATCGTAACCGGTCTTCCGGATGCTTACGGCCGTGGACGTATCATTGGTGACTACAGAAGAGTTGCTCTTTATGGTACAGACAGATTGATTGAGGACAAGTTAGAGCAGAAGGAATCTTTCGGACGCGTGTACACAGATGATGTAATCCGTGGAAAGGAAGAGATTTCTGAGCAGATTAAGGCACTTAAGGAATTGACAAAGATGGCTTCTTTCTATGGCTGTGATATTTCAAAACCGGCTAAGAATGTACAGGAAGCTATTCAGTGGACATACTTCGGATATTTAGGAGCAGTTAAGGAGCAGAATGGCGCTGCTATGTCTTTGGGACGTACTGCTACTTTCTTAGATGTTTATGCTGAGAGAGATTTGGCTGCAGGTACTTTCACAGAGGAGCAGATTCAGGAGTTCGTTGATCACTTTGTAATGAAGCTTCGCTGCGTTAAGTTTGCCCGTACACCAGAGTACAACCAGATTTTCGCTGGTGACCCGGTTTGGGTAACAGAATCCTTAGGTGGTATGGGTGTTGATGGACGTACACTGGTTTCTAAGATGAGCTTCCGTTACCTGAATACCCTTAACAACTTAGGTACAGCTCCGGAACCAAACTTAACCGTTCTCTGGTCAACCAAAGCTCCTATGGGATGGAAGCAGTTCTGTGCTAAGATGTCTATTAAGTCATCTTCTATCCAGTATGAGAATGATGATATGATGAGACCTCTTCACGGTGATGACTATGGTATCGCATGCTGCGTATCATCTATGGTTATCGGTAAGGAAATGCAGTTCTTCGGAGCGCGTGCTAACCTTGCTAAATGTTTACTTTATGCTATCAACGGTGGTGTTGATGAGTGTACCGGCGTTCAGGTAGGACCGAAGTACCGTCCAATCGAGGGTGATGGTCCTCTTGACTTTGATGATGTTATGGATAAGTTTGATGACATGATGTCCTGGTTAGCTAAGGTTTATGTCAGCGCCCTTAATATCATTCACTACATGCATGACAAATATGCTTACGAGAGAATCCAGATGGCATTACATGACAGAGATGTTAAGAGATACTTCGCAACCGGTGTTGCAGGTCTTTCCATCGTTGCTGACTCTTTATCAGCTATCAAGTATGCTAAGGTATATCCGGTTCGTAACGAGCAGGGTGTTGTTGTAAGCTACAAGACAGAGGGAGATTTCCCTAAGTATGGTAACAATGATGACCGTGTAGATGAGCTTGCAACATATATTGTTACAACTTTCATGAATAAGATTCGCGAGAATCATGTATACCGCAACGGTGTTCCTACACAGTCCATTCTTACAATTACTTCTAATGTAACATATGGTAAGAATACAGGTGATACTCCTTGTGGACGTAAGCATGGCGCTCCATTTGCTCCAGGTGCTAACCCACTTCACAAGAGAGATACGCATGGCGCTGTAGCATCTCTTGCATCTGTTGCTAAGATTCCATTTAAGGATGCACAGGATGGTATCTCCAATACCTTCTCTATCATCCCGGGTGCTCTTGGTAAAGAGGATCAGGTATTTGCCGGTGACATTGATATTGACTTAAGCAAATAAGTCCGGCATCTGTTTATGAATCATATTTCGGAGGTTTATCATGGCTGACGAGAAACAGAAAGTAGATGACATTGTTGCCATGTTAGATAACATGGTGGGAAACGGACACGGACACATTAATGTGTCTATGGACGAAAATGTCAATGAAGGCGAAAAGTCTACGGTGACACTTGGCTGTACCGACTGCGCAAAAGGCGATCTTGCGTGCAGTGTTCCAACGTTAATGGAAGGTATGGACGAGGAGTTACACGACAACTAAGCCGAAAGCAATTAAAATTTTTAAGGAGGATTTATACAATGGCTACAAATTCACAACAGGTTGATAATTTAGTAAACATGTTAGACGGTTATATTGAAAAAGGCGGTTATCACTTAAATGTTAACGTATTAAACCGTGACACATTATTAGATGCTCAGGCTCATCCGGAAAACTATCCACAGTTGACAATCCGTGTATCCGGATATGCTGTTAACTTCATTAAGTTGACTCCGGAACAGCAGGCGGATGTTATCTCAAGAACATTCCATGAGTCTATGTAATCAGACTGTTTAATGCATAAGAGGGCAAGGGCATTCAGCCCTTGTCCTTTTTCACTTATGCGCCGGGAAATATTTTCCTATTTCCTGTTTTCAGAAAGGAGCAGCAAATATATGATTGGACACATTCACTCAATAGAGACATGCGGAACGGTAGACGGTCCAGGAATGCGGTTTGTTGTGTTTTTTAAAGGCTGTCCGATGCGTTGCAAATATTGCCATAATCCAGATACATGGGATCCACAGGGTGGTGAAGACCATACGGTAGAGGACTTGTTAGCACAATATGATTCCCTCAAATCGTTTTACACCAATGGCGGTATCACGGCAACCGGCGGTGAACCACTTATGCAGATAGATTTTCTAATTGAGTTATTTGAAGCATCAAAAGCAAAAGGGATTCACACCTGTTTAGATACATCCGGTGTTATTTTTCACCGGGATAATCCAGAGCTTTTGAAGAAATTTGAACGCCTTGCAAAATGCACGGATCTGGTTATGCTTGACATCAAACATATTGATCCGGAACAACACAAAGAACTTTGTAAGCAGCCGAATGACAACATACTGGATTTTGCGAAATTTCTCGATGAGCAGGGCATTGATATCTGGATTCGCCATGTTATCGTAGAGGGAATTACTTTGGTGGATGAATACCTCGACCAGCTTGGATATTTTATCGGCGGACTGAAGCATTTAAAGGCTTTGGACTGTCTGCCATACCACAGCATGGGTGTTGTAAAATATAAAAATCTTGGCATGGAATATCCCTTAAAGGATCTCAAAGATTTACCGAAGGAAGAGGCAATCCGGGCAAGGGAAATCATCTTAAAAGCTGCCAAACGCCGCAGACAGGAAGATCCACTCTAAGCCAACATTAGCAAACAAAAGGGGTGATTATATGACAGAAGGTGAAATGCTGAAATTATCTGTTGAAGAGTTTTCAAGATTACAGGATTATATGTTATCCTGTGATAAAGATTCCGAAGCATACAGAAAAATGAAACGCCGCTACATTGAATTGAAAGTGATACTTTCTGCATCCGGCGTTAATTTAACTGAGCTTGACATCATAAAAGAGTAATCGAAAAAATACTTGCTATCTATGATAACTTGTTTTAAAATGTATGTTATAGGACATGCATTGTCCATTGCATATTGAAAATGATTAAAGGAGGACATGTATTATGGCATTCGTTATTTCTGATAACTGTGTATCTTGCGGAGCCTGTGCCGGTGCTTGCCCGGTAGGCGCTATCAGCGAGGGTGATGGTAAGTTTGAAATCGACGCAGCAGCTTGCATTTCATGCGGTTCCTGCGCTGGTTCCTGCCCAACCGGATCTATCGCTGAGGAGTAGTCTTATCACAGCATAGAGACACACACAAGGGGTACTCTCCTACCGGGAGGATACCCCTATATTTGTCCTTTTTGCCAAAGAGTATATTCCGATATCTACGAAGGCTGCACACGGTAATACTCTTCCGGCGGTATCTGACCCGCTTTTATCTCTTTCTTATTCTCGTACATCTGCTGATCCGCCTTCTGGTAAATATCCATGAGTTTCGTACCCTTACAATTTTTATTATATACCGCAAACCCACAGGCGATACTGATCCGAAATTCTTTATCCGGCAAATCGTTATGCTGCTTCATATTATCCGAAAAACGGGTAAAGCCCTCTTCATAGCGCTCCTGCACATGGTCGCCGCTGATTAAGACAGCAAATTCATCACCACCGATACGGAAACATTTGCTGTCTGTATTCTCAAACGCCGCCTGAATGATGTCAGCACTCTTAACAAGCATGGCATCTCCCAAATGATGTCCCATATGGTCATTGATATATTTTAAATCATTGACATCAAACATCACAATGCCCACAGCCGGCACTTCATCTTTTACCTTCTCCAAATCCACGAGATGTTCCTGAAAGGCGGTACGGTTCCCAATTCTCGTAAGACCATCGAGATATGCCAACTGCGCAACAAATTCTGACTGTACGCCCAGCTTTACCGCATTAATCGTCTTTTCCAGGCTGGAACTACCGAAGCAGAGAATAAACAGCAAAAGTCCGATTCTGACAAACATGGCGCTATCCGTACCATTTCCACGGTAATACCGAATCACATCTGCAACGGTTGCAATCGAAATGCTGCTTAAACCTATCGTGCGGAGGATGCGGTATATATTACGAGTCTGGTTGTGGCTCGTGACAATGGAATTGCGAATAATGGAATACATCAAAACAATGGCAGTAAAAATCAGCATAAAATGGCTGACCGACAACGTTTCATGGATATCCGCAATCCCCGAAAAATGCAGTCCCCAGCACACAACAAATACAGCAATTGACAGCACGCAAAGCAACTGCACAACCAGCTTATGGCGAAATCCAAAAGCAGTATCCAGATAGAGAACGGTCGGTATCGGTATCAGCATCAGCGCTGTACAGGATACCACCTGCATAATCCGGTTATCCCCCATATAAAACTGTATCAGGTTAGTCTCGGATGTACACCAGATCGCAATAAAAATTGCGAAAAGCCCCAGATACCGAAGCTCATGATTTTTCCGGGTGCTGATATTAATCGGAATATCGGCTACAATCAATAACAGCCCTACAAACAAAAGAAGGATACAGGTAATAAACGCTGTCATCTTACTGCCAAGCGTATTTAAAATTGCGCCTGCCGGCTGCGCAATGCTGACATTGTCGATACAGGAACGCGCATTTTCGTATACATATGTCATACGGATTTCAATTTCTCCGCCAGCTGCCGCCACCGGAATATTCACATAATTCCATTTCGTTCCATATGACTTTGTATAAATCGGACTTTCCGGAACATATGGATCATATTGCAATTCCCCGTCAACGTATACCCGAAAGAAAATATTTTTACTTCGGAAGCACAGCGCATCCCCTTCCTTCACCGTATCCGGAATGACATTATATATGGAATATTCTTCTCCTGCTCTTGTTCCCTCCACTTCGTTCAACTTGTTCAGTGTCACGGAACTCCCATCTGCTGTATGCCACCCTTCCGCATAATCCATTTCTTCACCAAAAAAATCTTCTACCAAATTATTTCCCTGAAAATTAAAAACAGACACTGCCACTATAATAACAAAAAACAAAACCATCACCAGATAGGCAATATCATATTTTGCATTTCGGCTTTTCATAGACTTATCATCCTTTCATCAAACCCAATTATTTATGTATAGTTTATTAGATATGTAAAAATTTGTCAATTTCCAATAAGAAAAGCACAGCCCGAAGTACTTTTTCCTTTGACAATAACCAGCCAGGTGCGTGTAAAATTCTATTTACAATACACAGGAAAACAGGGTATACTGAGGAAGAAATTTGCAGTTAAAAGGAGTATCGTAAAATGAATAAAATTAAAAAAATTGCCGTTTTAACCAGTGGGGGTGATGCGCCGGGCATGAATTCCGCCGTCCGCGCAATCGTCTTTAGCGCAATCCATTTTGGAATAGAGGTAGTGGGTATACTTAGAGGATATAACGGACTCATCGACTGGGAAACCATCCCTTTGGGAGTAAACGAAGTCAGAAACATTAACAACCAGGGAGGAACGATTCTCTTTACCAGCAGAAGTGAACGCTTTCTACAGCCGGAATACAGGGCGCAGGCAGCCCGCAACTTACGGGAGCATCAAATTGATGCTGTCGTGGCAGTCGGCGGCGACGGAACTCTTCGGGGCGCCATTGCATTCCAGAACGAGGGAATCAATATGATATGCATACCGGGAACCATTGACCGGGATGTGGCATGCACGGAATATACGATAGGATTTGATACAGCGGCAAACACTGCAACGGAGGCGATCGACCGGATCAGAGACTCTTCCGTTTCCCACGGGCGGTGCAGCGTAGTAGAAGTGATGGGAAGGAAACGGGGGTATATTGCTCTGTGGGCAGGCATGGCAACCTCCGCAGATGCCATTGTTCTTCCCGAAAAATGGGATGGCAACTTTGACAATATAACGGATGCCATCAAAAGGCGGCATGCAGACGGCAGAAACAGCTACTTAGTAGTCGTTGCGGAGGGCGTTATTGATGCCCCTGAGCTTGCGGACATCATCCAGAAAAAGACCGGCATTGAGTCCAGGGTATCCGTGCTTGGATATATCCAAAGAGGCGGTCAGCCAACCGCCAAAGACCGGATGTACGCTTCCCTGATGGGAGCTTATGCAATAGAAATTTTGCAGCGCGACAGGAAAAACCGCATTGTGGCAATCAAAAATGACGTGTTGACGGATTATGATATCGAAGAAGCGCTCACCATGTCAAATAATACATTAGATTCCTTCCAATATCAGTTAAGCCTTCTTTTGTCGGAATAAAATATGATGTTACCTGTGTGGGCTGCCTGCTCACCAGTCAGTTCGGTTATAATACTTTCATGCCTCCATATTTACGGATTTTTAGTATATTGCAGGAGCCATCGCCAAAGATGGCATCCATTGCATGTTTGTATTCCTGTACAGATGAATTTTTGACAAATGCCTGAATCGTGCCGGCAAAACCGCCGCCGTGTACCCGGCTGACACCGTTCTTACCCAGTATGCTGTCACTGACGGCAAGGGCTACGGAAACATTCTGATGCGCAACATCATGACTGGTATATACGTTTTGTAAATATTTAAAGGAGGAATCACCAGAGGCTTTTACCGTATCCAGAAAATCCATAAAATTGTCAGCCTGTAATGCACAGACTTCTTCCCTCACCCGTTCATTTTCCTCAATAAAATGTATGGCACGGAGCAGCGCGCGGTCATTTATTGTCTCCCTTATGTGATTGAGGTTTGCAAAGAGTTCCTCTCTGGTTACATCTCTTAAGACCTTTTTTCCAAAATAGGCGGCAACCCTTTTCATTTCTTCCGGAACAGCGGCATAATCGGCTGTCAAATCGGCATGGGAGCCTTTTGTGTCTGTAATGCAAAGGCTGTATCCATGCGCGTCAAGATCAAATTCAATCCGGTTGACAACCGGGTTTTCAGGATGTTCAAAATCAATGTGAACCAGATTTCCCACGGAACATGCCATTTGATCCATAAGTCCGCATGGTTTTCCGAAATATACATTTTCTGCGAACTGCCCAATCATGGCAATCTCGACCGGAGATATTGACATATCATTATAAAGACCGGACAAAATCGTGCCAATGATCGTCTCAAATGCGGCAGACGAGGAAAGCCCTGCGCCAATCAAAACATCACTGGTAACATATGCCTGAAAACCGCCAATGTTGTACCCATGCTCTCTCGTTCCGGCGAGTACTCCACGGATTAAGGAGGCTGTCGTTCCTTCCTCCGAAGCCTTCTTTTCAAGATCATCAAGAGTTATTGTGAGCAGATCATACCCATCCGAAATAATCTTTACAACCGGTTCATCCAACTTCTTTACCACAGCAATGGCATCATTGTTGATAGAAGCTGCCAATACTTCACCATGCTGGTGGTCTGTATGGTTGCCTCCAATCTCACTCCTTCCCGGCGCGCTGTAGATCTCAATTTCACTGCTGCCAAAAACTTCCTCGTACTCCCGTAAGGCATTGATATACCGGTCTGTCTGATAGCCGACCTTCTCTTTGTCAACATAAATATCCATCAACAAATCCCTGTATGCCTGATTCTGTAATTCCGTTTGCAGCACCCCTGTATTCTTCATGCGATTTGCCTCCTTTTCGAACTCATCCCTATGTTACCATGAGCAGAAAAGAAGGACAAGGAGTTTCAGCTAATTAGTTGAAACTATAGCCCGGAAAAGTGCTGTAGATGCGACTTTCCTGATTTATCTTGCTAGAATTCAATTTTAGGCATATAATATTAGTAATATAAACAACTGCAAAACAACTACGATATGAAGTGGAATGGAGGTATATTATGGCAGAACAGGTATTGATTCAGTTTCGTGCAGATAAAGCATTAAAACAGGAGGTGACAGAAATTTACGAATCTCTTGGGATGGATTTACCCACGGCATTACGCATGTTTATGAATAAAAGCAAAATGGTCAGGGGTGTTCCGTTTGATGTAAGACTTCCAGAAAATACAGTTACAAGGGCAGAGGCAATAAGAGCTTTTGAGGACTTGCGGGCGCAAGCCAGTGATCTTCCAGAGATGACATTAGAAGAAATCAATGCAGAAATATCGGCGGCAAGGGCAGAAAGAAAAAAGAGGTAATAGCATGGTATATTATGCGGTAATAGACACAAATGTATTTATATCTGCCCTTCTATCAAAACATAGTGATGCGGCGACAGTAAAAGTGCTGCGGGCAGTTTGGGATGGCAGAATCGTGCCGCTGTATCATAATGAGATTTTGGCTGAATATGATGAAGTGCTTCATAGGGAGAAGTTTCATTTTAAAGAGAACTCTATACAGATGGTACTTACAGCGGTTAAAGAATTTGGCATAGAGGTTTTTCCGCAGCCTACAGGAGAAATCCTCCCTATTTAGTCAAGTCTTTTTTTCCTTATTTTTCAAGGATTTTTTAGCTAC
>JAMPFS010000005.1 GCA_023664325.1 Clostridium sp.
AGTGCAGCAATGCATGGAGCTGACGGGTACTAATCGGTCGAAGGCTTATCTTCGGAATCAGGGAGACCTGATGGGAAGAAACGTCTGGAAGAGATATGGAAAAGATGGAAGCTTTGTATGGAGTTCTGAAGGTACAGATAAGAATATGTTTATTCTATGAGTGTCCTA
Source organism: Clostridium sp. (assembly GCA_023664325.1). Taxonomy (GTDB): domain Bacteria; phylum Bacillota; class Clostridia; order Lachnospirales; family Lachnospiraceae; genus CAG-590. The sequence continues at coordinate 169 of JAMPFS010000005.1, forward strand.
TGTGGGGCGCTTTGATGTGTTTGAAAGTTGTGTAAACTACACAAGTTCAAGAAAAATAAAAAGCTGAAAAGCATTGAATATAGGGGATTGGTCAAATGGTATGATAGGGGTCTCCAAAACCTTTGGTGGGAGTTCGATTCTCTCATCCCCTGCTATAGGAAAAAAGTCCTATAACCCAAGAAAATAAAGGGTTGTAGGGCTTTTTTTGTTGTGAAAAAACATTATAAAAAAGCCACATAGTACCATTTGGCAAGTTTGTACTGATATTTTGAATGTATTTTTTGGTATGGAAAAACACTCGATAAAAGCTGATAAAATGCTTCATTACCATAGGGAAAAAGTATCCCGAGGTGAACACACATATCAGCTGTGACAACATTATAGCATACACATTGGAAAATGCCAAGCATCCTGAAAAAGCGCCAGTTTACTATGGTAAATCAAAAAGTCCAGAATTGTTTGAAAGATGGGGACTCCAATTGCCTGAATTAGCAAACTCCCCTGTTTGTCATTTAGACCCGTAAAATTGACAGATTAATTGTCAGAAGTTATACTCAAAGAACAGCAGAAAATCAGAAGCCAAGATAATTTGTGCAATGGAAGAAAAATATCAGTATTTTCACAGTAGGTTATGAAAATAATATGTTTTACAAATGTCTATAAACAAACGTAACGGAGGAAAAAGCTGGAACAGCAGATAGCGGATGAAGAAAAGGCTTGATAGTTCCGGCATATTTGGAACCGGAAAGGAACGTGAGGGTGTGGTTATTAATGTAGAATTGGCTCCGCCTGATGGTTCAGAATACAACCGGGCATTACGGTTAAATCCTTCCTCTGCTTTGTTGTCTGAGTATTTAGAGACGTGTGAGGAAACGGAAGACACTGATTTTTAAAAGATTAGCGGTATTTTGAAAAAATGTAAAAACGGAGGAGTGGGCAATGGATTTAAAGCGGGTATTAGAGGGATTAGACACATTATTTGAGGAACATAGATTAGAGGAAGTGGATGGTTATTTAAGTAAACAGTTAGCACAGGCGTTTTTGGAGAATGATTTTGAAGCTGAGGTATCCATTTTAAATGAGATGCTCGGATTTGCAAGGGAGACCAGCCGGTATGATCTGTGTGAAGTTTATGGGGTTCAGGTACTTCAATTAATGGAGAATAGTCCATATAAAGATACCATCAGCCATGCGACAACACTGCTCAATGTGGCAAATGCGAAGCGTGCGGCGGGAAAACTTGAGGAATCCTTTGCTGATTATGAGAAGGTGGAACAGATTTATCATGAACAACTGCCGGAAAGAGATTATCAGTTTGCAAGCCTTTATAATAATAAGGGGCTGCTGTATGAAGAAATGCAGGAATATGAGAAAGCAGCCAATGCATTTGAACAGGCAATAGGCATTGTGTCTGCTTATGAAGGAAATGAATATTATCAGGCGGTATCCTACGCAAATCTGGCAAATGCGACGGTTATGCTGAAAGCCTATCATCAGGCACAGGAGTATGCAAAAAAGGCGGTTGCTTTGTTTGAGACTCTTGCGGTGAAGGATTCGCATAAAGGAGCGGCTTTGGCAGCGCTTGGAGAAATCTGTCAGGCAAAAGGAAATACAGAGGAAGCGATTTCTTATTATGAACAGGCGAAAGAGTGCATTTTAGGTCATATTGGTAAAAATGCAGCTTATTACCGTGTACAGGAGCGTTTGGACTATTTGAAACAGAACGGCAGAAAAGAGGAAGAACGTAAAAGGTCTGCCGGACAAGCTGACGCTAAAGTCATGGACAGTTCAAAGAAAATATCCGGTGCCAGGCTTTGCCGGGAATATTATGAGCAGTATGGCATAAGGATGATTACAGATCAATTTAAAGACTATGAGTCCAAAATTGCAGTCGGGCATGTGGGAGAAGGTTCGGACTGTTTTGGATTTGATGATGACATTTCAACCGACCATGATTTCGGGCCGGGTTTTTCCATGTGGGTAAGTAAAGATACTTACGATAAAATCGGTAAAGATTTACAGCAGGCATATATGGCTTTGCCGGATGAATTTATGGGATATAAAAGAGTCCACAGCAGACATGGCGGTGAGAGGTTCGGTGTGTGCATCATAGAAGATTTTTATGAGAGGGTGCTTTCCGGAGGACATTTGCCACAAAAGGATACGGATTACTTGAATCTGGAAGACTGTTATCTTGCAGCATCCATAAATGGTGAGGTATATCGGGATGATGAGGGGGTGTTTACAGATATTAGAAATCAGTTAAAGGCTGGGTATCCGGAGGGTGTGAAGCTGTTAAAACTTGCGCAAAAGGCGGCATTGTATGGACAGAATGGACAATATAATTATGTCCGGTGCGCAAAGCGCAGGGAGTGGGCAGCGGCATTCCTTGCAAAAGCAGATGCTATGCGATTTGCCATGCAGACAGTCTTTTTAATTGCCGGTGTCTATGCACCGCATGATAAATGGATGCATCATGCAATGAAGAATATTTGTCCGGATCTCTATCAGAGGATAGGAAAACTGGTGGAAACCGATTTACAGGATGTGGAGGGAAATAGCCGGATATTGGAAGAGATAGACCGGATTTTGATTTCAATGTTAAGACAACAGTTTTATGTGACATCCGAGGGGGATTTTCTTCCGGATCTTGCTGTGGAGATTGCAAGGCGTGGGCAATTCATGCTGCTTTCTGAGGAGGAGTTGATCCGTTCGGTGTGTGAGATGCGCAAAACGCAGGATTCGCTCAAACCCTGGCTTTCGGATCTTTGCAAGTCGCTTTTGGCGCAATATCGGTATGATTTGGAGCAGGGAAACGAATATTTGTTAACCGGTGATGCAGTGCCGGAGCAAAGAAGGCAGATTGTGGAAACGATTTTGAATATTGTGTCGGAGGAAAAGCCGGAGGCGTATGTATATGCGCTAAAGCAGGAGATTGAATATTTTTCGGATGCCATGCTGGTGCAATATGGAAGATATCTTGCAAGCCAAAGATAACGGCAGGCAAAATGGGGATATTATAAGCCCGGAGGAAATGGGCTATTTTTCCGATATCTTATTAAATTCATCTTCATCCAGAAGTTCATCGAATTTGTCCTCTACAATTTCCCATTCTTCGTCAGATTCAATATCAGAGATTACTACATGCTCACCGTCTGACTCGTAGCGGTAGAGAAAATATTCCCCTGCCTCATAGCCGGCTACCGGTTCCTGTGGCATCAGGGCTGCATAGAAGCGTTCCTTTACCGGAAAAATGGCAAGAATATCACATTCTACCTCACGGTTGTCCTCTAAGATCAGTGATATGGTATCTTCTGTTAAAATCGTGTTATCGTTTTCTTTGTTCATATATTACGGAATCCTTTCTGTGCAATCATAAAAAACCGGTATTTGTTAGAGTTGACTGATTTATTATGGATTTTATTATATATAATTAGTAATGATTATTCAATAAATATCTGAATGTTTTGTGAAATTATACAATTATCTTTGGAAATAATTTGCATTTTATAGTCAAAGTGTGTTAAAATATACACAGGTTTTCTACATTGAACGATGGGGATATTCTATGAGAGAATATAAGGAGGATGAACATGTTTGGGGTTTATTTTGGGCGTTATTTGGTGAGCAAAGGAATTTTAACACCGGATCAGTATAATGAACTGATAACTGATAGTAAGAATACGAAGATAAAGATGGGCTTTTTGGCAGTAGAGGAAGGTGCCATGACTGCGGAGCAGGCAGATGAGGTGAATATGCTTCAACAGACGCAGGACAGACGTTTCGGTGATATTGCAATCGAGAAGGGATATCTGACGGAAGAAAAGGTTGCAAGCCTTCTTAAAAAACAAGGAGATGAATACCTGCCTTTTGTACAGGCATTGGTTGATAACAATATTTTATCTTTGGCGGATGTCCACAAGGAGATTTTGGCTTATAAGAGAAGCAATCGGTTTACTGCCCTTGATGTGGAGGCGATTAAGAGCGGTGATATTGATCGTATTGTGCCGGTCTTTACAAAGAACGAAAGTATTTCACCATTTGTGAAGGATTATGTGGCATTGGCTGCAAGGAATCTGGTTCGGTTTATTGACAGCCGGTTTCAGATGGAGCAGATTGAACGGATTGACAGCTATGATGCCCCTTACATGGCAACACAGGAGATGATAGGGGATTACAGGCTTTTAACAGGTTTTTGCGGAGAAGCGGAAGGGCTTAAGCTGATTGGGGAATCTTTTGTCAGGCGGGAATATGCAGAACTTGACTTAGCGGAGATGGATATTTTAGACGTTTTGGATATCCTGGATGCAGCGTGTGAGTTTTTAAACTGTAATAATGGTCTGTTTGCACGAAAAGTAGATGAGGAAGAGATTGATTTGGATATGTGTCCGCCGGAAATGAGGGATACCAGTTCGCAGATCCGGGCAGATGGCAATATGTATAAAGTGTCTTTCTATATCAGAGATAAGAAAGTTGATTTGATTATCTGTGTTCAATCAAATTGGAAGTTAAATTAAGTGAGTAGCGAGGTGTTGGGCGATGAAGAATATTTTGATCGTTGATGATTCAAGGACATCAAGGAAGATTTTAAGGGGAATATTAGAGAACTCAGGTTATGAGATTGTTGCCGAGGCAACGAATGGGCAAGAGGGTTATGAGAAGTATGTAGAGTTAAAACCGGATGTGGTTACAATGGATGTTACAATGCCTGTGTTAGATGGAATTGAAGCATTGAAGAAGATTGTTGGAGAATTTCCGGATGCAAAGGTGATTATGGTTACGGCAGCGGGTCAGAAAACAAAGATGGTAGAAGCAGTACAAAGTGGAGCCAGTGAATTTGTCTCCAAGCCATTTGATCCGGAACAGCTTCGGAATATTATTGAGAAGGTAACAGCATAGAACAGAAAGAAGAAGGTTTTACCAGGAGTACAGATAAAATCTTCTTTTTTCATATTTGGATATTTTTAGGAAGAAACAGGTTCCAAATGTTTGACTTCATATGGAAGATATTATATATTATAAGCAAGTTATAAAGCCAGAGACACAGGAGGATGCTATGAGCAAGGTTAGAAGAGTATACGTGGAAAAGAAGCCGGAGTATGCAGTAAAGGCAAAGGAATTGTTAGGTGAGCTGACGGAATATTTGAATCTCGATATCAGTAAGGTAAGGGTACTGATCCGCTATGATGTGGAAAATATTTCCGATCAGACGTATGAAAAGGCGTTAAAAACGGTATTTTCCGAGCCACCGGTAGATTATATATACGAGACAGCTTTTTCGGCAGATCAGGGAGATAAGGTGTTCTCGGTGGAAGCGCTTCCGGGACAGTTTGACCAGAGAGCAGATTCCGCAGAGCAGTGTGTAAAGCTGTTGAATGAGAAAGAGGAGGCAGTTGTCCGGTGTGCGACCACCTATGTGATTACCGGTAATTTGAGTGATGAAGATGTAGAGAAGATAAAAGCATATTGCATTAATCCGGTAGATTCGCGTGAGACAGATGATGCATCTATTCCGGAAACCTTAATCCAGCAGTTTGCAGAGCCTGCGGATGTGGAAATTTTTGAAGGGTTTCAGGATATGGAAGAAACATCGCTTAGGGAATTATATGATTCTTTGGGGCTGGCGATGACATTTAAAGATTTTTTGCACATTCAGAATTACTTTCGAGGAGAAGAAAAACGGGATCCGTCCATGACAGAGGTAAGGGTGTTGGATACCTACTGGTCCGACCACTGCCGGCATACTACTTTTGCGACAGAGCTTACCAACATAACATTTGAGGATGGATATTATAAAAAACCGATTGAGGATACCTACAGGCATTATCTTGCTGACCGTGATGTACTGTACAAAGGAAGGGATGACAAGTTTGTCTGTCTGATGGATATCGCATTGATGGCAATGAAAAAGCTCCGTATGGATGGTAAACTTCAGGAGATGGAGGTGTCTGATGAGATTAATGCCTGTTCGATTGAAGTGCCGGTTGTGATTGATGGTAAAGAGGAGCTTTATTTAATCCAGTTCAAAAATGAGACACATAACCATCCGACAGAGATTGAGCCATTTGGCGGCGCTGCGACCTGCCTCGGTGGATGCATCCGTGATCCGTTGTCAGGGCGTTCCTATGTATATCAGGCAATGCGTGTGACGGGCGCGGCAGATCCGACAAAGGCGCTTTCAGAGACTTTGGAGGGTAAGCTCCCACAGAGAAAGCTTGTGACAACGGCAGCGCATGGCTACAGTTCTTATGGCAATCAGATTGGTCTTGCGACCGGTTTGGTGAAGGAGGTCTATCACCCGAATTATGTGGCAAAGCGTATGGAGATTGGCGCTGTGGTAGCTGCTGCGCCTAAGGAAAATGTAAAACGGCTGACCTCCGATCCCGGCAATATGATTATTCTGATTGGTGGAAGAACCGGTCGTGATGGCATTGGCGGAGCGACGGGAAGTTCAAAAAAGCATACGACAAAGTCGATTGATACATGTGGTTCCGAGGTGCAAAAGGGCAATCCTCCCACTGAGCGTAAAATCCAGAGATTGTTCCGGAGACAGGAGGTTGCCAGTATCATCCGTAAGTGCAATGATTTTGGCGCAGGCGGTGTCAGTGTGGCGATTGGCGAGTTGGCAGACGGTCTGACGATTGATTTGGATAAGGTGCCTAAAAAATATGCGGGATTAAATGGTACGGAGATAGCAATTTCCGAGTCACAGGAACGAATGGCAGTTGTGGTAGACAAAGAGCGTGTCAACGAAATGTTAGGCTATTGTGAAGAAGAAAATCTGGAGGCTGTGGTAGTTGCCGAGGTTACGGAAAGCCCGCGTCTTGTCATGACATGGAGAGGGAAGGAAATTGTCAATATTGCCAGAAGCTTTATTGATACCAATGGCGCGCATCAGGAAAGTGATGTAACGGTTGCAATGCCGGACGATCATGCAGATTTCTTCCATGAGAAGGCAGCGATAACGGATGTTAAGAAGACATGGCTTGATACATTGAGTGATTTGAATGTATGCTCACAAAAAGGGCTTGTGGAGATGTTTGACAGTTCCATCGGTGCCGGTACGGTGACGATGCCATACGGTGGAAAGTATCAGTTGTCCGAAACGCAGACCATGATTGCCAAGCTTCCGTTAGATCGTGGCAAATGTGATACGGTAACCATGATGTCTTACGGACTGGATCCGTTTATGCTAAGCGAATCCCCTTATCATGGTTCCATTTATTCCGTTGTACATTCCGTGGCAAAGATCGTTGCCTCCGGTGGTGACTGGCGTAAGATTTATTTTACGTTTCAGGAATATTTTAAGCGCTTAGGGGATGATTCAAAGCGGTGGGGAGAGCCGATGGCAGCATTGCTTGGAGCTTATAATGCCCAGATGGGATTTGGACGTGCCTCTATTGGCGGTAAGGATTCCATGTCCGGTTCATTCAATGACATTGATGTTCCGCCAACTCTTTGCTCGTTTGCGATTGATGTGGCACGGACGAAAGATGTTGTGACAACAGAATTTAAGAAAGCAGGCAGTAAGCTTTGCAAGGTGGATATTAAGAGAGATGCCTATGGTATTCCGGATTATGAAGATATGAAGAAAGTATATAGCGCCGTGTACGCTGATATGCAGGCTGGTAAAGTGTTGTCTGCTTATGCCGTTGGATTTGGCGGTATCATAGAAGCCGTATCCAAAATGGGATTTGGCAATGGAATTGGCGCAAAGATTTATGATTCTGTAAAGGCGGCAGACCTGTTAAAAAAAGATTACGGTGCCATTATTCTGGAAACAGTGCAGGAGCAGGCGCTTACGGCAGCGCATGCTGTGATTGGTGAGACGGTGGAAGACGGAACCTTCTGCTATGCAGGAGCAGTGGTTACGATGGATGAGGCATTAAAGGCATGGACTGGTAAGTTAGAGAAGGTATTCCCTACTGCATCAGGCGTGAAGCAGGCAGCTATTCAGGAGAAGATTTATAACACTTCTGATATTTATGTGTGCAGGAATCAGGTTGCAAGACCGAAGGTCTTTATTCCGGTTTTCCCGGGAACCAACTGTGAGTATGATTCCGCAAGGGCATTTGAGCGCGCAGGAGCAGAGGTTGAAACGATTGTATTTAAGAATATGACGGAGAAAAATATTTTGGATTCCGTCGATGCATTTGCGAAAGCAATCAGCCAGGCACAGATTATTATGTTCCCTGGCGGATTTTCGGCAGGTGATGAGCCGGAAGGTTCAGCCAAATTCTTTGCCACTGCATTCCGCAATGAAAAATTAAAAGACGAGGTACAAAAGCTCATAGATGGCAGGGATGGTCTGGCGTTAGGAATCTGTAATGGTTTCCAGGCATTGCTGAAGCTGGGTATTTTGCCATACGGCAGGATTACATCCCAAAACGAGGATTCTCCGACGCTTACGATGAACAGCATTGGGCGGCATCAGTCGAAGATGGTATATACCAAAGTCGTTACCAACAAGAGTCCGTGGTTACAGAAAGCAACGCTTGGCGGTGTCTATACCGTGCCGGTTTCCCACGGTGAGGGACGCTTTGTTGCAAGCGGGGAATGGATTGATAAGCTTTTTGAAAACGGACAGGTTGCCACGCAGTATGTTGATGCAGACGGCAATCCGACTATGGACGAGGATTACAATGTAAATGGTTCCTATGCGGCAATTGAGGGCATTACAAGTCCGGACGGCAGGGTGCTTGGTAAAATGGCACATTCTGAACGCCGTGATGAGGATGTGGCAATCAATATCTATGGAGACCAGAACCAGATGATTTTTGAATCCGGTGTAGAATATTTTAAGTAGTCGTTGAAATCCAAATGGGCATGAGGTGGTTATATGCAATATATTGTTACGAAAAAGGAAATGAAAGCAATTGATACCTATACCACAGACAGGATAGGGATTCCTTCCGCTGTCTTAATGGAGCGGGCAGCATTGGCTGTAGCAGACCAGGTGGAGGCTGTAAATGAGCGAAAGGGCAGAGTATTAGTTGCAGTGGAAAGTGGTAATAATGGTGGAGATGGTCTGGCAGCAGCAAGGATTTTAATGCAGAGAGGATATCCGGTGGATATTTTTTACATCAGTGGCAAGAAGAAGTCTTCCGAACAATTCGAGATTCAGAAGAATATTCTTCATAAGCTGGGTGTCAGATTCCGTAAAACAATATCCAATAAGGAGTATTCGGTTGTTGTGGATGGCATTTTTGGCGTCGGTCTGTCGAGAGACATTGTGGAACCGCAGAAAAAAGCAATCGAAGCGTTGAATCAGATTGATGCTGTTAAGATTGCCATTGATATTCCAACAGGGATTGATGCAACGACAGGAGAGATCATGGGAACGGCATTCCGTGCAGATTATACGGTATCGTTTGGACCAAAGAAGCTGGGCATGTTCTTTTCGGATGGTATTGATTACTGTGGAAAGGTCATAAGCGCAGACATAGGGTTTCCGGCAGAGGCAGTTTCCCATATCATGCCTATGATTTATGCATATGACCAATCGGATATGGACAAGCTGCCAAAGCGTTATGATAATTCCCATAAGGGAATGTATGGCAGGGTAGCGGTGATTGCCGGCAGTAAGAATATGTCCGGTTCGGCATTTTTATGCGGGAAAGCGGCATATTCGACAGGCGCAGGTCTTGTTAAGATTTATACGCATGAGAGCAACCGGATGATACTGCAATCCCAGCTTCCGGAAGCGATTATGATGACTTATATGGATTACGAGGGAGCATTATCCTGTATTGAAGATGCCATGCGATGGGCTTCTGTTATCGTGGTAGGGCCTGGTCTGGGCGTAGATACCACGTCTGAACGTATGTTGTATGAGCTTTTGATGAACTCGGAGGTTCCTCTGGTGGTGGATGCAGATGCGCTTAATATTTTATCGGAAAATATAGAGCTGGCAGAGGCTTCATCCGTGCCAATGATTATGACGCCGCATATGAAAGAAATGAGCCGGCTGGTGAAGAAGACGGTTTCGGAAATTGGCGAGAAACGTTTTGAAATAGCTATGGAATTTGCAAAGAGATTAGGTGTCACACTTGTTTTAAAGGATGCAAAGTCAGTTGTGACGGATGGCGGGGCGCAGACTTATGTGAATCTGGCGGGTAACAACGGCATGTCAACCGGTGGCTGTGGCGATGTATTGGCAGGGGTCATTGCCGGTATGATTGCCGGTGGCCTATCGCTTTCCGAGGCTGCGAGGATTGGAACTTATGTACATTGCCAGGCAGGTGACTGCGCGGCTGCAAAGAAGGGAAAGTATGCCATGTTAGCATCCGATATTATAAGCTGTTTAGGGGAAGTTATGTGTGATTGAGCATATGGAAACATATCAGGATGCCGGGCTGACGATAGGGGCGAAGAAAATGGATCATAAATATTATCGTGTGGAGGCAGATGTTGATCTGGATGCAATCCGGACAAACATCCGGACAATGAAAAGTTTGATTCCGGAAAATAAAAAATTACTGGCAGTGATTAAGGCAAATGCCTATGGGCATGGTGCGCTCGAGGTTGCAGAAGCTTTGGACGATTTGTCTGACTATTACGGTGTGGCATGCCTTGATGAAGCTGTCGAGCTGCGGAGGGCAGGCGTTACCAAGCCGATACTGATTCTTGGAATGACAGATGAGAGTTTGTTCAGAGAGCTTGTATGCGAGGATGTAACACAGACGATATTCACATTAGAACAGGCAAAAGAGCTTTCAAGGGCAGCCGTCAGTGTGGGAAAGACCGGAAAAATGCATATTAAGTTGGACACCGGCATGAACCGGATCGGGTTTCCCTGCACAGAGGAAAGTGTAAGGACGATTGTGGAGATTGCCAAGCTTCCGGGTCTTGAGCTGGAAGGTATTTTTACCCATTATTTCAAAGCCGACTGTGCAGATAAGTCATCTGCGAAGGAACAGCTTTCCAGATTTACCGGTATGGTGAACAGGTTGGGCAGCGCAGGCGTCACTTTTGCCATTCGCCATATTTCCAACAGCGCAGGCATTATGGAGATGCCAAATGATATGTACGATATGGTGCGTTCCGGCATTTCCACTTATGGTTTATACCCATCTGAGGAGATGGATAGGCAGGCATGTGTTTTACATCCGGCAATGACGTTCAAGAGCCGGATTACGCATGTGAAAATGGTGCAGGCAGGGGAGACGGTTGGATATGGCGGAACTTATACCCTGCCGTGTGAGCAAAAAATTGCGACAGTGGGAGTTGGCTATGCAGACGGGTATCCGCGGGCGTTGTCAAACCAGGGAAGGATGCTTGTACGGGGACAGTTTGCGCCGATTGTGGGCAGGGTATGCATGGATCAGACGATGATTGATGTAAGCGGCATACCGGATGTGGCAGTCGGAGATGAGGCAGTTCTTTTTGGCAGGCAGGGGAACAATGTCATTCCTGTGGAGGAAATTGCCGGAATGTCAGCGAGCTTTCATTATGAAGCGGTATGTGATATAAACCGCCGGGTTCCGCGGATTTTTTATAGAAATGGAAAGATAACCGGCACAAAGAATTATCTTTTGGATTAAGCAGTGTTAGATTTATCACAAATTGAATAATCTCAGAATACAGTGGTAATACTTAGGATACCTGATGGAAAGAAAGGTTCTTAATGTAGAACGTTACATATATGTGTATTTTGCAAATCAGGAATTTGTAAATTGGAGTGTGATACCATTGTTGGTGACGAGAGGAGATATTTATTACGCAGATTTAAGACCGGTAGTAGGTTCTGAACAGGGAGGCATCCGACCGGTATTAATTATACAAAATGAGGCGGGAAACCGCTATAGTTCAACTGTAATTTGTGCAGCAATTACGAGCCGGCAAAATAAGGCGAAGATTCCGACACATGTAGAGCTTACAGCGGACCGGTGTGAAATTGCCAAAGATTCTGTCATTTTGTTAGAGCAGGTGAGGACGATTGATAAGCAGAGATTACGGGAGAAGGTTTGCCATCTTGATGATGACATAATGGGAAATGTAAACCATGCGCTGAAAATCAGTTTGGCGCTTTAGAAAAATAAAGGAAAAGAGGGGAAAACATATGTCAAGTGGGCCCGGTGGCTTAAAAACATTATTTAGCAGAAGAAACAAAGAAGACAATGTTACCGTGGAGGACATCCGGACGATAATCGAGGAGGGACATGAACAGGGAGACATCGAACCGGATGAGGCGGAGATGATATCCAATGTCATTGAATTTGGCGGCAAAGAGGCAAGGGATGTCATGAATCCAAGACAGAAGATTGTGGGAATCGAAGCGGATCTTGAGGTTTCCGAGGCACTTCCGATTATGCTTCAAAACAGCTATTCCCGTTATCCGATTTATGAGGAGGACGTGGATAATATAATCGGTGTCTTACATATTAAAGAGGCTGTGAGCGCTTATCTTGCAGATTCGCATCAAAGTGTGCGGGAGATTGGCAGTGAGCCATATTATATCCATCCAACACAGAAAATCCGTAAATTGTTTAATGAAATGCGGGATAATAAAGTGCATTTAGCAATTGTGGTGGATGAATATGGGCAGACAGAAGGCGTGGTTGCGATGGAGGACTTATTAGAAGTCATTGTCGGCGATATTTTGGATGAGCATGATGAGGAAGAAATTGATATTATGAAGGCGGCAATTGGCGAGGGGTACATCGTAAAGGGCAGCACGGATTTAGAGGAGTTGGAGGACTTATTTGAAATTGTATTTCCGGATGAGGATATTGATACGGTAAATGGTTTTATGCTGTATGAGCTTGGAAGACTGCCAAAGGAGTTTGAAAAGATTCATATCGTATATCAGGGATTTTCTTTTGACGCCATAGAACGGGATGACCGGATGATTAAGAAAGTACGGATCCGTAAGCTGGCTGAGCCGGTTAAGGAAGAGTCCGTATCCGAATGAGATCATAGCGAGAATTTGGCAGGCTGCCGGATGAAGTGTCGTAAAAGATACTTCATCCGGCAATTGTTTTGAAATAGGAAAGAAAAGAAAAAGGGGTTGACAAAAAGGGATTGTTGTATTATTGTATTAAATACATAATACAAATGCGCATGAATGGATTAAGCAGAAAAGGAGGGTATACATGGAATGGGAACTGAAATCAGACCGTCCCATCTACACACAGTTGTTAGAGGAATTAAAGAGGAGGATTGTATCCGGGTATTATAAGCCGGGAGAGAAACTGCTGCCTGTGCGGGAACTGGCACAGGAGGCAAAGGTGAATCCGAATACCATGCAGAAAGCGCTGACAGAATTAGAACGGCAGGCGCTGGTATTTGCTGTGCGGACAACCGGGCGGTATATTACAGAGGATGAAGAACTGGTTCTAAAGACAAAGAAAGAATTTGCGGCATCTCATGTGAAGAACTATTTAGAAGAGATGACGGCGCTTGGATTTAGCAAAGAGGAAATGATTCAGTATATTAAGGAGTATGAGAATAACGGTTTATCAGAGTAAGTTCTGGTGGTCTTACAGGAATTTTTGATAAATGCAGTAAAAGGAGAGAGTATATGAGTTTAGTAGAATGCAGAGCGCTTACAAAGCGATACAGTAAAGCACTGGCGCTTAACCAGGTTAATCTTGATTTAGAACCAGGCAGGATTATTGGTCTTCTTGGCCCGAATGGAAGCGGAAAGACTACCTTTATCAAACTGTGTGCCGGTCTGCTTACACCGACAAGCGGAGAGGTAAAGATAAAGGGAATGGAAATCGGGCCGGAGTCAAAGGCGATCGTTTCTTATCTGCCGGAGCGTACTTATTTAAGCAAATGGGCAAAAGTGAAGGATATTGTAAATTTCTTTGATGAAGTATATGAGAATTTCCAGAAGGATGTGGCTTTTCGGATGTTGGCAGATCTTGGAATCAATCCGGAGGATAAGCTTAAGACAATGTCGAAGGGAACGAAGGAAAAAGTGCAGCTTATTCTTGTCATGAGCCGCAAGGCAGATCTTTATCTGCTTGATGAACCAATGGGTGGTGTGGATCCTGCGGCAAGGGATTACATACTGAATACCATTATCACAAATTATAACCCGGAGGGAAGTATTTTGATATCGACGCATCTGATTTCGGATGTGGAAAATATTTTAGATGATGTGATTATGATTAAGCAGGGAAATATTGTCTGCCATGATTCGGTGGATAATATCCGCATGACTTATGATAAGTCCTTAGATCAGGTGTTCCGGGAGGTGTTTCGATGTTAGGAAAGTTATTCAAAGAGGAATGTAAATCATACTGTATGCCGTTTGGCATTACATTTTTGACGGGAATCATTTTTACAATTTTTATGAAAATTGTCTGTATGCTGCCTTATCAGCGGGAGGTGAAGGCAGCCATCCAGGGTATCGGTTTTTATGGGTATTATTATATTATTATGCTGATAGGCGTAGCTGCGACCGTATTTGTAGTTGTGCGGTTTTACACTACTATGGTGGGTGACCGGGGGTATCTGACATGGACGCTTCCTGCAAAATCCTCTACGATTATATGGTCAAAGCTCCTTGCAGGAGTGTTATGGAGATTGATTGCAACCGTGGGCATCTTTTTCTTGTTCGGCATCTTTATGTATGGAAAGTACTGGATAATCTGGGGTGATTTTACGATGGATCTTACGTTAAATGAGACGAATGTGACTACCTTGCAGATGATTTTCAGTGAACTGCTCAAAATGTTCGAGCCCAGATATCTGCTGCCAATCTTTTTGGGCTTGCTGACAATGGTGGCTTTTGAGTTTATGTCACAGCTTCTTATCTACTTTTGTATTGCAATCGGGCAGCTTTTCGGCAAGTGGAGAATCATAGCTTCTCTTGGATGCTATTTTCTTCTGATGATCCTATATGAAATCCTCATGATTATGGGAATTGCAGTGATGACAATCGGTGGAGTGTCCGCAGCCAGCGTGGGATTTCTTGAGAGCATGAGCGCGTACGAAATCATAAATTTTATATTAAGTATTCTGCTTGTGTCGGGGACATTGACCTCTGTACTGTTCTTTGCGCTGAATAATTGGATTTTTAAGAAGCACTTGAATCTGGAATAATTCCGGCAGTCTGTGGCAGTTGTATATATTGATTGAAAAGGATTCATGATTGAGATGAATCCTTTTCATATTTTCACTTTACTTTTAAGCGTTTAACACATATAATAACGGATAGTGTGCTGACAGCTTTCTTCATAAGAGGGAAACCAATCAAATGTGTGTATCCTTTTATGAGGCGAAAATCAGACGGCAAAATGGTATCATGTGAAAAGAAGGATAAGGAGTGTAAAAGTGAAAGATACAGTAGAAATCAGATGGCATGGCCGTGGTGGTCAGGGTGCCAAATCAGCGGCATTGATGTTGGCAGATGCCGCATTTATGACAGGAAAACATGTACAGGGTTTCCCGGAGTATGGTCCGGAACGGATGGGAGCGCCTATTACAGCTTATAACCGGATCAGCGAAAATCCAATCCGGGTACATTCAAATATTTATGATCCGGATTATGTGGTTGTGGTGGACGAGACTTTGTTAGAGAGCGTGGATGTGACCGCAGGATTAAAACCGGAGGGAGCAATTGTCATCAATACGACAAAGAGCGCTACAGAAGTAAAACCTTTCTTAAAGGGATATACAGGTGGCGTGTACACGATAGATGCCAGGGAGATTTCGGAAAAATGTCTGGGAAGATATTTCCCCAATTCTCCAATGCTGGCTGCCATCGTTGCAATCAGTAAGGTTATGACGAAGGAGGACTTTTTCCGGGAGATGGAAGGTTCTTATAAACACAAATTTGCCAAGAAGCCGGAGGTAATTGAAGGAAACCTGAAGGCATTGCATATGGCATATGAGGAGGTGGAGTAAATGGCGGCAACGGATGTGACAAAGATTACAGAAAAAAGCGAATGGCAGGATATTACGAAGGGGAACCAGATTTATGCTGCCGGAACCTCCAAATTATTTAAGACAGGTGAGTGGAGAACACAGACTCCGGTGTTGGATATGGAGAAATGTAAACAGTGTTTACTATGCGTTCCGGTCTGCCCGGACAGTTCCATTCCTGTGACAGAATGTAAACGTGAGGACTTTGACCTTGACCATTGCAAGGGCTGTGGTATCTGTGCAAAGGTATGTCCGTTTGATGCAATTTCGATGAAGGAGGGACAGTAGGATGGCAAAAAGAGACCGTTTATCAGGAAATGAAGCGATTTCCTATGCAATTAAGCAGGTAAACCCTGATGTTATGCCGGCATTTCCAATCACACCTTCTACAGAGATCCCACAGTATGTGGCAAATTACATTGCAAATGGTGAGATGGATACGGATTTCATTCCGGTGGAGAGTGAGCATAGCTCCATGAGCGCAACGATTGGCGCTTCGGCTGCAGGCGCTCGGGCATTGACTGCAACTTCTTCCTGTGGTCTGGCGCTGATGTGGGAGGAGTTATATGTGGCAGCCTCCAACCGCCTGCCGTTAGCTCTTTGTCTGGTAAACCGCGCACTTTCAGGCCCGATTAACATTAACTGCGACCATTCGGATTCTATGGGTGCCAGGGATACGGGATTTATTCAGATTTATGCAGAAAATAACCAGGAAGTATATGATAATTTTGTGCAGGCATACCGCATTTCAGAACATAAGGATGTCATGCTCCCGATTATGATCTGTCAGGATGGATTTATTACCTCCCATGCTGTGGAAAATATTGAGCTGTTAGAGGACAGCGATGTTAAAAATTTTGTCGGTGAGTACGAACCGGAGAATTTCCTGCTGAATGCAGACCAGCCGATGGCGCTTGGTCCGTATGCTGTTTCCAATTATTATATGGAGACAAAGATGGCGCAGAATATTGCGATGCACAATGCCAAAAAAGTGATTGCCGAAGTCGGGAAGGAATTTGGCGCCATGTCAGGAAGAAGCTACGGTTTCTTTGAGGCATACCGCATGGAAGATGCCGACTACGCAATGGTTATTATCGGTTCTGCGGCAGGAACGGCAAAAGATGCGGTAGATATCCTGAGAAGCCGGGGCATGAAAGCAGGGCTTCTGAAGCTTCGTGTGTTCCGCCCATTCCCGGATGAGGAGATTGCGGCAGCGCTGAAAAACTGCAAGGCAGTTGCCATTATGGACAGGAGTGAGGGCTTCCGGAGCAAAGGCGGTCCGCTGGGTACGGAGATAAAAGCAGCACTCTTCGACCATGCAGCGAATATCCGTGCATTTAACCTGATCTATGGTCTTGGCGGCCGTGACTTTACTGTGGAAGAGGCAGAGAGTGTCTATAAGGAGTTAGAGGCATATGATAAGGAAGGCAAAGCATTTAGGGAGTACCGTTATGTAGGGCTTCGCGGTGAGGGATATATGGAAGAAAAAAAGCCGGAGACGGTAGGAACAACCAATATGAGTGGTACTGATTATACAAGTAAAATAAATTAGCAGGAGGCAGTTTGCTATGAGTTACAATTTTAAAGAAGAAATGAACAAACCAGAGCGTCTGGCTCCGGGACATAGAATGTGTGCAGGTTGTGGTGGAACCATTGCAGTCCGTGCAGTGCTGCGCGCCCTCCATGAGGGTGATAAGGCAGTGGTTGGCAATGCAACCGGGTGTCTGGAAGTATCCACGTTTATGTATCCGTATACTTCATACGAGGACAGTTACATCCACAATGCATTTGAGAATGCAGGCGCAACGATGGGTGGCGTAGAGACAGCTTATCGTGTCCTCAAGAGAAAAGGCAAAATAAAAGAGGATTACAAGTTCATTACATTTGGTGGTGACGGCGGTACCTATGATATCGGCTTCCAGTCGCTTTCCGGCGCAATGGAGCGCAACCACGATTTTGTGTATGTGTGCTATGATAACGGCGCCTATATGAATACGGGAATCCAGCGTTCTTCTGCCACACCGATGTATGCTGACACGACAACCACGCCGGTGGGCAGCCAGTCAAACGGTAAGATGCAAAACCGCAAGGATCTGGCATCCATCATTGCTGCCCATGATGTGCCATATGTGGGTCAGTCTACCCTGCTTGGCAATTTTAAGGATCTGCATACAAAAGCAGAAAAAGCGATTTATACAGAGGGAGCATGCTTCTTAAATGTTATGGCGCCATGTCCAAGAGGCTGGAGATATCCGACAGAAGATATTATGGAAATATGTAAGTTAGGTGTGGAGACCTGCTACTGGCCGTTATTTGAGGTGGATCATGGAAAATGGATCCTGAACTACGAGCCGAAGAAGAAACTTCCGATCGAGGATTTCTTAAGACCACAGGGCAGATTCAAACATTTGTTTCAGAAAGGGAATGAAGACCTGATTGTTCAGTTCCAGGAGGAAGTTGACAGACGCTGGGAGGAATTGCAGTTTCGGTGTTCAAAGTATTAGCAAAAAGCGGGAGTTATTTCCCGCTTTTTTTTGCAGTGGAACCGGGATAGGATTGTTGCTTGCTGCCGTGCCTGCCCTGCGGAGAGAACGCGCAGCCGGCTTGTGTTAGAACCGATGAAAAATGGGCATACTTTCCGGAGAAGAAGGAGAGTGGTGAGGGATGAAGGAATTTTTTTGGTTTGAAACGGAGTATCCTGCCGGAAGCGGTTTCGCGCATTTTGGAACGTGCCATCTGGCATGGCTTTTTGTGATTGCAGTGTTTGTATGGGCGAGCAGCAAATGGTATTGTAAAAAGGGCGGGGCATTACAGCATAGGGTCAATCGAATCGTAGGGGTTTTGCTTCCGCTTATGGAGATTTACCGTGATGCAGCGCTTTTTGCCACCGGGTACTGGAATGTGGGATTTTTGCCATTTCACCTGTGCAGTATGGCGCTTTGGATTGCTTTTTTATATGTATTTACCGGATGGCGTTTTTGGGGAGTTATCTATGTTGTGTTATGCATGCCGGGGGCAGCAGCGGCGCTTCTCTTTCCAAACTGGACAGCGTATCCGTTTTTCAGCTATATGCATATTCATGCATTTCTGGCGCATGGGCTTACGATTGCTTTTGGGATGTGGCTGATTGCTTCGGGGCAGATGGTTCCGAAATGGAGGGAATACTGGATGGTGGTCTGTTTTGGGGGAATCGGCTTTTTGGCATTGTATCCGCTCAATCAGTGGTTAGGCACGAATTTCTGGTTTCTTGCAGTTCCGTCTATGGGTTCCCCGCTTGAGTTTATATGGAACCTCACGGGAAATGGGTGGTATCTGCCCGGTTATTTTGTGTTTTGCATGGTGGTGACAGCCTTGTGGCAGTCAGGAATCTATTTGCTGACGAAAAGAAGAAAATGATGGAAAATGCAGTTGGCAGGAATGTTCTTTTGGTTTATAATTGAAGAGGATGGATTGCAATGCCGGACAGGTTTTGGCAAATCCATACAGAAGAATAAACGGGGAACTGTCTCGCCTGTATTTGAGGTTTTGGCGCGGCAGCCTTTTGTCAGGAGGTTACGATATGCAGGACAGATGTGGAATTGACCAGTATGTGAGAAGTATTCCGGATTTCCCGGAACCGGGTATTATTTTTCGGGATGTTACATCCGTGATTCAGGATCCGGAGGGTCTTAAGAAATCCATTGACGGGATGATTGAGAGCCTGAAGGATGTGGATTTTGATGTGGTAATCGGCCCGGAATCGAGAGGCTTTATTTTTGGAATGCCGGTTGCTTATGCACTGAATAAAGCTTTTGTGCCGGTTCGGAAGAAGGGAAAACTTCCTTGTGAGACGATTGAGAAGGAATATGCATTGGAATATGGAACCGCAGTGATTGAAATGCATAAGGATGCAATTAAGCAGGGGGAGAAAGTCGTCATTATAGATGATTTGATTGCTACCGGTGGAACGATTGAGGCGATTATCGAGATGGTGGAGAGTCTTGGTGGTGAAGTAGTAAAGATTCAGTTTTTGATGGAGCTGGCAGGGCTGAAAGGGAGAGAACGGCTTGCAGGTTATGAGATGGATTCCCTGCTGGTCTATGACGGAAAGTAAAGAAAATACGAATGATTTATGATGAGGAGAGAGACAATGAAATACGAAAAGCTGGGTAAGAAGGCGCTTGCCTGCATGTATGTGAAAAGTGCCATTTCCTTCTTTGTGATGACAGGGATGGTTTTGATGGTAAACGGAATCTTCAGGGATGAATGGCATGCCGTTATAAGCTATATTTTATATGGTTTTATTGCATTGGATTTTTTGTATCTGCTGGTGTCTCCGAAAGTCCGCTATGAGCGTTACCGTTACTGCCTGACGGAAGATGGAATTGAGGTGAGAAAAGGTCTTTTCGTCATCACGACACAGATTGTGCCAATTGAACGCCTCCATAAGATTGAAGTGACAAGCGGGCCTGTGTTTCGCGCATTTCATCTTGAGGAGGTGTTAGTGACAACGGCAGGTGGGGACTTGAGGGTTTCATACCTTGATAAAGAGGTGGCAGAGCGTATTTCTTCCTATTTGAAAAAGCGGATTAATGCAATCGTGGTTGAGGAGCGGAATGATGCAAATGCCGCTATACAGGCGAAAGAGAGTGTCTTAACGGAAAAGCCGCAGGCAGAAAGCGAGGTGGCAGATGGAGAAGCATGAATTCAGATGCCATTACAGTGTGGTATTTGAAAATCTTGGCCGTGTATTTTGGCTGGTTGTCATCTGTTGTGTAGGGGAGTTCAACGAGATGGCAGATACAGTGATGGATGTGGTGAATGGAGAGGTTCATGCAGTTGATGTTTTGATTGCGTTTGGAGTCCTGTTTGCCATTATATGCATCAGTTTTCTGGTGGAGAATATTATATGGGCAAAGACATGGATTTCCATTGAGGAGGATGCGGTTGTCATAGAAAAAAGAACGCTCAACCGGAAGAAAAACACGATTGGCATGAAGAACATTTCCAATATTAATTTGGAGCAGAATATCTTTGAGAGGATGATGAACACTTATAAGATTAAGTTAGATACCAATTCAAAGACAACAGCAGACTCGACCGATGTTAAGATTGTGCTTGCAAAGGATAAGGCGGAATGGTTTCAGCGGCAGGTGATGGAGCATATGCAAAACGTTACCGGAGAACAGGTGAGTCTTGTGGAAGAGGAGATGGCAGATTATGATGTCAACTATTCGGCAAGGGATATTGTCTGGCACTGCATCTATACGGTAAATGTTTTCAGTGTGCTTATTTTGCTTGGAATCGTAATTGGCGCGGTGGCAGGAATCCGGCTCCTTCGCACCGGTCAGATTTTACTGGATGGCATTGTTCATGCAATTGGCGGCCTTTTAGTCGTGGCGGCTGTGCTGTTTAGCGTGGTACAGAGTCTGGTCAGGGATTTTTTTGTATATTACGGATTCCGGGCAAAACGGAAGGGCAATAAGATCTATCTGACATATGGATTGCTAAAAAAGCGCAAATATGTACTCGCAGTGGATAAAATTAATGCCGTAGAGGTGATTTCCCCGCTCGTGTCAAGGATATTGAAAAGGCAGTATGTGAAGCTCGTGTGCGTTGGCGTGGGGGATGAAGAAAATGAGAACTCCATGCTTTTGCTTTCCGGTACCAAAGAGGAGATGCATAAAAATCTTTCTGTGCTTTTGCCGGAGTTTACATTAGAGGAGGGCGGAGTGATCCGGAGGAACCGGCTATCCATTTTTTCGGAGTTGCCCGGCAAGGTTCTCTATTTTGCGGTTTTGATTGCGCTGATGGCAGCGCTTGGTTATAAGAATGTGCTTCAGCTTCCAACGGCAGGAATTTATCTGATCTATGCAGCGGGAATTTTCCTCATGCTGTTATCTGTGCTTAGAACGGTTATGTTTTTTCGGACGGAAGGGCTTAAGATCGGTGAAAATGAACTGATTGTGATAAAAGGCTCGTATGAGAAAAATATGACATGGATTCCTTATCAAAAGATTCAGCAGATGGAGTATCGTGAGGGGCCAATTGCAAGACATTTCGGTCTGGCTGCCGGCAAAGTACATATTCTGGCGACAGCCTTAGATGCGGTACATGCAATTACCTATGTCAAAAAAGAGTTTTACGAACAGATTGCAGAACAAATACTGAACAGAGGAAATGCAGACCGTATATCGGGATAGGCTGTTTTCCATATGGGAGAGGTGGACATATATCGGGTAACTGAATACATTTTCAGCTTGTGAAAATGTTTGAAATACGTTAAAATGTGTATCAGGGAAGAAAAGGAGGAAAAACTATGTCAAGTGTAATGTATGTGGTGTGCTGGTTATTGCTTGCAGCAATTTTTATTGTGATAGAGATTATTTCTCTGGGGCTTACCACTATCTGGTTTGCAGGTGGAGCATTTATTGCAGCGCTGGCAGGACTGGCTGGGGCCAATCTGATTGTGCAGGTTGTTTTGTTTGCAGTGGTATCCGTTGCGCTGTTAGTGCTGACAAGACCGCTTGCCAAGAAGTATTTGGACTCCCGGACAGAGAAGACCAATGCAGAGGCATTAATCGGGCAGAATGCAGTCGTATTGGAAGAGGTCAATAACCTGTTGGGAACCGGCAGGGCAAAAATCAACGGCATGGAATGGACAGCAAGATCTCAGGATGATGCGGTTATGATTCCGGAGGGGGCAGTGGCAAGCATTGTTGAGATTCAGGGTGTTAAGCTGATTTTGCAAAAAGTGTCAGGAAAGCCGGAAGACATAGCCAATTCCGGTGAGAATGAGGCGGCAGCAACCATGCAGCCGGATGACATTCAAATTGTTTAGGCATATATGGAAGGAGATTGATTATGGGAACAGGATTCGTTGGGTTTGTTTTTTTCATTTTGTTTGTGGTGGTTATTGTGGTATTGAGCAGTATCCGTATTGTACCGCAGGCGCATGCGTATGTTATTGAGCGGTTGGGGACCTATACAGGCACCTGGTCAGTAGGTTTTCATTTAAAGATGCCGCTTTTGGATAAGGTGGCAA
Organism: Clostridium sp.; assembly: GCA_023664325.1. Taxonomy (GTDB): domain Bacteria; phylum Bacillota; class Clostridia; order Lachnospirales; family Lachnospiraceae; genus CAG-590. Next base: position 23,069 of record JAMPFS010000005.1, read on the forward strand.
AGCGTGTAACCTTAAAAGAGCAGGTTGTGGATTTTGCTCCGCAGCCGGTTATCACAAAGGATAATGTTACCATGCGGATTGACACGGTAGTCTTTTTCCAGATTACCGATCCAAAGCTGTTTTGCTACGGTGTGGAAAATCCGATTATGGCGATTGAAAATCTGACCGCTACGACACTGCGTAACATTATCGGTGATTTGGAGTTAGACCAGACGCTTACATCCAGAGAGACGATTAACACAAAAATGCGGGCAACGCTTGACGAGGCGACTGATCCGTGGGGAATTAAGGTAAACCGTGTAGAGCTTAAAAATATTATTCCGCCGGCGGCTATTCAGGATGCGATGGAGAAACAGATGAAGGCAGAGCGTGAAAGACGTGAGCAGATTCTGATTGCAGAGGGTGAGAAAAAGTCAGCAATTCTCCGTGCGGAAGGTCATAAGGAATCCGTTATCTTAGAGGCGGAGGCTGAGAAGCAGTCAGCGATTCTTCGCGCGGAAGCTAAGAAAGAAGCGACGATCCGTGAGGCGGAAGGCCAGGCAGAGGCAATTCTTGCAATCCAGCAGGCGAATGCAGATGGTATCAAACTGTTAAATGAATCTGCGCCAAGCGGTCAGGTGATCCAGTTAAAGAGCTTAGAGGCATTTTCAAAGGCGGCAGATGGAAAGGCGACCAAGATTATTATCCCTTCTGAGATTCAAGGGCTGGCAGGTCTTGCTAAGTCTGTTGTGGAGGTTGCTGCAAACGAACAATAGCGTATTGTAATGGGAAGACAGATAGGAACTGTTCCACCGGGGTAAATATTCTTTTGTACCCGGTGGGGCAGTTTTTTGCTTTTTGGGTAGACGGTGGGGAAATAATAATTTATAATAGTGAATGAGAGAAAAGAATGGTAATGTTTGGAAGATACAGGCATTGTAGATTATGGAGGATACAGAATGAAGTGGAATATCGAAAAGAAGTATTTGCGGGTGGGATGTATTTCGTTGGCTGTCATTGTACTGGCGCTGTTGTTTAATTATTTGTTGCAGCATAATACGGATATGGCAAGTTTTAAAGCGACGGTAAAAGGTACGATGTGGCCGATTGTGATGGGGTGTGCGCTGGCATATCTGCTAAATCCTGTCCTGCATTTTTTTGAGGACTATTTTTTTATTCCGCTGGGAAAGGTATTTTATAAGAATCCCGAAAAAGAGAACAAAAAAAGAAAATTAGCAAGAGCGCTGGCTATTTTGTGTACGGTTATCTTTCTTCTTGTCATTGTGGTTGGCGGTTTATATATGGTTATTCCGCAGGTATATCAGTCTTTGTTAAAAATCGTGACGGATGCTCCGTTTTATTATGATGAGATCCAGTCATGGGTCAATTCGTTAAATCCGGAAAAATCAGAGTTCAGCCGCTATCTGCTGATGGGAATTGACAGGGTGTACTCCCAGGCAATTGACTATTTGAACAAAGATATTTTGCCGAATATGGATAAGATTGTAGCCGGTGTTACATCCGGAATTGTGGGTGGCCTCAAGCTGATTTTGAATGTAGTGCTGGCGCTGATTATTTCGGTTTATGTCATGGCAGGGAAGGAAAACCTGATCAGTGTGGCGAAGAAGCTTGTGTACAGTATTTTCAGTGTCAAGAATGCAAATAAAGTCTTAGATGGCATGCGTTACGCAAACCAGGTGTTTGGAGGCTTTGTAAATGGCAAGATTATTGATTCTTTCATTATTGGCGCGATTTGTTATGTCTTTATGGTGATTGTGGATTTTGACTATACAGTGCTGATTAGCATTGTTATCGGTGTCACGAATGTCATTCCATATTTTGGCCCATTTATCGGCGCTATTCCGAGCAGTTTAATTCTGCTTATGGTCGATCCGAAACAGGGAATTATTTTTGCCATTTTTGTAATTATATTGCAACAGGTGGATGGCAATATTATCGGACCGATGATTCTGGGGGATCGGTTAAAGCTTTCGAGTATGTGGATTCTTTTTGCAATTTTGGTAGGCGGCGGCTTTTTTGGCGTGATTGGCATGATACTTGGCGCACCGTGCTTTGCCTGCATTTATACCCTGGTAAGCACCATATGCAAAAGCAGGCTTGAGGAGAAAAAACTTCCTACAGATACCAATGCTTACTATGGGATTGAGAGTATTGTATCGGAAAATGGGATCAATGTGATAAAAGAACGCAAGAGAAGACAGGAAAAGGAAGAAAAGCAGAAGGAAGAAAGCACCAACACGGATGAAGATTCACAGAAATAGGAAGGTAAAGAATATGATAATGGATCAATTGAGAGAGAACAAGGCGGGGCTTATTTTAGAAGGTGGCGCATCAAGAGGTGTATTTACGGCAGGTGTGCTGGATTATCTGATGGAACAGGATTTTATGTTTCCATATGTGGTGGGTGTATCGGCAGGGGCATGTAATGCGCTAAGCTATGCATCGAAACAAATAGGCAGGAGCCTTAACTGCATAGCGCCGGAGAAAAAGGAGGACAGTTATAAAAATTCGTTCAAACAGGCAGTCCGGCAGCGCAGTATTTATGATATGGATAAATTATTTGAAATTTTTCCGAAAGAGACTTTTCCCTATGATTTTAACACCTATCTTGCGCAGGGAATGGAATGTGAGATGGTCGTGACGAATGTTTATACAGGGAAGGCTGAATATATGTCGGAGACAGAGAGCCCGGAACGGCTTTGCAATATCTGCCGGGCATCCTCATCGCTTCCGGTTATGGCGCCTATGGTTACAATTGATGGGATTCCATATCTGGATGGCGGGCTGGCGGACTCGATACCGCTGAAGCATGCTTTGGAAACCGGACACAGGAAAAATGTACTGGTTTTGACAAGACCGTATGGCTACCGGAAGAAATTTCCCAGTGAGCAGGCGAGAATGTATATTGCCTTTTTTAAGGATTACCCAAACCTGGTAAAAAGCATATACTACCGGCCTTATTATTATAATAAGAGGATGGAAGCGATTGAGCGGTTAGAGCGCAGAGGGAAGATCTTTGTCATAAGACCATCCCTGAAAAGTCCGAGAAGAACAGAGGTCAACCGTGAAAAAGTGCAGGCGTTTTATGACCATGGCTATCATACCATGATCGCAGAATTTGCAAGAATGAAAAAATTTTTGGATGTGTAGGTTTATACAAAACGGTTGAGTTCCTCGTTGTAGAGGTAGTCGATGGAGGACAGCTTTTCGGTGATATCAGACAGGTTTAACTCTAAATCATCACAGAGGAGCTGAAGGTTTGCATATTCATCCCGTAGTTTTGTATTGATGAAACTTAAAAGCATCATTGGATCGTTTGGTATGTTTGCCATAATGCGTCTCCTTTTCAAATATTATAGTAGGTAGTTGTGAAATGTACGTTTTCCAAGACGTCCGTTGTACAAAATAGATGATATCAACACAGGTACGCTTGCGCTGCTTGTCGCTCGCAACAGTGCTAAGCAATGCAACACTATACCCACTAAGCTCGAAAGTACCTCGCTAAGTGTGTAAGTGTGCATTCGTACTAGGCTCGAAAAAACCTCGCCAAGTACTCACTGCAAACACTGGCGGCTCCAAAGCACCTTGTTTATGATATTATCTATTTTGCACAACTAGGTTTTGGAAATAAGTAGTTTTGCAATTGCCTAATTTTAATATAATATGAGACGAAAAGTCAAGAATAATACAGAATATGAGGAGAAAAGTCAAGAACTATACAGAAAAGGGAACAGAAATATTATCAGGAGGATAAGAATATGAAGCAGTTTGAAGGATATAAATATGTGGATGGCGGCGTGTGCGCAGCAAAGGGATTTCAGGCAAATGGCGTGCATTGCGGTCTGGTGGAGAATCCGGATAAAAAGGATCTGGCGCTCGTGGTGAGTGATGTGATGTGCAATGCAGCGGCAGTCTATACAACCAATAAAGTAAAGGGTGCGCCGATTCTTGTGACAAAGAAACATTTGGCGGCTGCCGGAAACAGGGCAAAGGCAGTGATTGCCAATTCCAAAAATGCGAATACCTGTAATGTGGATGGAGAAGAAAAAGCGGAGAAAATGACGGAGCTGGCGGCAGGGGAATTAGGAATGAAACCGGAGGAGGTCATTGTGGCATCTACCGGCGTCATTGGACAGATTCTTCCGATTGAGCCAATTGAGGCACATATTGGAGAGCTGGCGAAGGGGCTTTCCTATGATGGAAATGCCAGGGCAATGAATGCGATCATGACAACGGATACGGTACCGAAGGAGGCTGCGGTAACTTTTCAGATAGGAAGCGCCACCTGTACGCTTGGCGGAATGGCAAAGGGCAGCGGCATGATTCATCCGAATATGGCAACTACGCTTAATTTTGTGACGACGGATGCGGCGGTTTCTTCCGAGATGATACAAAAAGCGCTTTCGGATGTCACAAAGATTACCTATAACTGCTTAAGCATTGACGGTGATACCTCCACCAATGACATGGTATGCGTGATGGCAAACGGGATGGCAGGCAATGCAGAGATTACGGGCGAGGGTGCGGATTATGAGGTCTTTAAGCAGGCGCTTTACATTGTCATGATGAATCTGACGAGAATGCTTGCAAAAGACGGTGAGGGCGCGACAAAGCTGATTGAGTGTACCGTATCAGAGGCAAAGGATCTGGATACCGCAATCATAGTGGCAAAGAGTGTCATACATTCTCCATTGTTTAAATGCGCCATCTTTGGCGAGGATGCAAACTGGGGGCGTGTGCTTTGCGCCATTGGCTATGCAGATGCCGAATTTGATATCCGCAAAGTGGATGTGGATTTAGCTTCTGCAAAAGGCATACTGCCGGTATGCCGCAATGGCGTAGGGGTTGCGTTTTCGGAAGAATTTGCAGCCGAGGTGCTTTCGGAGGATGAAATTATGGTGAATGTGTCGTTACATGACGGTGCTATGGCTGCTACGGCATGGGGCTGTGACCTTACTTATGATTATGTAAAAATAAATGGAGATTACCGTTCGTGAATAACACACCAAAACAGGAGGCAGGGATATGAGAGTTGGAATGGGATATGATGTGCATAAACTGGCAGAGGGGAGAAAGTTGATTATCGGTGGTGTGAATATACCGTATGAAAAAGGGCTTTTAGGGCATTCGGATGCAGATGTATTAGTACATGCGATTATGGATGCACTGCTTGGAGCGGCGGCGCTTGGCGATATCGGCAGGCATTTTCCGGATACAGATGAGCGGTACAAGGGGGCGGACAGTATAGAACTGCTCCGCCATGTAAAAAGTCTTTTGGATGACAGGCAGTATGTGATTTCCAATATTGATGCTACGGTAATTGCGCAGAAACCGAAACTTTCCCCGTTTATCCCCGATATGGTGACAACCATTGCGCAGGCATTGTCGATCGGGGAAAACCAGGTCAATATCAAAGCGACAACCGAGGAGGGGCTTGGGTTTACAGGCACCGGGGAGGGAATTAGTTCCCAGGCGGTCTGTCTTTTGGAAACCGTGGCAAATTTTGACTATGATGACCGGATGGAAGGGCAGGCTTTTCGCTGCGCAGGCTGCAGCGGATGTCCAAAGGCATAGGATGCAGGAAGAAAAATATGTCAGGGAAGCAGTGGAAGGTTTGTGAATTAAATAATGGACAGGACAAACGTTTAAGGGAGCCGTCTCTGCGTCGGCTCTGGCAGGAGTGTTTTGGGGATCCTCCCGAATATGAAGATTACTATTTTCAAAACGTGTATCCGGGCAATACAGTCTATGTGCTGGAATGTGAAGCGGAGGGCAGGGAAGACTCTTTGCCGGATACCATGCTGCGGGATGGCGGGAAGAAAGAATGTTTTGGGCAGGGTGATGTATGCGGGATGCTCCATTTGAATCCGTATCCTTGTAAGATAAACGGTGTAGAAGCGCTGCTTCACTATATCGTCGGGGTTGCAACGGCAAAGGCGGCAAGAAGACAGGGAGTGATGAGAACCCTTCTTTTGAAAGCGCTTTCGGGGTTGTATGAGGCAGAGGAGCCATTTACCTATCTTATGCCGGCGAAGGAACGGTATTATGAACCGTTTGGCTTTGTTTTAGTGTGTGCGAAAAAAGAATGGCAGATGGAGGTGATATCGGGGCAGGCATTTTCTTCTTTGTTTGCAGAGTGTGATGTCATCTATATGGATTACAGTAGCCTGAAAGCTGTTTTTAAGGAAGACCTGGACTGCCTGCTTTCCGGCATAGACTTATGGCTTGGGGATAATTACAGTGGTTTTGCAAGCCACGGAAGGGAATATTTTGATTTGCTTGCAAAGGAAAAAGAATGTGAGAATGGAGCGGTTATTTTTTGCTTTGACCAGGCAGTAGGGCTTGAAAATCTGCTTGGTTTTTTTGCATACGGAGCAGATGGGGAAGACATATATGTGGAACAGAATGTACTGTTTGAGACAGCGGAATGGAATCTGACGGGGAAGGAAGAAAAACTTCATGCGCTGGCAGGGAAAGAGCAGGCGCAGAAGCTTTTACAGGGATATTTTGGAAATGCAAAGGCATGGAACACGGTACACGGACAGGAGAGTGGTTTCCGAAGACGGATTTTGGAAATCCACTGTGAGGCTTCTTATCCTTATATGGTGCGGGTGGTACATGTCGAAAGCTTTTTAAAGATGTTTGCAGATTGCTTTTGCGGATATGCAGAAAAAGGAACCCGTTTATATGTGGAGGAACCGCTGGATTTTGATGCGGTGGACACATGTCTTTCAAAAAACCATAAATCACAGCCCCGTATGATAAATATCTATACATTTCGCAGAGTGGGGGAGAAAATTACGGTATGCAGGCAGGAAATTTCACAGCCGGCATATGATGTAAAAATGACAGTTTCGGAACTGGCGGATTATGTGTTCGGCAGACAGGGGAAAAAACTGTTTTTTTCTGAGCTTGTATGAAATGGTGAGGTATTTTGTAAATAACCTTATTGCATTATCGGATTGCAATATGTATAATAGCAGAGGACAGAAATGGAAATTCCCGGTATGAAGGGATGAATTGTGTTAAAAGGATGGATATCAAAGGGAATGGATGCCGGAAAGGAATAGATTATGAAGATTTATAACACAATGTCAAGAACAAAAGAAGAATTTACACCAATCAATGAGGGAAAAGTAGGTATTTATGTATGTGGGCCGACTGTATATGACTACATCCATATTGGAAATGCCCGTCCAATGATTGTATTTGACACACTTAGAAGATATCTGATGTATAAAGGCTATGATGTAAATTATGTATCCAATTTTACTGATGTGGATGACAAAATCATAAAACGCGCCATTGAGGAAGGGGTGACTTCTTCCGAAATTTCGGAGCGCTATATTGCAGAGGTAAAAAAGGATATGGCGGATTTGAATGTCTTAGAGGCAACCACCCACCCTAAGGCGACGGAAGAGATCGAAGATATGATTGCAATGGTAGAGACATTGATTGAGAAGGGGCATGCTTATGAGGTAAATGGCACCGTGTATTTCCGGACAAGAAGCTTTCCGGGATATGGAAAGCTTTCAAAGAAGAATATTGACGACTTAGAGGCAGGGCATAGGGATGAGAAGCATCAGCTTAAGGTATCCGGAGAAGGGGAGAAAGAGGATTTTCTTGATTTTGTTCTCTGGAAGCCGAAAAAAGAGGGCGAACCATCCTGGCAGTCACCCTGGGGAGAGGGGCGTCCCGGCTGGCATTTGGAATGTTCGGTTATGTCAAAGAAATACATTGGCGACATTATTGATATCCATGCCGGTGGAGAAGATTTGATCTTCCCGCATCATGAAAATGAGATTGCGCAAAGTGAGGCGGCAAATGATGTGGAATTTGCAAGATACTGGATGCACAATGGTTTCCTTAAGATTGACGGTGAGAAAATGTCAAAATCGTTGGGCAATTTCTTTACGATCCGTGATATCGGGAAGAAATACCCATTGCAGGTTATCAGGTTCTTTATGTTAAGCGCACATTACAGAAGCCCGCTGAATTTTTCGGATACGCTGGTGGAATCGGCAAAGAACTCCTTAGACAGAATCCTTACTGCGATGCGCCGTTTGGAGGATGCGATGGAGGGCGCTATGGAACGGGAGACGGGAGATGAGGAAAAGGAACTTCTTTCTAAGATGGCGGAATATGTGGCAAAGTATGAAAATGCTATGGAGGATGATTTGAATACAGCAGATGCGATTTCTGTTATTTTTGAGATGGTAAAATTATCCAACAGCAGCATTTCTTCTGATAATGCCAGGAGTGTAATCCGTGAGGTATATGAGACGCTGGGGAAACTCTGTGATATTTTAGGAATTATCACGAAGACCGAGGCGGAGATGTTAGACAGTGATATTGAAGCCCTGATTAAAGAACGCCAGGAGGCAAGAAAGGCAAAGGATTTTGGCAGGGCGGATGAAATACGGAATACACTGGCAGATAAGGGAATTATTTTAGAGGACACAAGAGAAGGCGTGAAATGGAAGAGGGCATAACCAGGATTATTTGGGAACAGCATGTGAGGATTTAGAGGCGAAGGTTAAATGGAAGAAAATAACAGGGATTGTGCAAGTTGGTATCAATATTTTAAAGAGGAGTTGGGAGTACAGGATGTGAACCCCAGGAATTATTCGCCGTTGGCGCTTGCATACATTGGTGACAGCATTTTTGATGTGATGGTTCGGACGATGGAGGTAAGCCGGGTGAACATGCAGGCAAATAAATATCATCACCATGTAAGCCGGATTGTGTGCGCGCCGGCGCAGGCAAGAATGATACTGGCAATCGAGGGCAGGCTGACAGAAGAAGAACGGGATGTATTTAAAAGAGGGCGGAATGCCAAGTCCTATACGAAAGCTAAAAATGCATCTACCATTGATTACCGCAATGCGACGGGGTATGAGGCCTTGCTTGGCTATCTGTACCTGAAAGAGGATTTTGAGCGCCTGACAGATGTAGTGAAGATGGGGCTTGCGGTGTTAGAACAGGAAGAAATATAGTAAGGAGTAAGTATGCGGTACGAGGAATATACGATAGAGGGAAGAAATGCGGTTACGGAGGCTTTCCGTTCCGGCAAGACGGTAGATAAATTATATGTGTTGGACGGCTGCCATGACGGTGCAGTGAATACGATTAAAACACTGGCAAGAAAACAGGATACCATTGTAAATTATGTGAGTAAGGAGCGTCTTGACCAGATGTCTTCTACCGGCAAGCACCAGGGTGTGATTGCGCAGGCTGCTGCATATGATTATGCGGAAGTGGAGGATATTTTGCAGGCAGCAAGGAAGAAGGATGAGCCGCCATTTCTGTTTCTGCTGGATGAAATTGAGGATCCACACAATTTAGGCGCAATCATCCGCACGGCAAATCTTTGTGGCGCGCATGGCGTCATTATTCCAAAGCGGCGGGCGGCAGGACTGACTGCATCGGTAGTCAAGGCTTCTGCCGGAGCAATTAATTATACGCCGGTTGCAAAGGTAACGAATCTCGCAAAGACGATAGACGAGCTTAAGAAAGAAGGAATCTGGTTTGTCTGCGCAGATATGGATGGTGAGGTTATGTATCGTCATAATCTGACAGGGCCGATTGGGCTTGTGATTGGGAATGAAGGAAATGGCGTCAGCCGTTTGGTGAAAGAGAAATGCGATTATGCGGCATCCATTCCCATGAAGGGGGACATTGATTCCTTAAATGCTTCTGTGGCAGCGGGAGTACTGGCTTATGAGATTGTAAGGCAGAGAATGCAGGGCAAGTAGAACAGCCATAAAAAAGGAACCCGATAGCATATATGATATCGGGTTCCTTTTTATATACAGCTAGCGACGGGAATCGAACCCGTGACCTCCTCACTACCAATGAGGTGCGCTACCGACTGTGCCACGCCAGCTTGTCTTTGCGACTCGTCTATAATATCAAATAATATTCTGTTTGTAAAGAACTTTTTCAAAAACAAAAGAATCAAATTTGGAATTGTGAAGCCTGTTTTTTCCCGCGCAGGAAAACCTTACAGTATTTTTTTGACCTTTTCACGGATTCTCTGTACGGCATTGTCAATTGATTTTGCCGGCTTGCCGAGAACGGCGCCAATATCTGCATAGGATTTCCCCTGCATATACTGATGGAGAACCTCCCGTTCCAATTTGCTGAGTTTTGCTTCCAGTTTTTGCTGGAACAAAGAGGTGTTTTCCCGGTCCAGCACAATGTGCTCCGGGTTCGAGTCATTTCCGGCTTCCAGATTATCAATTAACTCGGCTTCACTTTCTCCAATGTTTGCATATAAAGAGATATATGAATTAAGCGGAGAGTGTTTTTTGCGGTTGGAAGCCTTGATCGCGCTGTAAATCTGACGGTCTATGCAGATTTTGGCATAGGTGTAAAAGGTTGCATCCCGACCGGCTTCGTAATTCTGGATGGCTTTAAAAAGACCAATCATACCCTCCTGGGATAAATCTTCCGTGTCAGCCCCGATCAGGTACAGGGTACGGATGGATTTTTTCACAAGGGGAGAGTATTTTTTTAACAAATATTCAGTTGCATCCTGATTCCCTTCACGGATCAGGAGAATTAAATTTTCATCGCTGTGTTTGGCGTAATTCATAAATTCCTCTTAATATATCCTTGTATTAATCTTCAGGAGCTGCATCAATGGGGATGTCGGGTTCTGTGACAGGCGCATTTACCGGTTCTTCCGTAACAGCCTCTGTAGGAGCCTCGGTGGTGGCTTCCGGAGCAGAGATGTCTTGTGTCGTGGTTTCTGTGGTATTTTTGCTGTTATCCTTCTTTTCGGTAGTAGACGTAATATCTTCTTTTACCTTGTTGGTAATATTTTCAATACTTTCTTCCAGATTTTTTTTCTGATCGTCCGCATTGCTGCCAGACTCAGAGGAAGAGTCTTTTTCAGGCTGCCATGTATCCTTCCAGTCTTTTTCCTCGGTAGTGATTTTTGTATCCTTTTTCTTTTTGGCGGAATCCCCCCCGACACTATTGACGATAAAGGTGACAAAGCCAAGTACCAGGCAGGCAATTACGATCACAAATAAAATCATCAGAATGGTTTTTAACATATCACGGTTTGGTTTGCCGATCATCGGGTCTTCCTCATCCGTAAGCTGTTTTTTTACTGCTGCTGCACGGGATTTCGCCGCTGCCTTTCGCTCCTCCCTTCGTTGGAGCTTTTGTTCTTCCTTTTCAAATTCTTCATCAAATTCATTTAAGTCAAAATCAATAATATCAAATTCATCGCTGTTACTATTTTTATTTTCCATTATGTTCCACGGATAAACCGGTTCCTTTCTATAAAATTCTGTTTTATAATAGTGTATGGAAATCATATTTTGCAATATAAAACTGCTATTTATGCCATCATCATACAACAAATGTGAGGAATAAGCAAATATAACTTGCCTTTTACGCCTGCAAATTTCACAGGGAAATTGACGTAACGGGGGTAAGTGTGATAAAGTATAAATAATTGTGGCAGAAGGTGTTCTGCCTGTGGAAGATATTAGATAAGGAGAAATTCGTAGATGGAAGGCGAAACAGTATCAAAGAATTTTATTGAGCAGATTATTGATAAAGATTTGGAAGAGGGAAAATATGACAAGGTTGTGACTCGTTTTCCTCCTGAACCAAATGGGTATTTGCATATTGGGCATGCCAAGTCCATTCTTTTGAATTCCGGGCTTGCAAAACAGTATGATGGAACATTTCATCTCCGCTTTGATGATACGAATCCGATGAAGGAGAAGAGTGAATATGTCAACTCCATTTTAGAGGATGTCAGGTGGCTTGGGGCTGATTTTGGAGAGAAGATTTACTATGCGTCTGATTATTTTGATGCCATGTATGAGGGAGCAGTCCGGTTAATCAGGAAAGGGAAGGCTTATGTCTGTGACCTTTCAGCGGAGGAAATCAGACAGTACCGGGGAACCTTAAAGGAACCGGGGAAGGAAAGCCCATATAGGAACAGAAGTGTGGAAGAAAACCTTGATCTGTTTGAACGCATGAAAAATGGTGAATTTGAAGATGGATCAAAGGTGCTTCGGGCGCGTATTGATATGGCTTCCCCGAATATCAATATGCGGGACCCTGTCATTTACCGGATTGCAAGAATGACACACCATAATACAGGGGAAAAATGGTGCATTTATCCTATGTATGATTTTGCGCATCCGATTGAGGATGCGGTGGAGGGCATCACACATTCTATTTGTACATTGGAATTTGAGGATCACAGACCTTTATATGACTGGGTGGTTCGCGAACTGGAATTTCCGCATCCGCCAAAGCAGATCGAGTTTGCGAAGCTTTATCTGCAAAATGTGATTACCGGCAAGCGATACATTAAGAAACTGGTAGAAGACGGTGTGGTAGATGGCTGGGATGACCCGAGGCTGGTATCCATCAGCGCGCTTCGCAGAAAAGGCGTGACACCCGAGGCGATCCGCATGTTTATGAATTTATCCGGCGTATCGAAGGCAAATTCCACTTCGGATATGGCGATGCTGGAATACTGTATCCGCGAGGATTTGCGGATGAAGGCAAAGCGCATGATGGCAGTGATTGATCCGGTGAAACTTATCATTGATAACTATCCGGAGGGTGAGAGCGAATTATTAGAGGTTGAGAACAACCAGGAAAATGAGCAGATGGGCAAACGCATGGTTTCTTTTAGCCGGGAGCTTTATATTGAGCGGGAAGATTTTATGGAAGTTCCGCCGAAGAAATATTTCCGCCTGTTCCCGGGCAATGAAGTCCGGTTGAAAAATGCATATTTTGTAACCTGTACGGATTTTGTAAAAGATGAAAATGGCAAGGTGACGGAAGTGCATTGTACCTATGATCCCCAAACCCGTTCCGGCTCCGGTTTTGAGGGGCGGAAGGTAAAGGGAACGATTCATTGGGTGGATGCGGCAACTGCTGTGGATGCAACGGTTCGCCTTTATGAAAATCTGATTAAGGAAGAGGATGAGGTTTTGGCAGAAGATTATTCCAATCTGAATCCTGACTCATTAGTCGAATTTGCAAACTGTAAGTTAGAGGCGGCGCTTGGCGGTATAGAGGGAATTGAGAGATTTCAGTTTTTGCGAAATGGATATTTCTGTGTAGATTCTAAGGATTCCACTGTGGAACACCCGGTGTATAACCGTATTGTTTCATTAAAGAGTTCATACCGTCCGAAATAGGAAAATGGAGGGAAAAACGATGGGATTATTTTCCGGATTAGAGGTATTTGGCCTTAAAACCAAAAATATAAAGATTTATGAGAAACCAAAAGAAAAAGACGCTAAGGACAATGGACAGAAGAAACCACAGGAAGTTGCACTCAACGAAGTCGATTTTCTGTTCCAGAAGACCTATAAGTGTCCGGTTTGTGACAAACAATTAAAATCGATCACGGTGAAGAGCGGTAAGCTGCGTCCAACCGGTCATGAGGATGATTTGCGTCCGATTTATAAGGAATTAGATCCGGTCAAATACGAACCTGTCGTATGTCCGGAGTGCGGATATGCATCATTGGCACAGTATTTTGACAGTATGATGCCGTTACAGGCAAAACGTCTGCGGGCAGATGTGGAGCAGTGTTTTTCCGGGTTTGATATGAAGGAAACGGATATTTACAGTTATGATGATGCTATCATACGTTATAAGATGGTCTTATATTGTGATGTAATAGGGGGCGTGAAGAATAGCCGTAAGGCATATACCTGCCTTAAGATGGCATGGGTTATCCGTGGAAAATTGCAGAATGAAGGCGATAAACTGTCGGAGGAGGAAAAGGAAAATCTCAGGCAGGACGAGCTGGAATGTATTCAGAATGCTTATGACGGATACCGGCTGGCGCTTTCCTCAGAATTATTTCCGATCAGCGGAATGGACGAGGTTACGTTGTCTTATCTGTTAGCGGAGCTTGCATTCCGGTTAGGAGATTACAGGGAAGCGCTCCAGTTAATATCAAGAATTATTGGCAATAGCAGTGTTCCTGCCAGAATTAAAAATATGGCAATTGATCTGAAGGAACAGATCCGGTCAAAGGTAAAAGAAGACCAGCAAATTTAAGATACTAAGGGGTGTTATGGTTCATGCATAAATTACAGAAAGATCAAAGATATATATATGTATTATTGAGCAGAACGCATACGGTTCCTGCCAGATTGATCCGGCTTTTTACAAAAGCGCCGTATTCTCATACGTCATTGGCGCTTGATTTGGAATTGAAGGAGATGTACAGTTTTGCCAGAAGGCACATCCACAATCCTTTTGACAGTGGTTTTGTACATGAGGATATAGCGACTGGAATTTTTGGCAGGGATAAGAATGTCTATTGCAGTGTATATGCAATCCCGGTGACGGAAAAGCAGTATCACATTGTGAAGGAGGAACTGCGGCATTTTATCGAGCATGAGGAATTATATAATTATAATTATATGGGACTCGTTGGAGTCTTGTTTGGAAAGAATGTATCAAAGGATTATAATTATTTTTGTTCCCAGTTTGTATCTCATGTATTAAGCAGAAGCGGAATCGAATTATTCAAAAAAGAGTGTGGATTGATTCAGCCATATGATTTTCATTTGCAGCTTCGGAAGCAAAGGATATATAGCGGGAAACTTTCAGAATACCGCAGATATATCAAGGAATGCCAGGAGCAGGAGTTCAGGGAGAATTGTGCTCAGGCTGTGTAAGATTCAGATCCGGCGTGATGCTGCTATGTGTTTTCATGACTGCCCGTGGAAGCGCATCTTTTGCATTTTTCCACGGTTCGTTCTGGTAGCGGTAATCAAACTTGTTGATAAACCATTCGATATCCTCCTGCATACGCTGCATATTGTCAAAATATACGGTGTTGATATCCTTTATGAAAGCCTGCGCCTGTTCTTTGGAAAGAAAATCGCCGGCACGGTTAAAGAGCAGCGCATAGTGATAGGTGCAAAAGCCTTTTGACTGCCGGATTGTTTCCGGGAAAGAGGAATCTTTCTTATATAGATGAAAGATCGTGTCAATATAGCGGTCAAAAGTCTGGTTCATGCGGTTACAGATAAAGCAGGTATGGTTTAATTTGTCTGCATACTCAAAAAGAGGAGAGACATCTGATTTCTTCTTGATGAGGGATTTTCCGCTTGCCGGGTTTTCAGAGAGCTTTTTTAAATCTCTGGTTACTTTCTGCATATGTGTGCTCAGCATCAATGCGAGACCGAGACGATTTTTTTCACCATATAAATCCTGAATGTGCTTTTCACAAAAGCCCATTTCATCTGTCATGGCGCGGTTGTCATCTTCCATATAACTGGGCCCCATAGTGTATTCAATGGCATTTTTCTCTAATTCATGTTTCATTTGGCAAAGCGGGCATTCGCAGTCTGAATGGAATGCATCTGTCACTGGAATTGTGTAAAGTTGTTCTTTCATAGCATTTTCTCCTGTCCGGTTAATATAATGATATAAAAACCTCTAAAACCTCATTTAATAGGATTATAGCGTAAGATAGGGAATGTGGCAATGAAAGAAATGGGAATTAGGGGAAGAAAAAGCAGTTTTTAACAAATTCCTCACAAATTTTTACAAATTAGGGGTTGATTTTTTTGGAAAATAAGGTACAATAAAGAATGTGTTAGCACTCGAATAAAGTGAGTGCTAACGATTAAAAAGCAAGGAAACAGTCAAGAATAGAGACTGAATAAAAGGAGGACATGAATCATGAAGTTAGTACCATTAGGTGAAAGAGTTGTTTTAAAAGAGTGTGTTGCAGAAGAGACAACCAAGTCCGGTATCGTATTACCGACTGCCTCCCAGGAGAAGCCGCAGTACGCAGAGGTTGTAGCAGTTGGTCCTGGCGCAGTTGTGGATGGAGAGAAGATTGAGATGCAGGTTAAGGCAGGAGATAAGGTAATCTATTCCAGATATGCAGGCAATGATGTCGAGCTTGACGGCGAGAAGTATATTATTGTAAAGCAGAGTGACATCCATGCAGTGGTAGAAGGATAATCCTATCATTCGTATACAGATGCGTATGCAAAGCAGATGACAGAAAACAGCAGGCGGAAAGCCTGTAGTATTATTTATATTTTTATGGAGGTTTTTAGATATGGCAAAAGAGATTAAATATGGAGTGGAAGCCCGTAAGGCATTAGAATCCGGTGTGAACCAGTTAGCAGACACAGTGAGAGTGACATTAGGGCCAAAGGGAAGAAATGTAGTCCTTGCAAAATCATTTGGTACGCCGCTTATTACAAATGATGGCGTGACGATTGCAAAGGATATTGAGTTGGAAGATGCTTTTGAGAACATGGGAGCCCAGATTGTAAAGGAAGTTGCAACGAAGACGAATGATGTTGCAGGTGACGGTACAACAACGGCAACCGTTCTTGCGCAGGCAATGATTAATGCCGGTATGAAGAACTTAGCGGCAGGCGCGAACCCGATTATTTTGAGAAAGGGTATGAAAAAGGCATGTGATGTTGCAGTGGATGCCATTTCCAGCATGAGCCAGACGATTTCCGGTAAGGAGCAGATTGCAAGAGTTGCTTCCATCTCTGCCGGTGATGAAAATGTTGGCAGCATGATAGCAGATGCGATGGAAAAGGTTTCACAAAATGGCGTAATCACAATTGAAGAGTCAAAGACAATGAAGACAGAGCTTGATTTAGTGGAAGGTATGCAGTTTGACCGTGGATATATTTCAGCTTACATGTCAACAGATATGGAGAAGATGGTGGCAGAGCTGGATAATCCGTATATCTTAATTACAGATAAGAAGATTTCCAATATTCAGGACATTTTGCCAATCTTAGAGCAGATTGTACAAAGCGGACAGAAGTTATTAATTATTGCTGAGGATATTGAGGGTGAAGCGCTTACCACATTAATCCTCAATAAGCTCCGTGGAACATTCCAGGTAGTGGGTGTGAAGGCTCCTGGTTATGGTGACAGACGCAAGGCAATGCTTGAGGATATCGCAATCCTGACAGGCGGTAAAGTGATTACAGATGAGTTGGGTCTTGACTTAAAGGAAACGACTCTGGATGATCTTGGCAGGGCTAAGAGTGTCCGTGTAGAGAAAGAAAACACAATTATTGTGGATGGCGCCGGCGCAGCTTCCGAAATTGAAGGAAGAGTGAATTTGATTAAGTCTCAGATTGAAGAGACCACATCTGATTTTGATAGAGAAAAATTACAGGAAAGACTTGCTAAGCTTGCCGGAGGCGTTGCTGTTGTACGTGTTGGCGCAGCCACCGAGACAGAGATGAAAGAAGCAAAGCTCCGTATGGAGGATGCGCTTGCAGCTACCAGAGCAGCAGTGGAAGAGGGCATTATCGCAGGCGGCGGATCTGCATATATTCATGCAAGCAAGAAAGTTGCAGAGCTTGCAGCTACCCTTGCTGATGATGAGAAGACCGGCGCAGAGATTATCTTAAAGGCATTAGAGTCACCATTGTTCCATATTGCAGGTAATGCAGGACTTGAGGGAGCAGTGATTATCCATAATGTAAGAGAGTCTGAGCAGGGTGTAGGCTTTGATGCATTAAATGAGAATTATGTAAATATGATTGATGCCGGTATTATTGATCCGGTTAAGGTTACACGTTCTGCATTACAGAATGCGACATCTGTTGCATCTACTTTGTTGACAACAGAATCCGTTGTGGCAGATATCAAAGAAGAAGCTCCGGCAATGCCACCAATGCAGGGCGGCATGGGCGGAATGATGTAGTTATAATCGAACGCGCAATAAGCAAAAAACCCCGGAAACAAGCCCGCTTGTTTCCGGGGTTTTTGCATGCTATAACCATCGGTACACAGCCTTTTCTTCATCAAAAATTTTCCAGCGGACAATATCATCCACAAAAATACAAAGGAGCGACAGCAGCAGCCAGATGCAGGAAAAAGCAAGGCAGACCTGTCCGTAAAAATTGTAAGGCATACCGGAATAATCCCAGACATTTAAGGAAAGCCGCATATTTACAATATACCCGGTGACAAATTCCAGTCCTGTAATAATAATGGAGGATAATATCATCTGTGTAATGACAGACATTTTAAAATGTGTCAGTTGGTTTAGGGAACCGCATAGAATCAGGGCTAACCCGCCGCATATAATCATAGAAAAATGAGAATATCCCCTATAGATGATTTCTATATAAAAATAGGTAAAACCTCCTAACAGGAATAAGAACAGGTATTTAAAGAACTGATACATCAGTCTTTCACGGTTTATGTTGGTATGCTGAATCTGTTTATTCATAAAGTTTCCCCGCTTTGCAAAAATATCAAGTGGAAATAGTATGTGTGAAATATGCGATAATATTCACCGGATAGGGAAAACAAAAAGACCAATATCAGGCAGCCTTTTCAGGTGACATGATATTGGTCTGATTTGATGTATTTATTCAAATTAAGAACGATTCAGTTGTCACGGCTCTAATGGAGTCATTTTAAGCCCTTTGTACATCTTGGTGTAGAAACTAATCTCGTCCTGGTATAAAACATATCCACGGGAACCGTCTTTCACGATATATGCATATTTGTTCTTCTGAACATTCATATATAATACTTCATCCACGTTAAGTTCCTTTGCCTTCGCCTTAGCAGTATATACATTGAGTGGTTCTAATTTGAATTTCTTTACTGCCTGTTCAACCGTCATATGAGACACCTCCTCTGAAATAATTGGAATTGACAAATTCACATAATTTATTCATAATTATATATGTTCTTTTAATAATAGTATATTGTTTATTGTACACAAAGTCAATTGGTAAAAGTCTACAAAATTTATTCGATTTGTTGAAGTTTTAACAGATTTGCCTGACAAAATACACAAAAGGATGATAGAAAAATGGGAGAGAATATCAATTATCAGAAAAAAATGGATGAAATATTAGCGATGGTACAAAGCGGGAATGAACAGGGAGGGAATCCGAAAACCCTTTTGCTGCATAGCTGCTGTGCGCCGTGTTCCAGTTATGTCTTAGAATACCTGACTAATTATTTTCAGATTACGATAGTATACTATAATCCCAATATATCAGAGGCGGGGGAATACCGGAAGCGTGTAGAGGAGTTAAAACGCCTGTTAGGGGAGCTGCCTGTTAAATATCCGGTGACCTTTATAGAGGGAGATTATAATCCGGATGAGTATGACAGGGCTGTGAGGGGATTCGAGCATTTAGGTGAACGGAGCAGACGTTGTTACGAATGTTATAAGCTGCGGATGAATTATGCCGCAAAGCTTGCAAAGGAAAAAGGTTTTGATTATTACACCACCACGCTGTCTATCAGTCCCCATAAAAATGCGGCATGGTTAAACGAGATTGGGCAGCAGTTGTCGGATCAATATAATGTTGCCTATCTTTATGCGGATTTCAAGAAAAGAAACGGCTATAAGCGTTCCATTGAATTATCGGCACAGTATCATTTGTACCGCCAGAATTTTTGCGGCTGTGTTTACAGCAAGGAAGAGGCGGCAGGGAGGAAGGGAAATTTCTGAAAAAAAGGGTTGCCAAAGGAAGGAAAGTGTGCTAGGATATCTTAGAATATAAAAGAAAAGTTATGAAAAAAGCCCAGCCTATAGCAATGAAGTGATAGGTTCTGTTAGTGGTTTTTTTTTTGGGCAAAAATCGGAAAGGAAGGTACTTATGAAAGCATTTTTAATCCTGGAAGACGGACATGTTTTTGAGGGAAAAAGCATTGGATGTACGGATGAAATTATCAGTGAAATTGTATTTAACACATCCATGACGGGTTATTTAGAGGTTCTCACCGATCCTTCTTACGCAGGCCAGGCAGTCTGTATGACCTATCCGTTGATTGGTAATTATGGTATCTGTTTTGAAGATATGGAGGCGAACAAGCCGTGGCAGTCCGGTTTTATTGCTAGGGAAATTGCAAAGCTTCCAAGTAATTTCAGAAATGAAGAGACATTAGAGGACTTCCTTATCCAGAATCATATAACCGGAATTGAGGCAATTGATACAAGAGCGCTTACAAAGCGTCTGAGGGAAAAGGGTACCATGCGGGGAATGATTACAACGGATGAAAATTACGACTTGGAGACCGTGATTGCCCGCCTGAAAGAGTATGAGATCGGGGATGTGGTAAGCATGACGACCTGTAGGGAGATTGAGCATTATGAGGGAAACAGCTTCAAGGTGGCAGTGATTGACCTCGGTGCCAAGAAAAATATTATCAGGGAGCTTCAAAACAGGAATTGTGAGGTCAGCGTATATCCCTCTTTTACGAAGGCAGAGAAGATTATTGCGGATCAGCCGGATGGCATTATGCTGACGAATGGGCCGGGAGATCCGAAGACGAATGTAGAGGTGATAGAGGAAGTTAAAAAATTATTTGCAACGAAGATTCCGATTTTTGCAATATGTTTAGGGCATCAGCTGCTTGCGCTGGCAAATGGCGCCGATACAGAGAAAATGAAGTACGGACACAGGGGCGCAAATCATCCGGTTAAGGATCTAAAAACCGGCAAGGTCTATATTTCCACCCAGAATCATGGCTATATGGTGAAAGAAGCTACCATAGACAGGGATATTGCCGAGGTGAGCTTCATCAATGTAAATGACGGAACGGTTGAGGGGATTCATTATCTTGGCAAGAACGTGCAGACCGTTCAGTTCCACCCGGAGGCGTGTGCGGGGCCTCTTGATACAAATTATCTGTTTGATGAGTTTATAAATATGATGGAGGTGTCTAAATAATGCCAAAGAATCCGAATATCCGAAAAGTAGTTGTAATTGGTTCCGGCCCGATTGTAATCGGGCAGGCGGCAGAGTTTGACTATGCCGGGACACAGGCATGCCGCGCGCTTAGGGAAGAGGGAATCTATGTTATTTTGATTAACTCCAATCCTGCGACCATCATGACTGACAAAAATATTGCAGACCAGGTGTATATTGAGCCGCTTACCCCTGAAATAGTCAAAAAGGTTATTATGCAGGAAAAGCCTGACAGCATCCTGCCGACTCTTGGCGGACAGGCAGCCCTCAATATCGCTATGGAATTGGAAGAGTCAGGCTTTTTGCATCAGCATAATGTGCGGCTGATTGGAACCTCCGCAAAGACGATTAAAAAGGCGGAGGATCGTGATGAGTTTAAAAAGACGATGGAAAAGATTGGTGAGCCGATTGCGCCATCCCAGGTCGTGACGACAGTGGAGGAGGGGCTTGATTTTGTAAAGACAATCGGTTATCCGGCTGTGCTTCGTCCTGCCTATACATTAGGCGGTTCCGGCGGCGGTATTGCAGCAGATGAGGAGGAGTTTAAGGAAATTCTGGAAAACGGGCTTCGCCTGTCGCGGGTGGGGCAGGTTTTAGTCGAGCGGTGCATTGCAGGCTGGAAAGAAATTGAGTACGAGGTTATGCGGGATGCAAACGGAACCGGAATCTGTGTGTGTAATATGGAAAATCTGGATCCGGTCGGCGTGCATACCGGGGATTCCATTGTCGTAGCGCCATCCCAGACACTGGCAGACAAGGAATACCAGATGTTGAGAAGCGCTGCCCTCAATATTATTTCAGAACTTAAAATCACCGGTGGCTGCAATGTGCAGTTTGCGCTTCATCCAACTTCCTTTGAATACTGTGTCATAGAGGTAAATCCGCGTGTCAGCCGTTCCTCTGCCCTTGCATCCAAAGCAACCGGATATCCGATTGCAAAAGTGTCTGCAAAGATTGCGTTGGGTTATCATTTGGATGAGATTAAGAATGCGATTACCGGAAAAACCTATGCAAGTTTTGAACCGGCACTGGATTATTGCGTTGTAAAAATTCCAAGACTGCCATTTGATAAATTTATCAAGGCGAGCCGTAAGCTGACGACCCAGATGAAGGCAACGGGTGAGGTTATGAGCATCTGTACCAATTTTGAAGGGGCGCTTATGAAAGCCCTCCGCTCTTTGGAACAGCATGTGGACAGTCTGATTTACGGTGATTTAGACAGTAAGCCGGATGACGAGATTCATGAGGAACTTCACCGTGTGGATGACCGCAGGATTTTCGTGGTGGCAGAGGCGATACGGCGT
The DNA here is from genome assembly GCA_023664325.1 of Clostridium sp. Lineage (GTDB taxonomy): Bacteria > Bacillota > Clostridia > Lachnospirales > Lachnospiraceae > CAG-590. The sequence goes on from JAMPFS010000005.1 coordinate 45,099, forward strand.
GGCATCGCAAAGGAAGAGATTCATGCCATCACCCGGATTGATATGTGGTTTTTGGATAAGATAGAGAATATTGTGAAGATGGAAAAGAGTCTTGCCACGGAGCCTCTGACAAAAGAACTTTTGTATGAGGCAAAAAGGCTGGAGTTTCCGGATCATGTCATTGCGCAGATTATCGGAAAAACCAGACAGGACATCCGCGATCTGCGCCGTGAGTATGACCTGCACCCGGCGTATAAGATGGTTGATACCTGTGCCGCTGAGTTTGAAGCCTCCACGCCTTACTATTATTCCTGCTATGACGGGGTGTGTGAAGTAAATGCGGCACGGACAAAGAAGAAGGTCATGGTTTTAGGTTCCGGCCCGATTCGTATCGGACAGGGTATCGAGTTTGATTATTGTTCGGTACATAGCACATGGGCGCTTTCGGAAAGCGGATATGAGACCATTATTGTAAACAATAACCCGGAAACGGTTTCCACGGACTTTGACATTGCAGATAAGCTTTATTTTGAGCCGCTTACAGCGGAGGATGTGGAGGCGATTGTCGAATTGGAAAAGCCGGATGGGGCAGTCGTTCAGTTTGGCGGGCAGACGGCGATTAAGCTGACAGAGGATTTGCTTAAGATGGGTGTGCAGATTCTTGGCACTTCGGCTGAAAACGTAGATGCGGCAGAGGATCGTGAACTTTTTGATGAAATTTTAGAAAGATGCTGTATTCCAAGACCTGCCGGTAAGACGGTATTTACCTGTGAAGAAGCGCTTGCAGCAGCCAATGAGCTGGGATATCCGGTGCTTGTAAGACCATCCTATGTGTTAGGCGGGCAGGGAATGCAGATTGCGATCGGTGATGATGATATTGTAGAATTTATGGAGATTATCAATCGTACCGTTCAGGAGCATCCGATTCTGGTAGATAAATATCTGATGGGCAAAGAGGTGGAGGTAGACGCTGTCTGTGACGGTGAGGATATCCTGATTCCCGGTATCATGGAACATGTGGAACGGGCAGGAATCCACTCCGGTGACAGTATTTCGGTATATCCTGCAAGAAGTCTTTCCGATAAGATTAAGCGGGTATTAGAGGATTATACCAGAAAACTTGCAACAAGCCTTCACGTAATCGGTCTGATTAATATTCAGTTTATTGTGTACCAGGATGAGGTATATGTGATCGAGGTAAATCCCCGCTCCTCCCGCACGGTTCCGTATATCAGCAAGGTGACCGGCATTCCGATCGTAGACCTTGCATCAAAGGTGATTATTGGGCAGAAGATAAAGGATCTCGGCTATCAACCGGGATTACAGCCGGAAAGCGAATATTTTGCAGTAAAAATGCCGGTATTCTCCTTTGAGAAGCTCCGGGGGGCAGAGGTGAGTCTTGGCCCGGAGATGAAGTCAACCGGTGAATGTCTCGGCATTGCAAAAGATTTTAATGAAGCGCTTTATAAGGCATTCCTCGGAAATGGGATCGATCTTCCGAAACACAAGAAAATGGTGCTTACGGTGAAGGATTCCGATAAGCTGGATGCAGTGGAGATTGGCAGACGTTTTGCAGCGCTCGGCTATAAAATCTATTCGACCAGAAGAACCTGCCGCGTGCTGAATGAAAATGGGGTATCGGCCCAATATATCAACAAGGTGGAAAGGGAATCGCCAAATCTGTTGGACTTGATTTTAAGCCATGAGATTGATTTGGTTATTGATACACCGGCGCAGGGGATTGAGAAGAGCAAAGATGGATTCGTGATCCGCCGCCATGCCATTGAGACAGGAGTCACTGTCCTTACAAGCTTAGATACTGCGGATGCGCTCCTTACATCTTTGGAGAAGGCGAATAAAGACCATCTGACATTGGTGGATATCTGTAAGCTGTAATGGTGGAAAGGCTGTATTTATAAAAGAAAAGCTGGCGGCATGCATTGGTGTGCCGTCTGTTTTTTTGATATGTTGACAAAACAACAAAATTTCAATATGATGGTAGGAGAATTTCATACGGAAAAATAAAAAATATGGAGGTAGCACAATGATCGTAGAGCCGAAGGTAAAAGGATTTATCTGTACAACTGCACATCCTCTTGGATGCAGAAAGAATGTGGAAAACCAGATTGAATATGTGAAGAAAAAGGGGGAGATAACCGGGGCAAAGAAGGTGCTTGTAATCGGCGCTTCCACCGGTTATGGACTCGCTTCACGGATTACAGCGGCGTTTGGCATGAAGGCAGCAACCATTGGAGTCGCTTTTGAGAGGGAGGCTTCCGGCAAGAGGACTGCCACACCGGGCTATTATAATATGAGAGCATTTGATGAGGAGGCTGCAAAAGCAGGGCTTTATGCGAAATCTTTCAATGGGGATGCATTTTCTGCGGAGATGAAGCAGCAGGTGATTGAGATGATCAAAGGGGATTTGGGAAAAGTGGATTTGATTGTATATTCCCTTGCAGCCCCACGCAGAACAACCGCAGACGGAGTGAACCATGTATCGGTGCTCAAGACAAGAGGGAGTGAATTTACCCAGAAAAACTGGAATTTAAAGGATGATTCCATTGGTGAGGCAACGATTCCGATGGCAACAGAAGAGGAGACTGCGGAGACGATTAAGGTCATGGGCGGTGAGGACTGGATGGATTGGATCGATGCGCTGGTAACGGCTGACGTCGTGGAGGATCATGCTGTAACGGTGGCATATTCCTATATCGGGCCGAAGCTTACTTATCCGATTTACCATGAGGGAACGATTGGCATGGCGAAACAGCATTTAGCGGACAGTGCGGTGGAGATTACCGGAAAGTATGAAAAAATGGGGATTCAGGCATATGTTTCGGTCAATAAAGCCCTGGTAACGCAGGCAAGCGCAGCCATTCCGGTTGTGCCGCTCTATTTATCGGTATTATATAAAGTGATGAAGGAAAAGGGCATCCACGAGGGCTGTATTGAACAGATGTACCGGTTGTTTTCGGATAAGCTTTATGGAATGGAAGGGGCATTGACACAACCGGATGGCATGCTGCATGTGGATGACTGGGAAATGAGGGAGGATGTCCAAAGCGAAATCATGGAGATCTGGGAAAAGATCGACTCAGACAATCTTTTAACTCTCGCAGATACGAAAGGATACTGGGAGGACTTTTACCATATGTTTGGCTTCCGTGTAGATGGTGTGGATTATGAAGCGGAAGTACCGGATGTATTGATTTAATTTTTTTGTTTTGGACAATCAGCAAAATTTTGGAAAGAATTTTGTCTAAAATGATTAAAGTTCACATTTTCGGGAAAATCAACTTGAAACAGTGGTATAAATAGGGTAGAATAATAGACAGTTATTGCACGAAAATTTACTGGCGAAGGAGGCGCAAAACGATGCAGGGATCATACGTCAATCGAATTACAAAAGTTATTATGAAGCTGGTTCGGTTTGTCATGGTGGTTGTCGGTGTGGGAGTGATAGGTATTATCTGTTATCTCTCCACATCCATCAACACACATAAAATGGAGGCGAAAGTTACCGAATACGCAGGGGAAGTTGACCGTATTTTCAACAGTACGGTTACAGAACTCGACAGCCTGGCTATGATGGTGGAGAATGAGCAGATATCCGGCGATGAGCAGATGTTAAGCTATGTGGATACCATTGCTGCGGGGAAAGAGAGCTTTTCAGCAGTATATGTGGCTTATGATGATAAGAAGCTGATTATGAGCGGTGGGTGGCAGCCGCCGGCGGATTTTGATTTTCGGACAAGAGACTGGTACATAGGCGCAAAGGAATTAGAAGATGGCGTTTATATTTCAGAACCATATCTGGATGAGCAGTCCGGCGGGTATTGTATCACACTTTCAAAGAGAATGTTGAAAGACGGAAAATTTATCGGCGCCTGCGCAATGGATATGTACATGGATGATATAGTCGCTTTGATGGAGAATACATATGGTAAGAGTGACTATGCGTTCCTTGTGTCCGGCGGTAATACCATTTTGACACATCCAAGTGAAGAAATTGCGCTTAGCGCAGACCATACCTACACATTAGATGATGTGTTTAAGGGCAGGTATGCGAAGCTAAAGAGGACGGATAAGCACTTTTTGGCGAAAAATTATAAGTTTGGAACAATGGCAGCAATGTCAAAAGAGATCCCTTCTGCAAAATGGAAGGTTGTCTATATGACACCGGCAACAGATGAACTGAAAGCTCCGGTTGTATTGTTAATTGTTTTAGTGATTCTTTATTTTTTCAATATTAAGATTGCCAAGATGTCCTGTGAGAGTGAGATGAACCGCTGGTTCAGTCCGCTTACCTCCATCAGTGAAAAGGTGACAGAGATTGCGGTGGGCAATTTGAATGTTGAATTTAATGAGGAGGCAGTGTCAGAGGAGATTGCAATGCTGACGGTATCCTTAAATGACACGGTAACGCAGTTAAAAACCTATATCAGCGATATTTCTTTCGTGGTAAATAATATTTCAAATAACAATCTGGATGTGCGATCCACCATTGAGTACCAGGGAGCATTTATTGCAATCCAGAACGGGCTGAATATGATTATTGACAAGCTGAATGCGGCATTTGGCAGGGTAAATGAGCAGTCGGAGATTGTCGTTAGTTATTCCGGGCAGGTGCAGGAGAGTACCATGCAGGTGGCAGATGGCGCAACGGAGCAGAACCTTGCGGTTCAGGGGCTGGCTGGCAATATCAAGGTGTTGTCGGAGCAGATTCAGCATATTACAAGAAATGCGGAGGCTGCAAGTGAAGTATCCCGGACAACAAATGAACAGCTTGCCCTCGGAAACAAAGAGATGCTGTCACTGCTTGAGGCAATGGGAACCATCGAGGAGACTTCTAAGCAGATTGGAGTTATTATTACCACAATTAATGATATTTCAGAAGAGACAAACCTGTTAGCGCTGAATGCTTCAATTGAAGCGGCAAGAGCAGGCGAGGCAGGACGTGGATTTGCTGTTGTGGCAGATGAGATTAGTAAATTGGCTACCGCTTCCGCAGATGCGACAGAGAATATTACAAAGCTGATTGAGAATTCAATGAATGCCGTGGAAGTAGGAAAGAATTTAGCAGACCGCACTTCCGAGACATTGCAGACCGGTATTGACAATTCTTTAAAATCCAACGAGGATATTATGCAGATTACAGAGTTTGTTAAGAACCAGGCGAATGCTGTGGAAGAGATTGAGAAGAGTATTGAGGGTATCGCTGCCATTATTGACTCCAATGCAGCAAATTCCCAGCAGAATGCGGCAATCAGCGAGCAGTTGATCAGCTGTGCGAATGCGCTGAAAGAAACCGTTCAGGAATATAACTTACGGGATGGCATATTGGAATCCCAGCCCGCAGCGGAGGACACATTCGACGAGGAAGAAAACAGCGATGACGGGGAACCGCTTGAGGAGGAAAGTTCTGAGTGGTAGGATATCAGATATGAGATGAATATGTAAAACCGGTATACAATAAGGAGGAAGTCTTGTATGCCGGTTCTTTTTATTCCATAAATTTCTTGCCAAACATTGGTGTATTGAGTATAATATATCAGTATATATTTTACGGTCGATGACAAGCAGAGTATGAATAAGTATGCAGGAGACCAATTATGAAGAATTTGTTATTTATTGTCAATCCGTCAGCGGGAAGAAAGCATATCAAAAGCAAACTATTTGAGATTGTGGATCTGTTTGTAAAAGCAGAGTATAATGTCCGGGTCTATCCGACCCAGGCAAAGGAGGATGCCACCCGTATTGTTGCAGAAGAGGGATGGCTCTATGATTTGATTGTGTGTGCCGGAGGGGATGGCACATTAGACGAAGTGGTTACCGGCTGCATGGATTGCGGCTGTGATACACCGATTGGTTATATCCCATGTGGAACCACGAATGATTTTGCGAGAAGCCTGGGGATCCCGAAGGATCCAATACGGGCGGCACGGCGGATTGTCAAATATGCGCCGAGACCAATTGATGTGGGTTCGTTTAACGGGGATTATTTTATCTATGTAGCGGCTTTTGGAGCCTTTACAGATGTTACCTACACGACGCCACAGGGATATAAGAACTATTTGGGGCATGCTGCCTATGTGTTAGAGGGAATCAAAAGCGTGCCGAATCTGACATCCTATCATCTGAAAGTTGAGTATGATGATAATGTAATAGAGGATGATTTCTTTATTGGCATGATTACCAATTCCCTGACAGTAGGCGGATTTGCGAATCCGAACAGCAAAATAACAGAGTTTGATGATGGTATGTATGAGGCGCTGCTTGTAAAATATCCGACCAATCCGATTGATTTGCAGGCAACGGTCACTGCCTATCTGATGGGGGAATTTAATCCGGAGTACATGTACCAGTTTAAGGCAAAAAGGATTGTCATAGAAAGCCCGGAGGCGATTACGTGGACGTTAGACGGGGAGTTTGGCGGCAATGTGACGTATGCAAAAGTTGAGAATTTAAAGAGAGCAGTCAGTGTGATCTGTAAGTAAAGGATTTATCCGGTGTGACAAGCGGGTAAGTGCCATATTGTTTATAAAGGAGAATGAAAAATGGGTAAATATTTTGGAACAGACGGTTTCCGTGGAGAAGCAAATGTTGATCTGACAGTGGAGCATGCCTATAAAGTCGGACGCTATCTTGGCTATTATTATGGCAGGGAACATGAAAACGGCAAGGCAAGTATCGCGATTGGCAAGGATACAAGGCGTTCTTCTTATATGTTTGAGTATTCCTTAGTGGCAGGGCTGACTGCCAGCGGCGCAGATGTGTATCTGATGCATGTGACCCCAACTCCGAGTGTATCCTATATTGTACGGTTAGACGAGTTTGACTGTGGGATTATGATTTCGGCAAGCCATAATCCATATTATGATAACGGAATCAAAATTATAAATGGGCAGGGATATAAGTTAGAAGCAGATGTGGAAGCAGAAATAGAGGCTTATATTGATGGTGAGATTTCGGAGATCCCGTTTGCCAAACGGGAGAATATTGGAAAAACCGTTGATTATGCAATGGGAAGAAACCGCTATATTGGATATCTCATGACGCTGGCAACCCGTTCCTATAAGAATAAAAGAGTCGGATTAGATTGCGCAAATGGCGCGGCTTCCACGGTTGCAAAAGCGGTATTTGAGGCATTAGGGGCAAAGACTTATGTAATCAGCAATAACCCGGATGGAACGAATATCAATCAGGACTGTGGTTCGACCCATATCGAACAGTTACAGCAGATGGTGAAAGATAAGCAGCTTGATATCGGGTTTGCATATGACGGAGATGCAGACCGCTGTCTTGCCGTGGATGAGAAGGGTGAGATTATTGATGGGGATAAGATTCTTTATGCCTGTGGATGTTATTTGTCAGAGCGTGGAGAACTTAACAACAATACGGTTGTCACCACAGTTATGTCAAATCTTGGTCTATATAAGGCATTGGATAAGAAAGGGATTTCCTATGTGAAAACTGCTGTAGGCGATAAATATGTATTTGAAAATATGATGGAGAACAGCCATTCATTAGGCGGCGAGCAGAGCGGGCATATTATTTTCAGTAAATATGCGACAACCGGTGATGGAGTGCTTACCTCCATTAAGCTGATGGAGGTTATTTTGGAGAAGAAGGTGAATGCTTCGGAACTGTTCCGGGATTTGAAAATTTATCCACAGCTTCTCGAAAATGTGAGGGTTAAGAGCAAACCGGAGGCAAGAGCAGATGAAGATGTGATTGCAGCCGTACAGAAGGTCGAGGAGGCATTAGGGGAGGATGGAAGAATCCTTCTTCGGGAGAGCGGTACGGAGCCGGTGATCCGTGTTATGGTGGAAGCGGCAACCGATGCGCTTTGCAGACAGTATGTAGATAGTGTGGTAAAGGTAATCAGGGAAAAGGGTCATGAAGCCTGAGGAGCAGGGATTTTCATCCTTGAAGTTTGGAGGTAGCATTTGGCATGGACAGAAAACGAAGAAGAACAATCAGGATCATTTTATTTGCCTTTCTATTGATGGCGGCAGGATTTGCATCAGGTAAACCGAGCTATGCAGCGGAAAAAAATGGCTGGTCGGGCAGTTATTTTTATGTCGATGGGAAAAAGCAGACTTCCAAGTGGGTGAAGGACAAGCATGGAACTTATTATGTGGGTAAATCCGGAAAAAAAGTCACAGGCTGGAAAAAGATTCGAGGAAAATATTATTATTTGAATGAGGCAAAAAGCGGCAAGCTCAGAAACAGCAAGAAAAAGACGGGTGTCCGTCTGTCAACGTTAAGTAATAAAGTGCTTACGATGGGTATTGACATGTCACAGTGGCAGGGAAATGTAGACTGGAAAAAGATAAAGGATTCCGGTGTGGATTTTGTTATGCTTCGTCTCGGATATGGAAAGGGAAGATATGGGAGCAAAAGCTGTACAATGGATTCCAAGTTCCAGTCCTATGTGAAAGGCGCACAGGAGGTTGGACTGCCGATTGGCATTTACTTTTATTCCTATGCAAAGAATCCGAAGCAGGCGCAGGCAGAGGCAGAATACACGATTGAGCATTTAGAGGGGATAGATGTGTCCTTTCCGGTTGCCTATGATATAGAGGACGAGACGATTGTAAAAGCGGCGAATAAAGCGACCAGGACGGAAATGGCAAGAACTTATATGGAGACGATTCAGGCAGCGGGATACACGCCAATGTTTTACTGTAACCAGAACTGGTATGATAATTACCTGGATGCAGACCAATTAAAGGATTATGAGTTCTGGTATGCGAGATATACCTATGTGGAACCTGACCGCAGTACATATGACTGTGGTATGTGGCAGGCAACTTCCACGCAGAAGCTTAGCGGAATTACAGAAAATACAGTGGATTTGAATTTTCTCTACCGGGATTATTTTAAGTCGGTAAAGACGAGAAGCAAAGCATTAAAATACGGCTGGCATAAAGAAGGCGGCAGTTTATATTACTATTATCAGGGAAAGAAGAGCAAAAGCGGCTGGCTTTCCCTGGCGGGTGAAAAGTACTATTTGAAAAATGGTGAGGCATCTGTTGGATGGAAGACGATAGACAACGAACGCTATTATTTTAACAGTGATGGTGAAATGCAGACCGGATTTACCAAAATAAAGGGAAAAATTTATTTATTGGGCTCAGATGGAATACTGCAAACGACAACGAAGAAACAGGGCGTGACAATTCGGGAGGATGGCTCCTGTGTGATTAAGGCAGGCTGGTACAAAAATGCGAAGGGAAAATATTATTACCAGTATACATCAGGCAAAACTGCAAAAAATAAGTGGGTTAAGGTAAAAGGGAAAAAATACTATTGTGACAGCAAAGGTTTCCGTGTAACCGGATTTAAGACGATAAAGGGCAAACGTTATTATTTCCAGTCGAACGGAGTGATGAAAAAGGGATGGCTTACATATAAGAACAAGAAATATTACTTTAAGAGCAATGGACAGATGGTAAAGAACCGGACGATTAAAATCAAAGGGAAAAAGTATAAATTTAACAAAAAAGGGCATCTGGTGAAGTAAGTGGTGAACAATATGCAGAATAAGGTTAGGAAAAGGGATAAATTTAAAAGAGTAATTAATTTTTTTGAGGGCTTTATTTTACTGGCGCTTCATATCGTGGTGTTTGCCTATGCATGGTATGGGATTTATGTGAAGCAGTTGGAAAATCCTTTTTTCCTGCGTGGAAACTGGGCGGTAATCGGCATTTATGGTTTGATTTTGTTTTTGCTGACAAATTTATATGGCGGATTTAAGATTGGATATCTTCGCCTGATGGATGTATTGTATTCGCAAATTCTGTCATTGGTGTGCGCAAATGTGGTTGCGTATTTGCAGATCGTGTTAGTCAGCAGGCATTATCTGTCAGTGGCGCCGTTGATTGAGATGACAGTGGTACAGATTATTGTGATTCTGGTTTGGGTGTGTATCTGTAAAGTGATATATGCGCTGTTATACCCGCCAAGACAGATGCTGTTAGTCTGTTACGACAGGGATCCGGATGATATGATTATGAAAATGAATTCCAGACGGGATAAATATGAGATTTGTGATATGGCAGACCTGACGGTGGAGGATTTGGAAAGCGTATGCGATATGGTCGAAAATTATGAGGCAGTTTTAATTTATGATATTCCTGCTTATGAGAGAAATATTATATTAAAACGCTGCTTTACGGAATCGGTGCGAACCTATGTGACACCGAAGATATCGGATATATTGTTAAGGGGCTCGGACAGTATCCATCTGTTTGATACACCGCTTTATTTATCGCGAAACACGGGATTGTCCGGTGAGCAGATTATATTTAAGCGTTTGCTGGATTTAGCGCTTTGTATTCCGGTGTCTATTCTGCTGCTGCCAATGTTTTTGGTAATTGCATTGCTGATTAAATTATATGACGGTGGGCCGATTTTATATAAGCAGCCAAGACTGACCGTGGATGGGAAGATATTTAATATATATAAGTTCAGGAGCATGAAGATGGACTCTGAAGAACAGGGAGCGCAGCTTGCCAAGAAAAATGATGACCGGATTACACCGGTGGGGAAAGTGCTGCGCGCGATTCACTTTGATGAATTTCCACAGCTTATCAATATTATTAAGGGGGATATGTCTTTAGTCGGCCCAAGACCGGAGCGGCCGGAGATTGCCGCACAGTACAAAGAAATTATTCCGGAATTTGATTTCCGCCTGAAGGTGAAAGCAGGGCTTACCGGATATGCGCAGGTATATGGAAAGTATAATACAACGCCTTATGATAAGCTGAAGCTTGACTTGACCTATATAGAGAATTATTCCTTTTGGCTGGATGTAAAGCTGTTGTTTTTGACATTTAAAATATTATTCCAGAAGGAGAATACCGAGGGGATTGATGCCAACCAGATTACTGCCATTAAGCGGAAGAAGGAGTAATTCCAGATGAACAGGGTGTTTTTAAAAGTAGTATTTTCGGAAATAGTCAGAATCATAACGGTTCCTCTCCGCATGATGCCGGTTAAGAGAAACAGAATACTGTTTACGGGGCTTACAGGGGGAAATGTATATGATTATTCCTGTAATCCCAAATATCTGTATGAATATATGAGGGATCATTTTCCGGGGCAGTTTGAGTATGTGTGGGCTGTCGGAGATAAGAAAAAATATGCATTTTTGGAAGAAGAAGGAGTGAAACTTGTAAAGCATTTTACTGTTTCTTCTTTTCCTATGTTATTGACCTCGAAAGTGGTTGTGACAAATGGTTCCTATGTGCCGTGGTTCCCGTTTCGGAAAAAACAGTATGTGATTAATACCTGGCATGGCGGCGGCGCCTATAAAAAGGTCGAAAATGAGCGGCCGGATGCAAACTGGGCAACAAGAAAGCGCGCCAGGTTCTGTGCAGAAAATATCAGTCTGTTCCTGGCAAGCTGCAAAGTACAGGAAGAGCAGATGATCCGTCAGACTTATCAGTATAAGGGAGAGGTGTTACGGGCAGGAACACCAAGAAATGACCGGCTTGTAAACGGTGATATGGAGGATATGAGAAAGAAAGTGCGTGATAAATATCATATTCCGGAAAAAGGAAGAATTATACTTTATGCACCGACTTACAGAAAGACAGGAGTGCCGGTTGTCATGGACAGCGATTATCTGTTAGAACAGCTTCATACCATGCCAAATGTGGACGAGCTGCTGCAACGAGACGGTCAGCCGGGACAAACAGAGGAGGTTACATGGTTTTTTATGTGCCGTTACCATCGTTATCAGGACGAAAGCATGGATATTAAAGTAACAGGAAAAGATGTCACTTATGTCATGGACTATCCTGATATGCAGGAACTTTTAGCCGCCTGTGATATTCTGATTACCGATTATTCTTCCTGTGTCTGGGATTATGCTTTCTTAAAGCGCCCCTGCTTTTTATTTGTGCCGGATAAGGAAGCGTATATTGCAAACACCGGCTTTTATGTCAGTATAGATGAATGGCCTTTTTTGCAGGCAGAAGATATGGAGGAACTGGTGGGGAATATTTTGACCTTTAACAATGCGCAGATGGAAGAAGCGGTAAATCTGCATTTACAGCATTTAGGATGTTACGAAACGGGAAGTTGCTGTGAGGGTGTTGCTAAGATGATTATGAAAGAGAGAGGTGCTGGTAAATGAAACAGGTAAAGGTATCGGTTATTATGCCTTTTCACAATGCTGGAGCATATATTCATGAAACGATGGATTCAATATGTACACAAACTCTTACGGAAATAGAAATCATATGTGTGGATGATGGATCAGAGGATGAAACCTTTTCCGTTTTGACAGAATATGCGAAAAAAGATACGAGGATGATTGTAATCAATCAGGAAAAGTCCAATGCAGGTGTGGCAAGAAATCGGGGATTACGAGAAGCCAGAGGGGATTATCTTTTGTTTTTGGACAGTGATGATTTGTTTGAACCGGATTTACTTGAAAAGATGTATGAAGCCTGCGAGAGAGATCAGGCTGATGTCTGTGTGTGCAATGCTGACCAGTATGACACACAGACAAAAGAACGGATTGAGAAACCACAGTATTTGCGCAGGGAATGTATACCGGATAAGCTTCCCTTTTCAAGAAATACCATTGGAAAATATATTTTATATTTTACAACCAGTGTTCCGTGGAATAAGATGGTGCGGAGAACATTTATAGAAGAACAGGAAATTTATTTTCAGGATATCCCGAGAGCAAATGACCAGTTTTTTTCTATTATGGTGTTGGCTTTGGCAAAGCGGATTACCATTGTATGGAACAGAGGGGTTCATTATCGGATAAACCAGACAGATAATTTAACGACAAATTATTCAGAGACACCTTTGTGTTCCTTTGATGCATTGCTTAAAGCTAAAAATACACTGGAGGAAAGAGGGCTTTTAGAAGATGAGGCTCTCCGCTGTGCGTTGGACAATAAGATCCTTAATTTGATGATATACAGCCTTCATATTCAAAATGACATTGAGGGCTTTAAGCAGTTGTATCAGAGATTTATGCAAGGAGGTTTAAAGCAACTGGGGTTTGTGCCAAGAGAGGAAACATACTATTTTAAACCATTGGAATATCGCAATTTGGAACTTATGTTATCCTCTACTTACGAGGAATATCTGCTTATTAAATGTATAGAGTACAGGGATACGATTAGCAGAAAGAATGATCAGATTAAGAAAAAGGACGCCAGCCTTAGGGATTTGCGCAAAGAAAAGAAAGAATTGCAGAAGAAGGAAAGAGAACTGAATTATATTAAAGGCACAAAGCGGTATAAATTCATGGCAAAATTGACAGGCTTTTACCACAGGCTTTTTAGAAGAAGCCGGAAGAAAGCGTAAAACGGTTATGGGAAAGAGTAAGGTGAAAAGATGAAGTTAAATGAGAATACGGAGGTTTATGTAGACAAGCTGGCAATTCGGAATAATATTATGACTTTGGGGGCATTGGTAAAAAACACCTCAGGGGAGCCGGAGTCTATCGAGGTGAAACTGGCTGTAAGGTTTGAAAATAAGACAGAGACAAGGATTCTTCCTCTTCCAATTACAGATACCAGCATTGATGAGCATGGAAATTATATTGGATATGCCATTTTTGAGTATGAATTGGATACCTTGTTTTGTAACAGAGACCTGAATTCTTTTATCGTCCGGCTGCAGGCATATAATGGCAGTAAGTATCAGGATGTGACGGTGGATCATCAGGATTTTAATCAGGTGAAAGAAGAGAATGAATATCTCTGTACGGTATCGGAAGGAAGGATTGTAATCAAAAGAAAAAAGCCGGTATCTTATTTGAACCATTGGATTGTATCGTTTTTTTGCGGTATTTACCGGATTGTTGAGTTTATCATTGGAACGCTGCTGATTCCGTTGTTTTTGTTAGATGGCATATATGTAGTGCTGCTGGGAAACCGGAGATGGTTAGATGAGAGAACGTATGGTGGAAGCCAGTTCAAAAGGATGCTTTTGTTTGCAAAGTGGAGATATTCCTCTTTTTGCAGGTGGACGATTAATTTAGCGACACTCAAACGTCTGGTATTAAATATATCAACATCTGTTCTATCCCTGTTTTGCCGGAAAAAATGCATTCTTTTTGTCTCGTCCAGAAGAAGTGATGTAACGGGCAATATTGCATATGTAAATGATGTTTTGCAGGATAGGAATGCAGATGTTCTGTTCTGGTTAGAACCGGGTAAAACAAAATTTATTAAGTTTCGGAAAATTTTTTCACTGGCATATAAGATGGCAAAAAGCAAGGTTATCATTATAGATGATTATACTCCGGTATTAAATGATATTTGGGCATTAAAACACCGCAAACTGATCCAGCTATGGCATGCCTGTGGCGCATTTAAAACCTTCGGCTTTTCGAGAATTGGAAAAGATGGAGGACCGAATCAGACGAGCAGAAATCATAGAAATTATGATTATGCGATGGTAAGCTCTTCGGAGATCTGCCGTTTTTATGCGGAGGGATTTGGAATTGACGAGAAAAATGTAAAACCGTTAGGAGTTCCGAGAACCGATGATTTCTTTAACGAGGAGCATAAAGTAAAGATCAGGCGAAAATTATATGAACAGTACCCTGCATTGCAAGGAAAAAAGGTGATTTTATTTGCGCCGACTTTCCGGGGAAATGGCGCAGGTACTGCCGGTTATCCCTTTGAAAAGTTTGATGTGGGTGCGTTATTAAAACAGTTGGGAGAAGAATATATACTGATTATCAAGCATCACCCATTTGTCACGGATATTCATCCGGTAGATGAGGCGGTAAGGGAACAGGTCATGGATCTTTCACAGGAATCGGAGATCAATGATTTGCTGTTTGTTACAGATGTTCTGATTACGGATTATTCCTCTGTTATATTTGAGGCATCCCTGCTAGACATTCCGATGCTGTTTTATGCCTTTGATTTGGAAGAATATGTGGTAAACCGGGATTTCTATTATCCGTTTAAAAATTTTGTGCCGGGAAAGATCGTCAGAAGCCTTACAGATATTATAGATGCGCTGAGTAAGCAGCAGTATGAGCAGGAGAAGGTTTTAAGCTTTAAGCACCGTTTTTTTGATGATTTAGATGGCAGGTCTTCCGAGCGGGTGGCAGATTTTGTGTTGGAATTGTTAAAATAACGGTTCTTTATAAGAGATCAGTGAGTGAACGGCTGAGAACGAAACGTGCCTTGTGGATTTGAAGATTCTGTGATACAATGGGCAGATGAGGAGATGTAGTAATGAAGCGATTTATTGATGATGTGATAAAGTATTATAGTTATGAAGTGAGGTCGGCAAAGTCGTCTCTTAAGACGGAGGTCGCAAATTCCTATTTGAACTGGATATGGTGGATATTGGATCCGCTGTTGTCTATGATGATCTATTATCTTATCTTTGGTATTGTGTTCAAGGCAAAAGAACCATATTTTACAACATTTTTATTTATTGGACAGACCATGTGGGCATTCTTCAGCAAGAACGTTGTACAGAGTGTGAAGATGATTAAACGAAATAAACCAATTGTATCAAAGGTGTATATTCCCAAATTTGTTCTCCTGTTTTCCAACATGATGGTGAATGGTTTTAAAATGTTAATTTCCTGGGTTCTTGTAATTATTATGATGGTATTATCAAAAGTAGAACTTTCACCATGTGTTTTGTTTTGTATTCCAATATTAGTTGTGATGCTATTGGTGACATTTGCTGTATGTGTGAATTTAATGCATTTTGGTGTATTTATAGAAGATTTGGGAAATGTGATTAATATTGCAATGCAGTTATTGTTTTATATGACCGGAATATTTTATAGTATTGATTCTCGCTTGGGAGCGGATTATCCTTTTGCGGCAAAGCTTTTAACATATGGTAATCCAATGGCATTATTGATACAAGACATGCGTAATGCTCTATTGTATAAACAGGTGCCTAGTTGGATTGCGTTAGCATTATGGGCTGTGGCAGCGGTTATATTTTCAATTATTGGTATTCGTACAATTTATAAAAATGAAAACAGTTATGTAAAGGTGATTTAATGGAAGAAATAAAAACAACAAATAATAATATTGCAATTGAGGTGAAGGATCTTTGGATTGGATATAAGAATATTCAGGCATATTCCATTAAGAAGAGTCTTCTCCGGTTAAAAAAAGCACATGTAGAAGAATTTCAAGCGGTAAAAGGAATATCATTTGAAGTACCGAATGGTGAGATTTTAGGTATTATTGGGAAAAATGGCAGTGGTAAATCTACTACCCTCAAAGCACTTGCCGGTATTTTTTGCCCAGATAAGGGAACCATTGATTTAAAAGGGCATACGGTTTCTCTCTTATCCATTGGTGTCGGATTCCAGAAGGAGGTTACCGGAAGGGAAAATATCCTTTTATCAGGTATGCTTTTAGGATTCTCAGAAGAGGAAATCCGTGCAAAAATGCCGGAAATTATTGAATTTGCAGAATTGGGAAGATTTATTGATATGCCGGTTAAGACATATTCCAGCGGTATGCATTCAAAGCTTGCCTTTTCTATTACGGCAATTTTGGAAACAGAGATTATGCTGATTGATGAGGTTTTGAGCGTTGGGGATGCCAAGTTTAAAAAGAAGAGTTATGCGAAGATGAAAGAACTGATTTCAAATAAGAATCGTACTGTCGTGATTGTTTCGCATAGTGAAAGTACATTGCAGGATCTCTGTGACCGGGTAATGTGGATGCATGATGGTGAGATAAAGAGGATAGGAGATCCAAAGGAAGTTCTGGATGAATATCAGGAGTTTATGAAATAATGATTAGGCGCATTTGCAAATGGATTGTATTTAAGTGGGTATATCCGGTTGTCTATTTTATTGGATGTTTTCGGAGTGTTCGTAGAGAAAAAATTATTTTTGTGGAAAATCATGAAGAACAGTTATCTGGAAATTTTGGATTACTATATGATAGATTAGAACAGAAAAATTATAAGATAGCTGTTCATTATTTAAGGGTTTCCGTTTCCTCATGGAGTAAGGTTATTTTTCGGACGATTTATTTGATTTGGGATATGGCGACAGCAAATTGTGTTTTTTTAAGTGAATCAAATAGTGTATTTGGTGCATTTACGCTACGAAAAGAGACAAAGCTTGTCCAATTATGGCATGCCTGTGGGGCGTTCAAAAAATGGGGGTATAGTGTTGCAGAAAAATCCTTTGGAGATGATAAAAAGGCATTAGATACCTATAAAGGACACAGAAATTATGATTTGGTTTCAGTAAGCGGAGAGGCTGTATGCTGGGCATATGAAGAAGCTTTTGGACTGCAAAAGGATGCAGGGGTTGTAAAAGCGTTAGGAGTAAGCCGCACAGATGTATATTTTAATGAAGAAAAAAGACAACAGGCATATTTGCATTTGAATAGCCTGCAGTTTCCAATAGAAGGACGGAGGGTGATTTTGTATGCTCCTACATTTAGGGGGGATATCAGACATGCAAAAGCGCCGGAGGAATTTAATTTGCATATTTTATATGAATTACATAAAGAATATGTAATATTAGTAAAAAATCATCCTTTTGTAAAAGAAAGTATGAAGATTCCTGAAGAATATGCAGATTTTTGTATTGAGGTTGCAAATCAGATGTCAATAGAGGAATTGCTTATGGTTGCAGATATCTGTATCACGGACTATTCTTCCGTTATTTTTGAATATTCATTAATGCAAAGACCAATATTGTTTTTTGCATACGATTTGGAAGAATATTATGATGAAAGAGGGTTTTATTATCCGTACGATGAGTTTGTACCGGGACCGATTGTACGCACAGCAACAGAGTTGGTACGAGAGATAAAACAGATTGACCAGTTTGACATGGATAAGCTGAAGGTTTTTTTTGAAAAATATATGAGTGGCTGTGATGGTCATTCCACGAAGAGAATATTAGAGTATGTATTGGAGGAAGCGTTTTAAGACAGGAGGGAAATATGGAAGCAAGTAATGTATATGGCGTGATTCTTGCAGGCGGCAAGGGAACCAGAATGGGAAATGTAGAAAAACCGAAACAGTTTATGGAAATTGGGAATAAGCCGATTATTGTTCATACCATTGAAAAGTTTATTATGAATCCGGAGTTTGAACACGTTCTTGTATTATCGCCGAAACAGTGGATCAAACATACGGAAGACTTGATAAGAAAGTATATTCCAATGGATGATAGAATCAAGGTAATTGAGGGTGGTGTCACCCGTAACGATACCATTATGAATGCGATTTCTTATATTGAGCGTATCGGGAAACTCAATGACGATACGATTATTGTCACCCATGATTCGGTCAGACCATTTGTTACGCACCGGATTCTGGAAGAGAACATTAAATATGCGAAGGAATATGGAGCTTGTGACACCGTGATTCCGGCGACCGATACGATTGTAGAAAGTGTGGATCACCAATTAATCAGTCATATTCCGGATCGTTCGACCATGTACCAGGGGCAGACGCCACAATCCTTTCGGGCGAAGCATTTAAAAGCCATATATGAATCCCTGACCGTGGAAGAGAAAGAAATATTGACGGATGCCTGTAAGATTTTAGTGATAAAGGGTGAGCATGTGCATTTAGTAGAAGGAGAAGAATCAAACATTAAGATTACATATCCTTATGATATGCGGGTTGCGGAAGCACTTTTAGGAGGCGTATAGTATGTTAAATGCAGTATATCAATTAAAGCACCCCAGACAATTTGAACTGGTTTTTAAGGATATTACATTTGACGAAGAACATGTCATTGTGAGACCGACACATTTATCCATTTGCAATGCAGACCAGAGGTATTATCAGGGAAATCGACCAAAGGAGATTCTAAAGCAAAAGCTTCCGATGGCTTTGATTCACGAAGCGATTGGGAAAGTGGTCTATGATCCGACTCATCAGTTTGAAGTTGGTGAGTATGTGGTGATGATACCGAACCTGCCAAGTGAAGTGGATGATGTGATAGGAGAGAACTATTTAAGGTCTTCCAAATTCCGCGCCAGTGGAACGGATGGATTTTTGCAGGAATATGTGGAGACGGTTCCGGATCGCCTGGTGAGACTGCCGGAAAATATGAATCTGACGGTTGCCGCATTTACTGAGATTGTCAGTGTAAGCTTTCATGCTGTGGAGCGGTTCATGAAAACAGCGCATAGCCGGAGAGAGATCATTGGCATATGGGGTGATGGGAATCTTGGCTATATTACTTCCCTGCTGTTAAAAAGTCTGCACCCTGAGATACAGGTATATATCATGGGCGTGAATGAGTCAAAATTAAATGATTTTACATTTGCGGATGGCACATATTTGATTAATGAGATACCGGAGAACTTTTACATGGATCATGCATTTGAATGTGTGGGCGGCAATGGCGCGCCAAGGGCAATCAATCAGATTATTGATTATATTAATCCGGAGGGTACGATTGGGATTCTTGGGGTGACTGAGGATTTAGCGCCGATCAATACCAGAATGGTGTTGGAAAAAGGCTTGCGAATCATTGGCAGCAGCCGCAGCGGCAGAGAAGATTTTGTGAATCTGATTGAGCTTTATAAAAGAAAACCGGAGGTTGTGGACTATCTGGAAAATATTGTGGGTGAACAGGTTATAGTCCGTGAAATCCGGGATATCACCAGAGCATTTGAAAAGGATATTCATAAACTGATTGGCAAGACGATTATGGTATGGGATAAATAAGTTACTATATTCAAAATACAGGTAAACGAGTTTAAGTTAAAAGGCTGGAGGTAAGGAAAATGAAAATTGCAGTAGCAGGAACGGGGTATGTAGGTTTATCAAATTCAATATTGCTTTCCCAGCATAATGAGGTGTATGCGGTAGATATCATTCCGGAAAAGGTGGAGATGATCAACAATAAAAAGTCTCCATTGGTGGATGCAGAGATTGAAGATTATCTGGCAAACAGGGAACTTTCCCTTACAGCAACCACAGATGCGGAGTCCGCATACAGGGATGCGGAGTTTGTGATTATCTCGACTCCAACCAATTATGATCCAAAGAAAAATTATTTTGATACGTCTTCCGTGGAGGCAGTCATTGAACTGGTTATGAAGATAAACCCAGGCGCGATTATGGTTATTAAATCAACGGTTCCGGTTGGATATACGCTTTCTGTGCGGAAAAAATATAACTGTGATAATATTATCTTCTCACCGGAGTTTTTAAGGGAGGGAAGAGCGTTATATGATAATTTATACCCGTCCAGAATTATTGTGGGCGCACCGTTAGAGGATGAGCGGCTATCAAAAGCGGCGCATACCTTTGCAGGTCTGCTTGCGGAGGGGGCAGTCAAGGAGAATATTGATATTTTATATACCAATCCGACAGAGGCAGAGGCGGTGAAACTGTTTGCCAATACCTATCTTGCATTGCGTGTATCGTTCTTTAATGAATTGGATACCTATGCCGAAGTGAGGGGGCTGAATACACAGCAGATTATCGAGGGAATCGGTTTAGACCCGCGTATTGGAATGCATTATAACAATCCGTCGTTTGGATATGGGGGATATTGTCTGCCAAAGGATACAAAACAGCTCCGTGCGAATTTTGAGGATGTTCCGAACAATATTATCGGGGCAATCGTGGATGCCAATACAACCCGAAAGGACTTTATTGCGGAACAGATTTTACAGAAGGCAGGATTTCCGGCAAAGAAGAATCCGGTTGTTGGGATTTACCGTTTGACGATGAAAGCAAATTCTGATAATTTCAGGCAGTCCTCCATCCAGGGTGTCATGAAGCGGATCAAGGCGAAGGGCGTAGAGGTTGTGATATATGAGCCGACCTTGAAGGAAGAAGATTTCTTTAACAGCAGGGTAATCCGTGATTTTGATGAATTCAAAAAGATGGCGGATGTGATTGTTGCCAACCGTAACAGTGAGGAGCTGGCGAATGTGGCAGATAAGGTGTATACGAGGGATTTGTATTCGAGGGATTAAAAAATAGAAACTTTAAATAATTTGCATATTTTGTTGCAAATATGGTATAATTTGTCAGATAATATTTTGTGCAAATATTATCTATTGAACATAAATT
Source organism: Clostridium sp. (assembly GCA_023664325.1). Lineage (GTDB taxonomy): Bacteria > Bacillota > Clostridia > Lachnospirales > Lachnospiraceae > CAG-590. Next base: position 66,126 of record JAMPFS010000005.1, read on the forward strand.
TTTTTTTAGAAGCTGTCTGGCAAAACACATGTACTATTGTGTGGTGCTTTTTGTGAATGAGATATCGATGCCAGATTAGGCAGCAGTAGTGTTAGGATAAAATATGGAGAGATGTGGATGATATGATGGATACAACACACACATTTGTAATATGTGCTTATAAAGAAAGTCAATATCTGGAGGAATGTATATTGTCGTTAAAGAAACAGACTGTTCAATCACATATTATTATGGTGACATCAACACCAAATGATTATATAAAAGAAATTGCAAAAAGATATGATATTCCATTATATATCAATAAAGGGGAAGGTGGAATTACGCAAGATTGGAATTTTGGATATAGCCAGGTGGAAACTCCATATTTAACGATTGCCCATCAGGATGATATATATTTAGAGGATTATACCGCACATTTATTGAAAGCTTTTAAAAAATCAAAAAAACCATTGATTTTCTTTTCTGATTATGCAGAATTGAGAGAGAAGCAGGTTGTAAAATTCAATCAGTTGTTGAGAGTTAAGCGAATTATGCTTTTACCAATGCGTATTCCGGGAACAAAGGGAAGCCGTTTTATAAGGCGGATGATCTTAGCCTTTGGTTCTCCAATTTGTTGCCCCTCTGTTGCGTATGCCAGATGCAATCTTCCAGTTCCTTTGTTTAGAGACGGTTTTCGAAGTAATGAAGATTGGGAAGCTTGGGAACGCTTGTCAAAATTGAAAGGAGATTTTTTGTTTGATAAGCAGATATTAGTTTATCATCGGATTCATGAAGATTCAGAAACAACTGCTATTATTCAAGATGATAAACGTTCAAAAGAGGATATTATTATGTATCGCAAGTTTTGGCCAGAGCCAATTGTGAAAATTCTTACAAAATTGTATGCAAAGGGTCAAAAATCAAATAATATGTAATGAGAAGATTTTGTATATATTTACGTAAGAAAGGGATATGGAAAATATGAAAAAATTGGTAATTATTCCTGCCTATAATGAAAAAAACAGTATCATTTTTACGGTGAATGATTTGGTGAAGAATGCACCGGAATTTGATTATATCATTGTAAATGACTGTTCAACAGATAATACAATGGATATTTGTAAGTATAATGGGTTTAATGTATTGAATTTGCCCATCAACTTAGGTATTGGTGGTGCAGTACAGACTGGTTATTTGTATGCGTATAATCATGGATATGATATTGCTGTTCAATTTGATGGAGATGGACAACATGATGCTGCCTATTTGAATACAATGGCAGATTATTTAATAGAAAATAATTTAGATATGGTAATTGGTTCAAGATTTATTGAAAATGAAGGCTTTCAGTCGTCCGGAATACGAAGAATTGGAATTTGTTGGTTTACACTTTTGATTCGATTGTTTTCAGGAAAAGTTATAACGGATCCTACATCCGGTTTGCGAATGTGTAATAAAAAGACAATTGAAATGTTTGCAAACGAATATCCAAGAGATTATCCGGAACCAGAAAGTACGATGCGTTTGTTGCGTCACCGGAGGAAGGTGGAAGAAATTCCGGTAAGAATGAGGGAACGGCAGGAGGGAGTATCTTCCATATCCCCATTTAAATCCATTTATTACATGTTTAAGGTGACTTTGGCAGTCATCATAGAAAGGATGCGGTAAAGATGACATTGCAGATACAGATAACATTAATCATATGTATTTTATTATTTCTATTGGTAATCCTTAGTATGATACGTAAGCGTGAATTGGAACTTAAATACGCACTTTCATGGTTTGTTATGGTCGTAGCACTGATTATTCTTGTGTGCATACCTGATACAATGGGAAAATTGGCAGAATTGCTTGGTATTTATTCACCAGTTAATATGGTGTTTTTCTTGGGATTTATCTTTTCATTAATTGTTATTTTTGTCCTTACTGTTACGTTATCACGAATGTCTAGCAGAGTGAGGAGGTTGGCTCAGATTGTAGCAATGATGAATGAATATCATGGAGATGATAATTCAAAAAATAATATAGATATTTCCAAACAGGACACAGAAGGTTGATTATGGATTCTAATACCAAAGTAAGAGTAAAAGATATAAAATGGAATATTGTGATTGTTACAGCATTAATTACCGGGTTACTGGTATTAATTTTTCTTTCTGGTAAATCTACCAAAATGGAGTATAGTGAACAAAAATTTGGTGTTTTACAAGATTATACCCTTAAAGTAGATGATGATGTAAAGCTAAGAATAGATTTTACTTTAGAATCCGATGATCTGAAAGGAATTGCTGTTTATTTGCTGTTTAATGGAATTGAATATGAAGAAGCATACCTTGATTTTACTCTTTTTGATCAAAATACAGATGAGGTTATTGGCAAATATAGCATGGATTTAGAATATGAATATAGCGCTAAGTATGCATATATTGAGTTGCCGGTAAAAGATTCAAAGAACCGGAATGTATATCTCACTATTACAGGACAAAATATTAAGCAGCCGTTGCAGTTAAAAATTAGTAAAAAGGGTGTATCAGAGCAAAAACTCTATAAAAATGGCAATAAAGTGCGGGGAGCGCTTGTGATGAATGCTGTATATGGGAAAAAGACATCTAATGCAGTGAATGTGTATGTAAATTATATTATTTATGTGATTGTGGTGTTGCTCATTTTTTATAATCGAAAGGGAGAAAAGAAAAGGAATGAATCAGAAAGAAAAAGAAAATCGTTAGCGATAAATATAAGACTGATTAAGAGAATAAAATTCTTTTGGGCAAAATACGGAAGAAAACTTAAATTTGTTATAATGGTTTTGGTATTTGCGTGTATTTTTATATTCTATTATAACCTGATTATTTCTGATTTGTTGAAAGAAAAGAAACAAGTTACAGAAATTGAGGCAGTTGATGGCAAATATTTATTAATGGATAAGGAACATGCTATTATGGAGCAAACCTTTATTAGTAGCGATAATAAACTTTCGGGTTTATCCATTTCCTGTTATGGTGAGGATGTAGATAAAAACAGTTGTATTGATGTTAAGATTATGGATGTTGAAAATGGGAATACAATACTTGAACGAGAATACATGGTTACAGAATTTACTGGAAAAAAGGAAACAGAAGTCTATATTCCCTGCAACGAGAATATACTGCAATCAAAAGAAAAGGAATATATTTTATTAATAGAAGCGGTTAATTTTGGTGAGACGCGGTTTTATATTGCGCAGTCAGAGAAATTTAAATATAAAAAATATAAATTATCTATGAATGAGCATGAACTTCAGAGCGATGTTGCTCTTAAAATGACTTATTCCGATCAGGATTTTATTCTGAATTTATATGTGATTTTTGTGTGCCTAGTATTTTTGGTATTGTGTGTATTATATCTGACAATCTATTTTAAACGTTTTTGCATTGAAAATCTCTGTTTGATTTTTACATGTTTGTTTGGATTAATCTATATGTGTGTTATTACCATATATGGGGTTCCTGATGAGTCTTCCCATATGGATACTGCTTATCGGTATTCAAACCGTTTACTTGGTATTGAAAAGTCAGAGAGAGTCGGTTATGATTATAAAAGAGTAGGTGATGTAGATGTTTTAACTGACCAACCAGAGAGAACTACTGTGAATATTAATTCATATCAAAGGTTTTATAATGGTTTCTTTTCAAGAATTGAAGATGGTAATCTCGTAGAATGTTATATGCGGGATAATTCAAACAATGGCGGTTTTTTGTTATATTGGGCATCGACTTTGGGTTTGACAATTGCAAGAATATTACATTGGGGAACTATTCCAATGTATATGTTGGGGCGTCTTTTTAATTTACTGGCATATTGCGTATTAGTATATGCAGCAGTGAAAATATTACCATATGGAAAGACGATGATGACATTATTGGCAACTTTGCCAATTTCTTTGCAGCAGGCAGCATCCTTTTCTTATGATGCTTTATTGAATGGCTATATTATGCTATTTATTGCCTATTGCTTGTATCTTGCAAATGAGAAGCGGAATTTATTTACTTATGATATATTGTTTTTAACAGTGATGATGTTGTTGTTGGCAAGCAGCAAGGGTGGAGTATATATTCCAATATGTTTATTGGTACTATATATACCATATAAGCGAAACTATCGCAGTTTAAGATCTTATCTTGTATATGGTTTTGTATTTATTACAGCAATTGTGATGTTTGGGAAATCTTATATTGTGTATTTACTTCAGAAATTAACAGCCTCCCAGGGAACTATTTCAAGCGGGGCAAATGGAACAGAAAATTATACATTTGGATATCTGCTCAAGCATCCATTAAAGTTGGTGAGTTTGTTCTGTAATACAGTATTTGAGAGGACAGATGCATATCTGCAAAATATTTTGGGTGGAAGTCTTGGATGGTTTAATATTCATATTCCGTGGACATATTGTATTATCTTTTTGATTATTTTATTGCTTTCTGCCTCAACAATTACCACAAAGATAAATAAAAAAGATCGACTTTTATTTATGTTTATCACAGTCTGTTGTTTTATTTTGGTGAATTTTTCTATGTTGATTGTATGGACGCCAAAAACATCGGACTATATTGTGGGTGTACAGGGGAGATATTTTCTTCCATTTATTTTTTTGACAATAGCCGGAGGAAGTGTGAGTGTTTTAAAAATAGAAAAAGAGCGTGGTTTAATATGGACGACAGCGATAATGCATTGTCTGGTTTTGTTAAGAGTGATAGTAGTAACGTTGTAGAATGCATTATTTCGGGGAGGATGTGATATTATGAAAAAGAAGATATGGATTGGAATTTGTTTGACAGGACTTCTTGGTTTTTGCATTGCAGTATTACAGGAAAGGCATGTCATAGCTGAAAAACAGGCAGATCTTACTTTGAAATGGAACGGAATCGAATATGAAGGGGGATATGAGGGGGATTTGAAAAATGCTGTTCCAGATGGAACTGGTACATTTGTGTCAAAGGATTTTTTATACGAGGGAAACTGGAAAAAAGGAAAATTTTCCGGTGAGGGTAAAATTATATATGGTGATGGTGTGATAGAAAGTGGACAGTTTTTAAAAGGCAAACGTCAAGGTGTGTTTAAAAAGCAACTTTCTGATTCAGAGTATGAAATTATAAATTATCATAATAATATTCCGTACGGGATGTTATGCAAGTATAAGAATGGAAAACTTGAAATGAAAGATTACTATTATGAAGGAAAAAAGATATCCTCTATCTTAGAAAGTGCGAAGAATATGAGTCTTTTTGAACTTGTCAATGAGGAGTCAGATGAACTGGTTTGTTTTCATGCAATTGTGTTGAGAGTTTCACAGTTAGAGGAAAACTGTGTGTTATTATTGAGAAATGAGGACAATAGTTTCTTTATGATGGAGTATAGTAATTGTGAAACAAAGAAAAAACAACAGCCATATATACCGAATGTCAGAGAAGGAGATGCAATTGAATTATATGGATATTATGATGGAGAGGATACATATGAAATTATAAATGATTCTCAGTATTATGGTGGAGTGTATCCAAAGATTAGACCGGTTTGGGCAACTGTAGAAACAAAAGAGACAACAGGATCAGCAGAAGAAAGCAGAGAATACAATGATATATTGGAAAATCCATATTTGCATATTGGAGAAATAATAAGATTTAATTTTGTGGTGGAGGATGTGATTTATTCAGATACAAAGGAAAAGTATTATTGTAAGGTTCATTCTTCCCAATCAGAGGAAGAAATATATTATCTTCAAAAAACAGATGAGGAGTTGCCGTTAAGGGGGATGACGCTTTCTGTATCTGGAAAGCTAAATGGACAGTATAAAGAGTTACAGAATCTAGAAGATTATTTAAGGAATCAAGAGTATCAAAATGAAATTAAAGAGCCAATTAAGGAGATAAATAAAAAGGTTAATGGTGCTAATGAGCAGACAGCAAAAGATATCAGTTATGAGTACAACATGTATCCATTAATAATTGTGGAATAATAGATTTATATGAAGAAAGATATGAAAACAAAATCCTTAAAAAAAAATATAATTATGAATTATGTACGGACAGTCACAGGTGTATTATTTCCATTGATTACACTTCCATATGCATCTAGAATTTTACTCACAGATGGAATGGGGAAAGTAAATTTTGTAGCTTCCATTATTGTTTATTTGCAGATGATTGCATCATTAGGAATTAACACTTATGCGATTCGTGAAGGTACAAAAGTCAGAGAAAATAAAGAAAAAATAAGCAGATTTTCGAGCGAAGTACTTTGTATTAATATGGTTTCCATGTGTGTTTCTTATGTAATTGTTCTCATACTTATGTTGATTCCTGTATTTAAGCCGTATCGAAGTTCTTTGTTAATATATAGCATGGTTGTGATATTTGGCGTAATCGGTGTGGAATGGTTATATTCTATTTATGAAGATTTTGAATATATTACATGGCGTGCATTGGCTTTTCAGATAATTTCGCTGATTCTTTTATTTATTATGGTACGTTCCGAAAAGGATGTTAATAATTATATCCTGATAACGGTTTTGTCTACTGCTGGATCTTCAATCTGCAATATTTTGCATAGCAGAAAATATGTGAATTGGTTTACCCATATAAAAGATTATCAGTTATTAAAACATATAAAGCCGATCATGATAATTTTTGGAACATCGATAGCATCGAAGATATATTTGAATATGGATACAATAATGATTGGTCTTATTAAAACAGATAGTGAAGTTGGACTTTATTCAGCCGCTATTAAACTAAATGCTGTTTTATATACGCTGATTACTGCTGTAAGTGGTGTAATGCTGCCTAGGTTATCTTATTGTCTTGGTCAAAACAAACGAAAAGAGTATGAAAGTCTTGTGAATTTATCGATGCAATATATGATGTTTGCAATAATACCGGTTATAGTGGGGCTTGTTTTGATCGCTCCTCATTTACTTAGAGTATTTTGTGGAAAGGCTTTTGTGAATGCTGCGGTTACGATGAGAATTATGTTACCCAATCTTTTTTGTTCTATTTTAAATGGTTTTGTTGCGTATCAGATTCTTGTTCCAAATAATGGTGAAAAAAAGGCATTACTGGCAACAATTGCGGGCGCTGTGACAAATCTTTTACTCAATAGCATTTTCATTCCTCTATCTGGAAGAAATGGGGCAGCTATCGCAACAGTAATTACAGAAATAGTAGTGTTTATAATTTGTATTTATAATGCATCTAAAATCATGAGTTGTAAAAAGATTTTTAGCGGTATTTGGCAATATTTTATGGCATCAACAGTGTTTTTGCTTGTTAAAATTGTTATAATGTGGATGAGTATTACAAATGATATATTAGTGGTTATATTAGAAATTTTGTTAGGTGGAATAGGATATGTTATTATATTAATAGTTATGAAAAATCAGTTTGTGTTTGAGATGTTGAAGATGATAAAGAAGAAGTGAGTGAGATGCAATAAATATACTTGATAATAAGTTTTATATTGTTAGTAAGGAGAAATGTTGGTTATGGAAAAAGTGAATATCTTAGTATCAACATACAATGGCATGAAATATTTGCAAGAACAGATGGAAAGTTTATTGAATCAGGATTATTCTCATTATGAGATTCATATAAGAGATGATGGTTCTAAGGATGGAACGGTAGAACTCTTGCAGCAGTATGCGAAAGAGCATCCGAACAAGGTGTTTGTTTATGAGGGGGAAAATTTGGGATACAAGCTGAGCTTTCAGTGGTTGATGCAGCATTGTGGACAAGCAGATTTTTTTTCATTTTGTGATCAGGATGATTACTGGTATCCGGATAAGGTGAGTAGAGCTGTTGAACTGCTCCGCAAGAGGAATCAAAATATTCCGTTGATTTATTTATGTGATTTTTATTGGTGTGATGGTGAAATGAATCGACAAAGGCGTAATAATGGATATGCGAAATATCATTCTTTAGAAAAATATATAACTTTGGGAGATCGGAACGCTTTTGGGTTTACGGAAGTATTTAATAAACAAGCACTGGAATGTGTAAAGGATAGTGAATGCTTTGCCGGATGCTCCCATGATGAGATTGTTTATATGTATTGCTTGTGTAATGGTGAGATTATCTGGGATGATAAAGTATGCGCAGATTTCAGGCGACATGGAAATAATACTTCAGAGACAGATTTGCAGGGTGGCAGTAAGATAAAACATTTTTTATGGAGAATTAAAACATTTTTACTTAATTCCGAAAAAGCGAAGATGTATGAAAGAATGAAAGTTTTTTTTGATGGATTTTATTCTGAATTGGGTGAATATGAAAAGAGTGTTTATGAATTATATTTAGGAGAAAAGGGGAGGCTAAAGAAAGCGTTTATGCGAAAGAGATATCGAGATTCTTTATTTGATGAAATATCGATACGCATATTATTTTTGTTAGGTAGAGTTTAAATAGGAAAAGGTGGGTATATGTTATATAAAGAGTATGATGCGGAAACATTACAAAGTTTAAAAAATATAGAATTGGAATTGTTAAGGGATTTTCAGAAATTGTGTGAGAGACATGGTCTGGAGTATTTTGCAGGAGGTGGTACAGCAATCGGAGCTGTGCGGCATCAAGGCTTTATTCCCTGGGATGATGATATTGATGTGAATCTGTACAGAGATGATTATGAATTATTTTTAAAATATGCGGAGGAGGAGTATTCTGATAAATATGAGATTATGAATGCGGAAACATCGGATGTTTATCCGTTGATGAGTACTCGCTGGATGAAAAAAGGAACAAAATTTAAGGAAGAATGTTTCAAGGATTTGGATTTGGATTTAGGTGTGTTTCTTGATATTTACTGTTTTGATAATGTACCCGATGATGATAAAAAGATGAGAAGGCAGGGAAGAAGTGTCTGGTTTTTAAATAAACTTATGATATTGAAGGCGGTGAAAAAACCGGTTTTATATTTTGACGGATGGAAGGCAAAAGTAGTATATGTAATCTCGTGGATCGTACATACATTGCTGAATCTGTTCCATGTGTCTAATGCTTTTTTATATAAGCAGGTTAAAAAGGAATTGACAAAATATAATGGTCAACGAACAAAGAGAATTGCATATTATTTTGATCCAACTCCATTTACCAGTGTCATTGATTTTGATGATGTATTTCCAACAAGAAAAGTTCCTTTTGAAGACGGTGAAATGAGGGTGGGATGTCATGTGGAAAAGTATCTGGAAAAGCGTTTTGGAGATTATATGAAATTGCCACCGGAGGATAAGCGGCATAATCATCCTCCATATATATTTGATTTGGGTGATGAAGCAGAAGTATAGTAGTTTTATGATGTGTATGAGTTGGAAGCATATAGAAAGGAAAATGCATAATGAATCATGTGAAAACATATAAATGTGAAGTTTCAATTGTTATACCGGCATATAATGTAGAAAAATATGTGCGAGAATGTCTGGATTCTATAATAAAACAAACATTTCAGGATTTTGAAGTCATTATTATTAATGATGGTTCTACTGATGGTACATTGGACATATTAAGAGAATATGAGGCAAGTTATACTGACAGAATAACAGTAGTTACTCAGGAAAATGCAGGTCAATCTAATGCAAGAAATAGTGCAATGAAGTATATTAAAGGAAAATATATGACTTATATAGATGCAGATGATTATATATGGGAAGATTATTTAGAAACTTTGTGGAATTGCGCAAAAAAAGAAGATGCGGATTTAGTCATATGCAGTTATGAAAAATTTAAAAATGATGGAACAATTATTTTGACAAGAAATACCAGAGATTGGGAAATTGATTTTGGTAATGGGTTATGGCATGTTTTCCAGTATAGCCCCTGTGCTAAATTGTACCGGAGCGATATGATTCTGGATAATGAAATAAGATTTGGGGAAGGGGAAAGGATGGAGGATGGTCCTTTTGGCATTATTACCAGTTCCATTGCAAAGAGAGTCGTTACATTGGATTATTTTGGATACCGTTATCGTTATTATGAGGAATCAACAATGGGGGGGGGTTCGTGAAAAGGGCATTTCAGAAACAAACGATAGGCAGATGTTTCCATATAAAGGAATTGAGGATGCTATCCAAAAGGTTCATATGATCAGAGGATCTGAGTATGATAAAGTATTGGAGTATTGCGTGATAAAGGCTTTGGCAGGATTTGTTTTTGAATTCAGTGCAAAAAGTCCAAAATCTACGGTAAAGTATATATGTGAATATTCAGATTATATTATGAGAACCTATTTTCCAAATGTTTTAAAGAATCCATATATGCATTTGCATCGATTAAAAAAGTTGCCTTTTTCCCACAGGGCAGCGGTAGTGGTATATAAAATAAGTTATTCTTTGCATTTGTTATATCCGATAGCAATTTTGTATCAAGAACTGACTGGAAAACGAAAAAATAGTAGGTGATATAATTAAGAGGAGGTTCTTAAAATGGATAAGAAATATCATGGCATTATTTTTGTAGTAATAGCAATTTTTTGTGGGGTTTTTATATTGAGTGGTAAAGAATGTTTGGCAGCGAAGAAGGAAAAGATTGTGTTTGAGAATATAGAAAATAAACGGTTGGACATGTATAAGGGGCAGAAAAAAAGAATCAAGATCGATACATCTTATTTAGTGGGAAACGAAAAAATAAATTGGTCCAGTTCAAATAAAAAAATTGTCTCTGTCAATAAACAAGGAGTACTTAAAGCAAAAAGGTGTGGTAAAGTAAAGATTACAGCGAGGATTAAAGGAAAGAAGACAAAGACAAATTTATGGGTAGAGGTTTCAAAATTAAAAAAGGCGAAAAAAATACAAATTTTGTCGAATAAGAAATACTTATTAGTGGGGGAATCTCTTTTATTAAAAACAAAAAAGAAGCCTTTGAAAAGCAATGATGAAATTGTTTGGAAGTCATCAGATGAGGATATTGCGGTAGTTGATGAGAATGGTTGTGTGACAGGAGTATCGGACGGAAAGGTCGTAATTACTGCGAAGGCTAAAAAGAGTAGAGTGGTTTGTAAAAAGAAATTCTCTGTTTATGATAATAAGTTAAAGTCAATATACTTAACAGAAAAAAGTATGGTGCTTGGTTTGTCAGAGAATCGCCAGTTGACGGTGAAGAAGAATCCGGATTTTGTTACGAATGATCAGTTAATATATACCTCAAGTGATAGCTCTGTTGCATCGGTGGATGCTTCCGGTGTTGTAACCGGAAAGAAAAAGGGAAAAGCAGTCATAAAGGTGACAGCAGTGTCGAATAAATTGGCAACTGCAAAGTGTACAATAACGGTGAGTGAGAATAAAGGTTATATTACAAAACAGATGCTTGACAAACTTGATTTAAAAGATGTGGATAATCTGATGATTGTTGCTCATCCGGATGATGAAACCCTATGGGGAGGAGGTCATCTTATTTCAGATAATTATTTGGTAGTATGTTTGACAAATGGAGACGATGAGGTGAGAAAAAGGGATTTTATGAATTGTTTGAAGGTATCAAAGGACAAAGGAATCATTCTTTCTTATCCAGATTTGATAGATAAAAAGAAGGGTGTAGGAATAGAAAACAGGAGTACGTGGGAATATGAACAATTGGCAATACGGAAAGATATTGACATGTTGTTGAAATATAAAAAATGGAATATAGTAGTGACACATAATCCTAATGGGGAGTATGGACATCAGCATCATAAATATACAAGTAAACATGTGACAGATATGTTTAAGATGCAACCATCTTGTGCAAAGCAATTTATGTATTTTGGGAAATACTATTCAAAGAACGAAATAACGCCAGGTTTGAAAGAACAATTGCCGGAGCTGCCCGCAGATGTATTTAAGGAAAAGAAGAAGATGATGGATCAGTACCAATCTAAAAAGGCAACTCTTTATCAGGTCTATTACCATATGACACCTTATGAGGATTGGATTCCTTATGAGGATTGGAAATAGAATGTAAAAAATTATCACAACTATGGGATGCAAAGGGGATAAAGGTGGAATCGGAGAGAAAAAGAATACAATCAATAGATGTGTTAAGGGGCTTTTTTATGTTTTGGATTGTAGGAGGAACAGACATATTATTTTCATTGAGAGAACTGTTTCCTACAGAGAGTTTGCAGAAGTTATGCTCATGGTTTGAGCATGTTGAATGGAGTGGGTTTCATTTTTATGATATGATATTTCCGGCATTTTTGATGATATCCGGAATGACATATCCATTTTCTTTGGAGAAAAAGGTGAAGTTTGGACTTTCTCAAAAAAACATATATTTGGATGCGATAAAAAGAGGGATAATATTGTTTTTTATGGGATTGGTTTATAACGGATTGTTGAATTGGAATTTCGACTCTTTAAGATATGCAAGTGTTTTGGGAAGAATTGGAATTGCATGGATGATAGCTGTTATTCTTTATTTATCGGTGAAGAAGATGAAGGCGCTGGTTGGTATTTGTGTAGGAATACTGGTAGTTTATTGGTTGATTCTCGGTTTTGTACATGCACCAGATTATCCGTTGGCAGATATCTTTTCACCTGAAGGAAATATTGTTTGTTATTTTGATAGAAAATATTTACCGGGATCTCTTTTTGGAGAAATCTATGATCCGGAAGGAATTCTTAGTACAATACCATCAGTTGTGACTGCCCTCATAGGCATTCTAATGGGGGAATATATAAAAAGGGAGTTTGAAAATTGGAAATCCCTTTTGATACATGTATTTATTGTCGGGGTAGCATTGGTTGGCTGTGGTCTCATATGGAATGGTGTTATGCCAATCAATAAAAGTTTGTGGACGAGTTCGTTTGTCTGCATCGTTTCAGGTATAGTTATGATAATATTCTGCTTTTTTTATTATATGGTGGATATTTTAAAGATATGGAAATGGACATATCCATTTTTATTAATAGGAAGCAATCCCCTTTTTGCCTATATGTCTCGACGAGTGGGGTATGTTTCGGTGATATGCAGTTTTGCTTTTTCAGGACTGGCTAGTCAGTTTTCGGAGTGTTATAGTCCTTTATTGTCAGCAGTGGCATATATGTTAGTTATGTTGGCACTTCTTTTCCTTTTATATCAGAATAAGATTTATTTCAAAGTCTGAAAAAATGGATATTGAAACCTATATTCGAGGAGGATGTTGATAGAGATGCTAGATGCAATATGCATAGGAATTACATTAATGATATTATTAGGATTGGCTTATTTGTTTTATTCAGCAATCCAAGTAACTCCGGAGGAGGGAATGGCAAGCGCTGTTATGTCAGTATTAACTATAATATATATTGCTGGGCTTATAGGAAATACATTTATTGCGTTTGTACTTGTATTCGTTTTTGGTTTGATAGGGATGGTTGTTGCGGTAGTGGGGCAGATCAAGGGAGTGGAAAGACGGCTTACTACTTTTATCACACCGGGAATCGCCATGATAATGGGGTTGGTTTGCTTTGCAGTAGCTGCATTTTCAGGCTTTCATATTTGTAATTGGGATGAATTGTACCAGTGGGGAAAAGCAGCTAATTTTATGGTGGAGTACAATAGATTGCCCAATGGCGATCAGTTTACAGGGCAGTCCTTACTATTGTCCAGTACTACATTTTTTCATTATTTCATGGCAAAACTGTCAGCACTTATTGGTGGCAAGATTGTTGAGAGTGATTATTATGTGTCAAATCTGTTACTTTGGTTTAGTGCCATCTTACTGCCCCTTTCCGGATGCAGATGGAAAGATTGGAAGAAAGTATGGGGATTTGGAATTTTTCAGTTTTTTTTAGCTGCATTGCTTTTTGTGCAACCCTATTACAACATATATACTGACCAGGCAACTGCATATTGGTCTGGTGCAATGATTGCGTGGATTTATTTGAAAAAATGTAATAAACGAAATATTTATCTGGTACCATTGCTTTTGCTGAATATAGGGATGATGAAGAATATGGTAGGACCGTTATTTGCAGTACTTGTTGTAATTACGGTTATTATATTATATGTATCGGAATGCAGGATCAACATGCAGCCTGTTTTACCCCCAAATTGGAGAAAAATATTATTTTCACGACAAGGTCTAATTGGAATAGTGATTGCTTTAACCCCGATTATGTTTGTAGGTATTTGGTCTTTTATTGTTGGAAAAAACGGTTTGTTTAGAGGCGCTATTCACATACCTGACAAAAAGAGGATGGTTCTTACGCTTAAGTCAATGGTAGAAAAACTGTTTATAGCGGTTAATATGAAGGAAGATGGATTATGTATTTCCTATCTGTTGTTTTTCTTACTGGTGGCGGCAATTTGGTATCTTGTATATCCAATTATTTTAAAAAAGAATCTTAGACAGCCATATTCTAATCTTGTCGGAATGTATTTGTTCGGATTTGTAGGATATTTTTTTATAATGTTGTTTGCGTATTTAAATGTATTTGGTTATGTGGACAGCATACGGGCAATGTCTTTAGATCGATACTTTTCGGATTACATGATGTTGGGGGTTATTCCGGTGACGATACCATTGTTTTTATGTATGGATGAAAAGTGGAATGTTTATACTGCGAGTTTAAAAAAAGGAATTGTCTCGGTTTCATTCATATTTATTGTCGGTGGGTGTAGCAGTTATCTGTTACCGAATCTTTTCCACCTTTATGCGGTAGATACAGATTTATATAAAGAAAGAGAGCGATTTATAACATATACAAAAAATGTAAAGGAACTGACAGGGAAAAAGGGAAAAATTTATTTTATTAATCAGGCACAGTCGGGCTTATATACGTTAGTGGCAGATTATGAAATGGGAAACCAGTTGATAAGAGAAGGAATGTGTTTTAATTTTAGAAAAGATACAAAGGAAACAGTTTTAGGACTTACAGAGTATGATATTAATACCTTGCCAGATGTATTAGTGGAGGAAGGGTATGATTACTTATGGGTGTATACAAGCAACGATTATTTTGAAGAAGAAATGGAAAAGCTGTTTGATGTGAAGAAGATAAAAAATGGAGCATTTTATAAGGTTCACAAAAGTGAGAATGATGTTATTCTTGAGTATTTAGGAAATGTGCAAAAATGATAAAAAACAAGGAGCAGGGATACATTTTATGGTTGATAGTAGAAAACGGTACGGATATGAAAATAAGGAGGATATAGATTTTGGATATTAAGGTTTCGGTTATCATCCCAATATACGATGTAGAAAAATATATTGAGGAGTGCTTGCTGTCTGCGATGCACCAAACATTTCAAGATATTGAGATTATTTGTGTCGATGATGGAACAAAAGATAACTCTATGGAGATTGTGGAACGTTATGCGAAGAAAGACGACAGAATACATGTAATTCATAAAGAAAATGGAGGATTGTCATCTGCACGGAATGCGGGAATACAAAATGCAATGGGGGAATATGTTTATTTTCTCGATAGTGATGATTATATTGCAGAGAATATGTTAGAGGTGCTTTATGGGGAGGCTGTAAAAAATGATTTAGATAATATTTATTTTGATGCGGAATCTTTTTTTGAAAATGAAGAACTGGCAGAAACCCATAAACAATATCGTGATTATTACAGGCGACCGGATATGTTTGAGCAAGTTGTATCCGGGCCGGAATTATTTGCAAAAATGGAAAATATGCATTTGTTCCGTCCATCTGTGTGTTTGCAGATGCCCAAAAGAGAATTATTAAATCGATTTAATATTCGCTTTTATGAAGGGATTGTTCACGAAGATAATTTGTTTGCTTTGCAGACGGCTATGGTAGCAGAAAAGGTAAAGCACATGGCAATACCGTTTTATAAACGTCGTGTAAGAGAAGGTTCTATTATGACAGATGATCAGGAATTTAAACGTTCCTATGGTTATTATGTATGTTTATCAGAGTTTAATAAATTTTTGAAGCAGTTCGATTTTTCAGACCAAGACATTATTAAGGCAATCAGACACCGATGTTATATTATGCAGAGTAATGCTGCCAGGGAATTTAAGACTATGACATTAGAAGAAATAGATGAGAAATTACAAGATTATTCTCTGGAGGTTCAGATTGAGTATTCCATGCTAGTTGAAAGGCTTGTGGAAGCAAGAAGAAACCATAAGGAAAAGTATGACAAGAATACAGAACGTTTTGAAAAGAAGATTGAGCAATTAAAGCATTCTGTTGCATATAAGACAGGAGAGAGCGTGACAAAGATACCACGGAAGGGGTATCATCTTGTGAAAAATATAAAGCAAAAGGGTTTGAAATGCACTGCATATGGAATTAAACGAAAGTTGACAAATGAGCAACCAGATCTGAATCCGGATCATATATGTGTAAGTATTATTATTCCCATGTATAATGCAGAAAAGTATCTGCGTGACTGCATGGAACGGTTGCTGCGTCAAACATTAAAATCAATTGAGATTATTTGTGTCAATGATGGGTCTACAGATAAAACAGCAGACATCTTGCAGGAATATAAAGAGAAAGACGATAGAATTAGAATTGTGAATCAGGCAAATCAAGGGGCGGGGATTGCAAGAAATAATGGAATGACTGTGGCGGAAGGAGAATACTACCTTTTTTTGGATGCAGATGATATATTTCAGGACAGATTATGTGAACAGGCATATTACAAAGCAAAATATGACATGGCTGACATTGTTTTATTTGAAGCATTTCGCCTTAATGTACAGACACAGGAAAAGGAAGAAATGAATTGGGTATTAAGGGAAAATCTGCTCCCTGCCCGCTGTCCGTTTTCTGCAAAAGACACGGATAGTAAAATTTTTCAAATAACGACTGCCTGCCCGTGGTCAAAGATGTTTCGCAGCGAATTTGTGAAAAAAGAGAGATTGCAATTTCAGGATACAAAAAATGCAAATGATGTTTTTTTTGTAAGAAGTGCATTAGCGTTAGCAAAGAGGATCACAGTGTTGAAAAAACGGTTAATTACGTATCGGTATAATGATGGTACCAACACACAGTCAAGAAAGAATAAAGCTCCTATTGAATTTTATAAAGCATTTAAAGCATTGAAAGAAGATTTAATCAAAAGAGGAGCATTTCAAAATGTAGAGCAAAGCTATGTAAATATGGCACTATCAGAAAGTTTGTTTAATCTTCGGACGGCAGGGTCAATAACAGCAGAAAATATTGTAAAAAAGAAGTTACTGGAAGAAGGGTTTGAATTTTTTGAGATAGAAAAATATCCTGAAAATTATTTTTATAATAAAAAGGAATATCAGGAGTATTTAAAATTGATAGGTGATTTGTGCATACAAAGCTTGCCAAAGAATTGAATAAAAGCAGCACTTATCAGATAATGTTGAAAAGGAGAAACAAAATGGATAAAATCGCAGTTTTAATACCGTGTTATAATGAGAGTAAGACAATTGAGAAGGTTGTTAAAGATTTTCAAAATGTTCTGCCAGAAGCCGTTATTTATGTATATGATAACAATTCGACAGACGGAACGGATGTGATTGCGCAATCTGCAGGCGCTGTTGTGAGGTATGAATACAAACAGGGGAAGGGAAATGTCATTAGAAGGATGTTTCGGGATATTGATGCACAGTGTTATATTATGTCAGATGGTGATGATACCTATCCTGCGGAATTTGCTCCGGATATGGTAAAGTGTGTATTGGAGCGCAATGCGGATATGGTTGTAGGAGACAGGTTGTCATCTACTTACTTTGAAGAAAACAAGCGCCCTTTTCATAATTTTGGAAATAACTTGGTTCGCTATATGATTAATTTGTTATTCAAAAACGATATTAAGGATATTATGACCGGATATAGGGCATTTAGTTATCAATTTGTAAAGACTTTTCCTGTTCTGTCAAAGGGATTTGAAATTGAAACTGAAATGAGTATTCATGCGGTTGACAAAAATATGTTTATTGAAAATGTTGTTATAGAATACAGAGATCGACCGTCGGGGAGTGTTTCAAAATTAAATACATATTCGGATGGCATGAAAGTGGTATGGACGATTTTTAGATTATTTAAAAATTATAAGCCATTGTGCTTTTTTTCAATATTAGCGTTGTTACTATGTATTATTGGTGGTATTCTTTTTGTACCGGTATTGATTGATTATGCGCATACTGGTTTAGTGGAAAGGTTTCCAACGCTTATTGTTAGCGGCTTTGTAATAATGGCAGCGATTCTATCTTTATTTTGTGGAATGATTTTAGATACTATAAATCAAAAAAACAGACAAGATTTTGAAAGAAACCTGTTGCAGTGTCAAGATTTAGCGAAAACAATGAAGTAAATATTGGTAGTATACAAAGCGAGATAAAAATAATTATTATTCAATAAGGAGAACTTCAATGAAATATATATCAGTTATAAAAAAGTGCATTTTGCTTCTGTTTTCATTAATACTGATTTATACTATTTTTATGATTACAGTAAGTTTAATTCCAAATGACCTTGTCGAAAAAAATGTCAATATTTCTCTAAATATCATTGATAATGAAGGAACATACCCTAAGTTTTTTTTTGATTCACCAGCTTCGCGGTTGGATAATTTCACGGATAAGCTTATGGTGGGGAGTAATTTAGTGGATGAAGACCAATCTGTTATTAAGAACTCTATGATTATCAAGGACCGTATTCAATATTGGCAGGGGTACTTATTCTTTTTGAAGCCACTGTTTACTGTATTTAATCTCTACCAGATTCGTTATATTATGTATCTTTGCTTTTTTATCTTTTTTGTTATTTCAATCCTACAAATTGCAAAGAAGATTAACGTAACTTGTGCAATTTGCTATTGCATTGCTGTATTGTGTTCCAATGTTCCATTTGTATCTGTTTCATTGCAATATATAGGTGTATACTATATCATGTTTTTGAACATAATTGTTCTATTACATTTCAAAGATAGCATGATTAGCAATATTGATATAAGGCTTCTCTGGTTTCTGTTTATAGGTTCTTTTACATGCTTTATTGATTTTTTGACAGTTCCTTTAATAACATTAGGAATACCCCTTTCTATTTTACTTATTCTTTTTACAGATGAAAATATAGTACATCATTTGAAAATGCTATTATCTGCTTCGATTGTTTGGGCATTTGGTTATGGTTTTACTTTTATTGGAAAGTGGTGTGTTGCATCGGTGTTGCTTGGAGAAAATGTCTTTTCAAGTTCTTTGTCAAAGGGGCTGATTCGTGTTAACGATGAAAGTAACGTTACAATCGACCGTCTTTCTATTCTTAAATTGAATATTAAAAGCATATTAGGTTATGACAGTTTTTCGATAAAGGAGCTTGCAGTCATGCTAATTTGGTTTGTTTTAATTATATGCATTCTTCACCACCTTTTCCGAAAAACATACAGCAAGGCAAATCTGCTTTTACTGCTGATTGCCTTATATCCGTATATTTGGTATATGGTGTTAGCAAATCATTCTCAAATACATTTTTGGTTTACATACCGAAGTCAGATAGTGACAATATTTCCTGTGCTGTATTTGCTGTTGTCAACGATAGACTTTAGGAAAATGATATATAAATCATAGAAAAATTATTTTTGGAGCATAAACATTTTATTTTTTTTGAAAAATAAATTTATTATAAATATTTGTAAAAATCAATTAAAAGCAAATTTATTTAAGAAATAATTTTTAATAATATTATTAATTATGCGTCCAATTAGGTTTAAATAAAAATTGTTGAGAAATTTGGAGGATAAAATGATGAGAAATAATGGTTTAGATTTATTGCGAATCATATCGACTGTAGCAGTAATATTTATTCATGTAAATGCGTATTATTTTTTAAATGGTACATCTCAAGATTCAACAGAGTATGTTATACAAGAACTAATAAATTTAATAACCAGATTTTGTGTGCCATGTTTTGTAATGATATCAGGTGCATTTAATATTAGTGAAAAAAACATAAATATTCATAAATTTTATATGAAAGTTTTGAAAAAAATTTTTTTACCTTTTTTGGTTATTGTATGTTTCTTTATTCTTCTTATGGAAATAAGTGCGTGGTTTCGTGAAGGAAAAATTTATTTTTATCAAACACCATTTGTAAATTTCATAAAAGGAACTATACTTAATTATTGGTTTATGTATATGTTATTTGGTCTTTATATGTGTACACCTTTTATTGTAAGAATGAAAAAAAGTATTTCTGTAAAAACAGCTAAAGTAACTGTTTTGGTTTGGATGGTTGTAGCCTGTATATCACAATTGACAACAGAATATAGACTTCCATATACATTTGGCGTGATTGCTTCATATTTAGGCTATTATATGCTTGGGGATTTATTATATGAAAATATGAAAAAAATAAAAAAGCGGATTTTTTTGTTAGTACCAATTATTTTGTTATATATGCTAACTCTTATTCCAGGGCTTGGTTGGAAAAACTATATGCTAAATCCGTATGCTAGTTTTTTCTTTCCCACTATAATAGTTATTTCATTGCTGATTTTTCTTCTTTTTTTGAATATAGAAATAAATATTAATTTATCAAAGTTGGCAGGATATATGTATTATATCTATCTGTTTCATACAGTAATATATCAAATATGTTTTAATTTTCTAGATGATAAAATTTTTATAAATAAAATATTTACCATTTGCATGATTGGGATAGTAACTTTTTTAATATCTTTAATGGCAGCAATAATTTTTGAAAAAATATGGAATGCAATACTTTATTGGGTAAGGAGGATAACAGGTCAGTATAAATAAAAAATCAAGAAGCGTATTTATTTTTTTAGTAATATTTCTCATTGTTGGTCTATTCTTTAGTATATTGCTTATTAAATATAGACTTAATTTGAAATTGAGTATGGCACGGGATAATTCCTACTTCCTAACGCGGGAAAATACGGAAATTAAAGGAAATTAAAGGAAATTATGCAGGAAATATGAAAGAAGGACTTCCAAATGGAGAAGGAGTTTTTGTAAGTGAGGATAAACACTTTAAATATGAGGGAAACTGGAAGAATGGAAAATTTAATGGGAAAGGAACGATTTATTATACTGGCAGTAATATGGAACATACTTATCGGAGTTGGTAAGTTCTGCAGTCAATTTCAATTATGAGGATTTATGTAAAGATAGTAATATTTATAATGATAAGTTGGTTAAGATAAAGGCGAAAGTAAAACATATAGCCCAGGATGCTGAAAAATGCTATTTACGACTAGATACTGACAAGCAAGAGGTATTAATTTGTAGTTACCAAAATGTTGAAGCTGACACAAAAAAACAATCTATTATTCCCAATCTCAAGAAAAACAGTGAAATAGTTTTATTTGGGTACTACACAGGAATTGAAAATTATGAAATTGCAAGTGATCAGGATTTTTTTGGAGGGGCATATGTTTCTATTGCCCCAGTATATGCTTGTGTAGATTATGATATAAAAGTAAATTTTTCTGATATGTCATATGAGTATAAAAATTTAAGGGATAATCCATATGCTTTTTCAGGACATGAAGTGAAAGATAAATCGTTTGTTGTGGATAAGGTAATTGAAATAAAAGAAAAGTCTAGCTATTACCTGAGAGTTTATGAGGAAAATAAAAAGGATACTATTTATTTTTTAAAGTATGAATTGGATGAAAAAGAGAAATCATTTATACCTATTGTTGGACAAGTGATTATAGTATCAGGAACATATTCTGGGCAATTCAAGGAATTAAAGAATGAGTCGCTTCAATCATGGATGTTGGAGGAATACCAAAAACAAGAGAGAGATTCTTTGGATGCGATAGAAAATAAATTAGAAAAGGATAGCCATATTGAAACGATTCATATTCAAGAATTAGATTGTGATTTATATCCTAGTATAACTGTAGAAGACCTAAAAATGAAGGGATAGTATTTGTTATATTGAATGTATTAAATGAAGTCAACATGTGTTTGTATAGAGTGTATTTTGTATGGTCAGTAGTATCAAACCTTATGATAAATAAAAAGAAAAGTGATAAGAATATAATGTAAATTGGTAATCCTCTCATTTGAGGACATTTGATAATTATTACCATTTTTGATATTGAAAATGCAATTGAGGCGATACTGGAAATTGTAAAAAAGAAGAAGCTGACTTTTTTTTCATCGGGCGCTTAAAATAAACTTATACCCCTTAGATAAAGGGCTGTGAAGGGAAAATATAAGGAGATTTTCTCATTGGATGATGAAAAAGCATTGGAAATGGATTATGTATGGATTTACACAAAATATATATAAAATTTAACCGAAATATACACGATTCATTTATATCTTTTTCTGTTTGTTTTTAGTATAATGGTTTTAGCAATTGTGATAGGGAAGATTCCTAATAACATTCTTACTGAAGGGAGAAGATGTATGGAAAAGAATATTAACTTAGTAAGAGGGAACTTAAAGTCTGAAAAATATTGTGTTTTTGGTTATTTAATGTTAGACTATATAATATGTTATCAGGAGGGTGTGCAGAGTGAAAAACACACCATATGATGACGTATTTCGGACTTTGTTAAATGATTGTAGCCAATTGATTATACCAATTATTAACGAAACCTTTCATGAAAATTATTCCGGGGATAAAAAAATATTGTTTTACCCGAATGAACATTTTCTAAACAGACAGGATGGGGTAGAAGTTGAGCGGATTACGGATACTTGTTTTATTGTAGAGGATGATATAATTAAAAAGTACCATTGGGAGTGCCAGAGTATAGCGGATAATAGTATGTTGGTTCGTATTTTTGAATATGATGCACAGATTGCCTTAGACGATGGTGAGGTAACAGGAGATGTGCTTACCGTTAAGTTCCCGAATTCAGCGATATTGTATTTAAGGTCGAATTCCCAAACACCTGATTACTTAAAGATTTATATTCAAACACCGAGTGGAGAGATTGTTTATAATGTACCGGCATTAAAAATGCAGAGGTATTCGATAAGAAAGATTTTTGATAAACAGTTATTATTTTTAATTCCGTTTTATATTTTTTCACATGAGAGTCGGTTTCCTGAATATGATAAAGACAGGAGTAAGCTTGAAGCCTTGTTGGATGAATATGAGTATATAAAGAATAGGCTTGAAGAATTGTGTAATAGTAGTGTTATTGATGAGTTTACGAAATGTACGATTATAGATATGTCGAATAATGTATTGGAACATTTGGCGAAGAATTATGATGAAGTGGTGAAAGGAGTGAAATCTGTTATGGGCGGAAAAGTTTTAGATTATGAAGCAAAACAGATCAAGAATGAAGGAATATTAGAAACATTAGTAGGATTAGTGAAAGATGGTTTGCTTCCGATAGAAGAAGCAGCTAAGAGGTTACAGATAAGCGTGGATGAATTAAAAGCGTTATTGTAAGGAATTAAAGTAAATGAGATGTAAAAAATCCCCTGGATGGAAACAGATTTCATCCAGGGGATTTTTTTTGTTAGACCAAGGGTCTGTTTTGCATTGTGGAGTTTCTCAAACAGAGAA
>JAMPFS010000060.1 GCA_023664325.1 Clostridium sp.
TTTCATAACTTATATTTTACATATATTTTAAAAAAAGTAAATGCTGTTGCCCTGAAAAAAATACTGCGGCGCATAAGGAGATGCAGTAAATATATTTATGATTGTCAAAATATATCCTGCGTGCTATTATTTTGTCATAATAAATAATACAATATAGCAGGGTTCAGCGTATCCGGATACCTGCATCCCCACTATATTTTCTACAAGGAGGACATTATGGCAGGCTCATGCTTTGGAACTATTTTTCAAATTTCAACCTGGGGAGAATCACACGGAAAGGCAATCGGTGTGGTAATTGACGGCTGTCCCGCCGGCTTAGAACTGGACGAAAGTGATATCCAACCCTTTTTAAACAGACGCAAACCGGGACAATCCATATATTCAACCCCGCGCAGCGAGGATGACCAGGTGGAAATTCTATCCGGTGTTTTTGAAGGACGAACAACAGGAACTCCCATTTCAATGATTGTATATAACAAAACCCAGCAGTCAAAAGATTATAGCGAAATTGCCACCTACTACCGCCCCGGACATGCAGATTATACATTTGATGCAAAATACGGTTTCCGGGATTACCGGGGAGGCGGACGTTCCTCCGGCCGTGAAACGACTGCCCGCGTTGCTGCGGGTGCCGTGGCAGTCAAAATATTGAACCAGCTTAACATAACTTTTACTACCTATACCCGTTCCATCGGTGATATCACAATCAACTATGAGCATTTTGATGCAGCGGAAATCTTTCAAAATAAACTCTATATGCCGGATGCAGAAGCAGCGAAAAAAGCCGGTGAATATATCATTCAGATGACAAAGGAACATGACTCCGTTGGCGGCTGTGTAGAATCCGTCATCAAAGGCGCCCCTGCCGGACTCGGTGACACTGTATTTGAAAAATTAGATGCAAATTTAGCAAAAGCATTAATGTCCATTGGCGCTGTAAAGGGAGTAGAAATCGGCGATGGCATAAATGTTTCAAGGATGCTTGGCTCGGAAGATAACGACGGTTTTACCATGACCGATCAGGGAATCACCAAAAGCAGCAACCATGCAGGCGGAATTTTAGGCGGTATGAGCGATGGTTCTGACATCATTTTGCGCGCTTCCTTTAAAGCAACCCCATCTATCCTGAAAACCCAGCATACCGTCAACAAATCTGACGAAAATATCGAGATTTCCATTAAGGGAAGGCATGATCCGGTTGTGGTTCCACGCGCTGTAGTCGTGGTGGAATCTATGGCGGCTCTTACCATATTAGATGCCCTGTTACTGAATATGACTGCAACTATGGATGGAATCCAAAAATTTTACCGTCCATAAAATGCCTGCGCTTACCTCTTTCCAGCCTTTTCACGAAAAAATTGCGAAACTCTGTTTTAGAGTTCCGCAATTTTTCATTTAATAAATATAATATCATAATACGAAACGCCGTCCAACTCATAAACCCCCAGCCCGACACCGCTTACATTCTGTTCTCTTAAAACCCTTTGCAGATTCATATCCTTTTGCATATCACCAATCAACTGTTCAATGCCATAATCTGCGATTCCACCATAAGAAAATTCGTACCCGCCTTCACATTTCACACCTCTGTTTTTCAACAAAACCTCCACGGTTTTTGTACCATCCTCTGATATACCATAACCATTTAAAAGCTCAGAAGCCCTTAAGACTGCACATGCCTGCACTTTGGAATCCATAACGAATTGCCCTTCATTCCCTTCTGCTTTACGGAAATCTGCCATATACTTGTATACCGGATACATCATGGTTGCATTTTCATCCACGCTGCCATCTTGATTAAAAATATATGTGGCACCGTCAATTTCCATCACCACATCACTCACTCTTGTTCCATCACTGTTTAAATAATACCGGTATCCGTCCAATGTGATAAATCCGGTCTGGATCATGCCTTTTTGATCCGCATAATACCAATTCTCCTCATGTTTAAACCATCCTGTCACCATGTTTGCGGCACCATCAAAGTAATAACGGTTATTTTCATACTCGACAAATCCGGTCTGAATGGCGCCTTCCTCATCCGCAATATAAAATCCTTTTTTATATTTTATAACACCTGTCCGGATTACGCCCTTCTTGTCAGCATAATAATATTTCTGGTTTTCCTCACAGAAAAATTTTCCTGTTACCAGATATCCCTCTTCATTAAAATAGTACTTCTTTCCGTCAATCTCCTCAAAACCCTTTGCAAGCTCCCCATTTTCCGTCTCATACTGCCTGCCATCCTCACTCTCTTTCCATGATGCCAGGCTCTGCTGTTTTACAAGCATCACAATTCCCAATACAGCTATGCTTAAAAGAATGACTCTGCGAATCCCCTTGTTTTTTTTCAACATGTTTACGCCTCCTCTCTCCTCCTGTTTCCCGCCCGGTATCGTATATACAAAACCAGGATTCCCATCCCAAGCATCGCAATCGGTATGACAGCTATCACCAGCCATGCTGCAAATGTTCGCGACTGCGTTGGATAAAATGCTTTCTGGTTATTAATTTCCTTTCCCGCTATCGTAATCCCATTGTCATGCTTGGTTAATCGGTTTACGACATCCAGAAAAAATTTTCTGTTTCCGCTATTTGACTCTATATCGACATCAGAATGTAAAAACAGGTTGGAGGAAACAACAAACAGAGTTCCTGCCCCTTCTTTTTCAGCAGCCGCCGCTACCAAAAACGGACCCGAAACATCTTCCTCCCCTTTTGATGTTATGTGATCAAAATCACCCACTTTGGAAAATGCCTGTGTACTGGTCTTTAATACCTCTGTCACCTGATAGCCATTTTGGGAATCCACTGCTTTGATCCCCTTACTCGTCATCGTAAGCAATCCTGCCTTTTGCTTTTTTATTTCAGATGTATAGACACAATCTTTGATTTCCGGCGCTAAATAGTACGATGTATCATTTACATATCTCCCCTGCTCCTGTTCGATGACGACCCCTCTCTGGACACTTATCCCGTAATTTTCCAAAAAATGGTATAGATTGCTTAATTCTTCATTCAACGGATCTATCGTAATAAATAAATTACCTCCCTCTTTCAGATAATCTTCCAATGCCTGAATCCCACGTTCAGAATAATCTGTCTGCGGGGCATTTATAACAGCAAGTTTGCTGCCATCAGCAAAACCCTGCTGTGTTTCACTTGCTGCATCTTCAATATTAAATGCGCCTATATTATAATCATCCATTTTTAGCAGCTTTAAAAACCTGTCTGCCAACACTTCCTCTCCATTCCCCTCCACAAACATAATTTGCTCTGACTCGTCTGAATTTACATAATGGATCGCTTTCGTCAACTGATTTTCAAGATCAAGATAGCTTTGAACGGAATAGGAGGATACATAGGCACTGCTGACATAATCATCTGCATCCAAATAAATCTGCCTGTCTTCTGATACAACCAGAATACTCGTTTCATTAATATTATTGATATCTTGCAAATATTCATCACAAAAATCCGGATCTGCCTCCACATCTTTATATATAATTTGAATATTTTCATTGAAACTCCCATATACCGCAAGCAGTTCCCGATAGGTAGCATTTGCCCTGCTTTTTTTTCCAAGATAATATACCAAAGTCGGTTTTTCTGCCTGCTGCAATACCTGTTTCGTCTCATCTGATAATGTCAAAATGTTTTCCGCAGTAAAATCATAGACTTTTGTATGATACATTCCGATTGCGCAAATTCCCAATGCCACAACAAACAGCATGCATATTTTTATGCCTGCCCCAAAAAACTTACGCATCCACCGTGCTTTTATTAAAATACAGGAAGATACTAAAAGTACCACAGAAAACAATAACAGATATAAAACATCACCACTTCTTATAATACCAGATACCATGTCGTTATATATTCCATAAACGGATATGGCATCCGGGATGCCATGCATCATTCCGGCGCAGATAAGCACAAATATGCTGCCATAGGTAAGCAAAACTGCCAACACCGGATGAGACGTTATCGACGAAAAAAACGTTCCCACGGAAACGAAAAACATTACGGTCAGCATACATGCAATATAGGATGCAGCAGTAAATGAAACGCTTAACGTTCCATAAGCAGATATGCAAAACGGATATATCACACTCAAGAAGATAGGAAGAACCATTGCAAATACCGTTGCAAGATATTTCGCAATTATGATTTTCCATGATGAAATCGGCGCAGTAAGCAGCAGTTGATCCATATGCTTCTTCTTTTCCCTTGCATATACACGAACGGTAAAAATGGGAACAAAAAGAACAACTGCCGGAAAACTTCTGCTCAGAACATAATATCCAAATGTCGTATCTCCTGTTTTCAAACAGTTATTTACAAAAAGTATACCTGTCAGCAGGAAAAAAAGCGCATAATATATATATGTCAGCAGTGATGTCATGTATACTTTTAAGTCTTTCTTCAGTACCGCAATCATTTCAAATCCTCCTTGCCATTGCCATTCTTATGTCCATCTTCTAAAACAGTTCTTCTGTCTGTTTCCTTTCATGATAGAATCCTCTATGTAAGCGTGCCATCTTTTAATGTCATAATATCACTGCAAAGATCCTTAATTTCCTTTAACACATGAGAACTAACCATAATGGTATGGTCACCGCAAAGATCCTTAATCATTCCCTTTATTACACTTTCTTCAACCGGATTCAGGCCAAAAAACGGCTCATCCAAAATCAGCACAGGACAGTCTCCCAATAATGAATATGCAAATCCGACTCTTTGCTGCGCTCCCTTCGTCAAACGCCCGATAAAATCATATTTATGTTCTTCTAAATGAAGCAATTCCAAAACTCTGGCACTCTCTTTTTTATATTCCTTTATTCCCTTTAATTCAGCGCCAAAAGAAAGATATTCCTGTACTTTCATATCCTTGTAGAGTGGCGGTACCGCAGGCAGGTATCCAATCATCTTTTTTGCTTTCACCGGCTGTTTTACAATATCTGTTCCATTTATCAAGACGGTTCCGGATACCGGAGGCAGATATCCGGTAAGAATATTCATCACCGTTGATTTCCCGGCGCCGTTAACACCCACAAGACCTACTGTCTCTCCATCCTGTATCTCAAAGGATATATTCTTTAATACTTGATTTTTCCCATACGACATACATAAACTTCTTACTTCTATCATGACTTTCTCCCAATTCCAATCTGCCAAAGTTCGTTTCTCCCCGGAAGGGTTTTGCCTGGTAGGAAACAGGAAGTTCCCCATAAAGCAAAAAAGAGTCATGTATGCACCATGACCCTTTACATACTTATATTGATTATACAATAATTCAATGTAAGTTACAAATATTTCATTGTTTTTTCATAATATGACATTGTTTTCACAATCCACCTACGAAACATGCGCTCTCGGATGCGTTTTTTCATAAACTTCTTTTAACTTTGTATTGGCATTTGCCTTCATATAAATCTGTGTTGTCGAGATATCAGAATGCCCAAGCATCTCCTGCACAGATTTTAAATCTGCGCCATTATTTACCAAATGCATGGCAAAAGAATGACGTATGGTATGCGGGGTAATATCCTTTTTAATACCCGCCTTCGCAGAATAATATTTTATAATCTTCCAAAATCCCTGTCTCGTCATCGGGGCTCCCTGACAGTTCGTAAACAAAATATCCTGTCCCTCTTTACACATAACATCTCTGGCATTTTGCAAATAATTCTCCAACGCCTCTTTTGTCTCATTGGTAAAAGGAATGACCCGATCCTTATTATTATCATGGCATTGAAGGAAATTCATGGACAAATTAACGTCCTTCACTTTAAGATTAATCAATTCTGACACCCTGATGCCTGTCGCATAAAGCATCTCTAACATTGCCTTATCTCTGATTTCCTTCGGTGTTGTTCCATTCGGCTGCTCTAATAACAGGTTCATCTCTTCCACCGTCAGCACCATAGGCGCTTTCTTTTCAATCTTTGGCGGCTTTAACAAATCGCTCGGATCCTCTTTGATAACACCTTGCTTTAACAAATACAGAAAAAATGCTTTTATGGATGCAATATTCCTTGAGACAGTCGCCGTTGACATTCCTTGTTTTTCAATCATCAAAACATAAGAATTCAAATTTGTGTTGGTAATCTGCGCAATTTCATTACAGCCTAAATCTGTTAAATAATTGTTAAGTTTTACCAGGTCTCTTTTATATGATGCAATTGTGTTTTTACTGGCTCGTTTTACATTTGCCAAATAGTCAACGAACTCATTAATCCTTTGTAGCATTCTCTAACCCCTTATTTTTATTCCAGTAATCTTATTATAATGTTTAATTTACATAAAATCAAACATTATTTTTTACAAAAATCCTTATAAATCAAGGTTTTCAGCGATTTTCTACAAAATGGGGTATTAACATAATATTCTTATACTAGATGTTGGTAAAAAATTTTTAAAATATTTTTTTGGAATTTTATTTCCCAAAATACTCCGAAAAACAAAAGCAGAATTATTACAAAAAATTTAAAAAAATATTGTGTGTTTTTTACATTTGCATTTTCCGTATAATATCTGTTTGATGCATTATAAAACCATTTCCCAACTAAAAAAAGACTTGCGCCATAGCATATATAATGCGGAAAAAAACATATGATGCCATACAAAATCCCCTTCGCTCCAAGTTGATAAAATAACTGGCTCATAATATAACCATAATATCCGCCAAAAATCATACTGCATCCACCAAGCACAAGCGGGTAGGAACATATATTCAACACCACAAATAAAAAGACAAACTGCGGAATTCTTCTTTTTAAAATAAGCGCTATCATTTGAAAGCTTCCAAATGAAACACTGTCATCTATGGGATACTGAAAAAATTCGCTTTCTGCTATATTACTCCCATGCAGTACCAAATACAAAAATAGGAGACTGCCGGCTGATACACCAAGCAAAATGGGGATATACATGAAATTTCCAACATTTCTCTTTTCATATGATGTTTTCACCTTATGCCCTCTCTTTCTATACCTATAATACTCTATGCCATAACTGCTGATATATTCTTGAAAAAAAGGAAATCCCCAGACATATTGTCTGGGGACTGAACTTCATATTATCAGAAATACCGTCTATTACTTTGCGTAATCGGTAACACGGGATTCTCTGATTAAGTTAACCTTAATCGTACCAGGATATTCCATCTCGCTTTCAACCTGCTTAGAAATATCTCTTGCCAGAAGTACCATATCAGCATCACTTACCTGCTCTGGAACTACCATAATACGAATCTCTCTACCTGCCTGAATAGCAAAAGATTTATCAACACCTTTGAAACCATTTGCAATCTCTTCCAATTGCGTTAATCTCGTGGTATATGTCTCTATTGTCTCACGCCTTGCACCCGGACGGGCCGCAGAAATTGCATCTGCCGCCTGTACTATACATGCAATCAGGGATTCCGGCTCTACATCACCGTGATGTGCTTCAACTGCATTAATAATTAACGCAGATTCTTTGTATTTCCTACAAAGGTCAACACCAATCTGGATATGGGAACCCTCCATTTCATGATCCACAGACTTACCAATATCATGTAAAAGACCTGCACGCTTTGCTGTACGAACATCTACACCAATTTCAGCCGCCAATAAACCACATAATTGAGCAACCTCCATCGAATGTTTCAATGCGTTTTGTCCATAGCTTGTTCTAAACTTCATCTTACCAAGTAAACGAACCAGCTCCGGATGGATTCCCTGAACCCCAACCTCTAAGGTGGCATTCTCTCCTTCCTCCCGCATCATCTGCTCTACTTCTTTCTGCGCCTTTTCTACCATTTCTTCAATTCTTGCCGGATGAATTCTTCCATCCACAATCAGTTTTTCAAGCGCAATTCTCGCCACTTCACGTCTTACCGGATCAAAGCTGGATAAAATAACTGCTTCTGGTGTATCATCAATAATCAAATCAACGCCTGTCATAGTCTCTAAAGTACGGATATTCCGTCCCTCACGACCAATAATCCTGCCCTTCATCTCATCATTCGGTAACTGCACTAAAGAAATTGTAGTCTCTGCAACATGGTCAACAGCACATTTCTGAATTGCTGTAACAACATATTCCTTTGCCTTCTTACCTGCTTCTTCTTTTGCTCTAGTCTCTAATTCCTTTACTAGAACTGCGGTTTCATGTTTTACTTCATCTTCAACAGTCTTCAATAAATATTCTTTTGCTTGTTCAGAGGTTAATCCAGAGATTCTCTCCAGTTCCTGTAATCTTTTTGCTTCAAGATCTTCAACTTTTGCCTTTTGCTTCTCTAAAGCTTGTTCCCTAGATGCTAAGTTTGCTTCTTTTTTCTCAACAGCTTCGGTCTTACGGTCCAGATTTTCTTCCCGGGACAAGACACGCTTCTCCATTTTCTGAACCTCATTCCGACGATTATTAATCTCTTTATCCAGATCATTCTTCGTCTTAATTGACTCTTCCTTTGCTTCTAGGAGAATCTCCTTTTTCTTCGCTTCAGCTTCCTTAACAGCATTATCTAAAATCTCTCTCGCCTTCTCTGCTGATTCTGCGTTCTTTTTCTCTACCACATTCTTACGGTATGTAAGAGCCAGAACCCAAGAAACAACCACAGCTACGATTAAAATAATAGCAAAAATCACATAGCCTATAGGATTCACAGGAGCACCTCCTTATTAAATTGTTATCATTGTACTTGGCATAAGTACAACATATTGATTCTACCTTTTTTTGTGCATTATGTCAAGTAAAACCGAAAAAGCAGGCATATTTTTCTGTCAAAGTATAATAAGAACAAAATATTATGTAAAGCAAAAACAAAAGAATTGCACTCATTCCTCTGCATGCTCAGACCATATTTTTATGTATTCTTCGATCAAATCATATGAAAATCCTTTTCCAAAAAAGTAACGGAATACTTTCTGCCTTACGTTCCAATCCTTCATGTCCTTTCCACGGGTGTAACGGTCAAATTGTCTTCTAAAACATTCCTCTTCGGAATAATCCTGCTGCGACATATATTCATCAATCAGGTTCTTTGCAATTTTTTTCTTTTGCAAATCAAACTGAATCTGTCTTTTACTCTTTGTTTGGGAGTAAGTCTCTATATACATCCTGACATATGCCATATCATCTAAATACCGGTACTCTTTTAAAAAAGAAACTACCCTGTCTGCAATTTCTGCCGGATATTCGCTGCTTATCAGCTTATCTCTCATCATATAACATGTATATGGACGGCTGTCAAGAAGATACAGCGCCCGCTCCTTTGCCCTCTTGTATATGATGTTGTCCATTATCTCTGACAAAACATCCTCTGGCACATCCACATTCTCAGCAATATGATATTTTTTCAATTCTCTGCCATACAAAGAAAAAAGAAACTCACAATCAGAATATATGTTATATCGTTTTCCTTTTCCCTGCTCAATTCTGGTAATCAGCATTTTTATTCATCCTCGTGTGACACCGAAGCATCTGCCACGGGCGCCTCCTCAGAATCCAGTAATCCGGCGCTCGCGCGTACCTTTTTCTCAATTTCCTTTGCAATCTCCGGGTTATCCTGAAGGAATATCTTGGAATTCTCCCTTCCCTGTCCAATCTTCTCCCCATTATAAGAAAACCATGCACCAGCCTTTACAACAATATTTTCCCTTACTGCAAGATCCAGGATATCTCCCGTTTTGGAAATCCCCTTACCAAACATAATATCAAACTCTGCCTCTCTAAACGGAGGCGCCACCTTATTCTTGACGACCTTCACTCTGGTACGGTTACCAATCACTTCACCATTTTGTTTTAACGTTTCAATTCTACGGACATCTAAACGGACGGATGAATAGAACTTCAAAGCCCTGCCGCCTGTCGTTGTCTCCGGATTACCAAACATAACACCAACCTTTTCACGAAGCTGATTGATAAAGATGACAACGCAATTCGACTTACTGATTACTGCTGTAAGCTTTCGAAGCGCCTGTGACATCAACCGTGCCTGAAGCCCCACATGGGCATCTCCCATCTCCCCATCAATTTCCGCCTTCGGAACCAATGCCGCAACAGAGTCAACAATAATAACATCCACTGCTCCCGAACGAACCATTGTCTCTGTAATCTCCAATGCCTGTTCTCCACAATCCGGCTGTGAAATATACAAATTATTAATATCCACGCCAATATTACCTGCATATACCGGATCTAATGCATGCTCTGCATCAATAAATCCCGCAATGCCGCCACTCTTTTGTACCTCTGACACAATATGCAAAGCTACCGTTGTCTTACCACTTGATTCCGGACCATAAATCTCGATGATTCTTCCTTTGGGAACTCCACCGATGCCAAGTGCCAGATCAAGGCTTAAAGAACCTGTCGGAACTGCCTCAACATTCATATTCGCTGCGCTATCACCCAGCTTCATCACAGTTCCCTTCCCAAATTGCTTCTCAATATTTGCAAGGGCTGCGTCTAATGCCCTCATCTTATCTTCATTTGCCATTTTTCTACCTCCTGAACATTTGTTCGTTTTCTTTAATAGTAATATATTATTTGCTGATTGTCAACAAAAATCGAAAATACATTCGATTCTTTTTTGCAACCTTTCTGCTGTCCAGCATAACACACTGCTGTGACAAACCATGTCACAAAATATAAATTTTTTTAAATGGGATATAAAATATGAATATATGAATAAAAATGATATTAGAATCATATCATTTTCTTTACAATATGTAAATAGTTTTATATAATAAATTTCATGCATATTGCCGCCATGCCAGTGGCAATTCTTTTGCTTAGACAGACGAAGCGCAATTATGGAGGAACCTATGGGACATATTGGAATTATTGCCGAGTACAATCCTTTTCATAACGGACATGCCTGCCAGTTTACAACAATCCGCAGGCTTTTTCCTGACAAACACATCATAACCATTATGAGTGGTGACTTTACACAGCGCGGGGAACCGGCAATTTACAATAAATATCTTCGCGCAAAATGCGCCCTGTCAGCCGGTGCTGACATCGTTTTCGAGCTGCCACCTCTTTTTGCGACTGCCAGCGCAGAACATTTTGCCAGCGCTGCGGTTTTGGCTCTCGCTGCCACCGGTGTTGTTGACACCCTCTGCTTTGGTGCAGAAGATGACTGCATAGACGACTTTGACGCCATTGCCAATCTGCTTGTGTCTGAACCGGAAAACTATCAAAAACTCTTGAAAGAACACTTAAAATCCGGTCTTTCCTACCCGAAAGCCCGCAGCCTCTCCATATCCTCCTGCCTGAAAAAACCTCACTATGAAGCGCTGCTTAAAAAACCAAACAATATTCTGGGAATTGAATATTTGAAAGCTATAAAACGATTTCATCTTTCTTTCACACCGGTCATTATTAAGCGTACCGGTACAGGCTATCACGATTTATCATTGGGTACCTGCTTAAGCTCGGCAGCCGCTATACGGTCAGACATTCTCAAAAATGGGCTGACGTCTTCCCTGAAACCGCAGCTTCCGAAAGCTGTCTATGATCTGCTCACCAAAATGCCCTGTGCCAGACCATTATTTCCGGAGCATTTTTATCTGCTGCTCCAATATGCGCTTTGGGAACATAGAAAGGATATGACCCGCTTTCTGGACATAAATGAACCCCTTGCCAACCGGCTTGCCTCCCTTTCAACATACCCTGCTGATTTTGACAGTCTTATCACGCAGCTTACGGCAAAGAATCTGACAGCCAGCCGAATCCGGCATGGGCTTTTGAACATTTTACTGGGATATACGGATGAAGATATGGCAAAGGCAAAACGGAATCACTATATCACCTATCTCCGCCTCCTCGGTTTTTGCCGCTCCTCCGGCAGTATTTTAAAACAGATGAAACAGCAGGCTGCTGTTCCCATCATCAATAAAGTGGCAGATGCCTCCTCCCTGTTGTCGAAAGAACAGTCCACTGTCTTTCAAAAAGATCTGTCGGCAAGCGACCTGTACCGGCATGTTTTTACTGCCACCTATCAACAAAATATGCAAACCGAATATGAGCATACCGTCATAATCCTGGAAGATGCGCATACATTTTAATGAAGCAGATTTTGGGTTCCTTTCCATGAAAAAATTTTTTCTGATGATCCTTCTTATATTTTTACTGCTCATTTTTCATGAGGCATCTATAAGCGGTACGAAAAACGGTCTGCTGCTCTGGTATCAGACACTGATTCCATCTCTGATGCCTTTTTTGCTGATTACCAATGCACTCTCCGAAACCGGAGCCTATCAGTCTGTTTCCGTTCATTTTGGGCATATTCTGCCGGGGCGCATCTACGAAATCATGGCGATCCTTCTTGGAAATCTCTGTGGTTACCCTATCGGCGGCAAAATCATTAATGATTTCATCAAAAATAACTATCTGTCCGCAAAACGGGGCAATCAACTGCTTTCCTTCGCAAGTCAGGCAAGCCCAATGTTTTTAATCGGCTATGTACATATCCATATACTGGAAAATGCAATTCCATTACCTGTTTTTTTACTTGGGATATATCTCCCTGTTTGTTTCCTTTACCCCCTTAGCAGCGGACATTTTTCCATTCCCGGCAATGCCATATCTGCGAACCGGTCTGAAAAATTTAATATCTGCGATACTTTTATGCATGCAGTCCAGATTATGGTAATGATCGGTCTTTATGTCATGATATTTTCCATTCTACTGGAAATCCTGCTCCCATTTTGTCATATAAAGGCAGGTCAAATCCTGCTCTCCCTGTTGGAAATTACAAATGGCCTCAACCTGTTAAATCATTTGGATCTTCCCGCATCCATTAAAATTTCCTCCATCTGCGCGCTCTCCGCTTTCGGAGGACTGTGCAGCGCTTTTCAAATCCGCACAGTATTGGAATATAAAGATGCCAGCATGAAAAAATACCTGCGGGATAAACTTCTTCTGTCCGCAGGTACTTTTGGTATCATACAATGTTATCTGTTATTGTTTGGATAATGCTTATCAGATTTTCTCACCCATTGAAAAATCATCTACCACTCCCATTGACTTTCCAAGCGGTTCCATTGTCACTTCAAACGCATCCTCTGCCGTGGCAGCAGCATCCATTGCACTGCCCTCTGCCATTTCATCTATCATGCTGCGCCCTACTCTGGGACCTCTCTTGACACGGCCTTCCATCGGTGAAACTTCCCTTGCCTGTTCTCCATTTGCCTTATATACGGTCTTATCCGTTTTGACTGCCGCCGCTGCCTCTAATGTCTTGGCAACGGTCTCCTGAGCCGTCTGAGGTGTATGCATAACCGGATTTCTCTTCTTGACAATCTTTTTCTTTACCTTACGCGGCTGTCCGGCTGTTCCCTCCGAAGCAGATACCGGCTGCGCATTTGCCTCTGCCGGAACCGGACTTACAGTACCGGGTTCAGAAACCGGAGTATTATTCCGGTTGATATCTGCCTGGGCATTGGATGGATATGCCTGATTAATCGGCGCAGCTGCCTTTGGATCATTTAACGCTTCGCTGCCACCGGACGAACCGGCTGCAACATTCT
This sequence comes from Clostridium sp., assembly GCA_023664325.1. Taxonomy (GTDB): domain Bacteria; phylum Bacillota; class Clostridia; order Lachnospirales; family Lachnospiraceae; genus CAG-590. The sequence goes on from JAMPFS010000060.1 coordinate 13,524, forward strand.
GTCTTTCCGAAGCGGTTCCACTTACGGCAGGCTGAACAGCAGCATTTGACTGCTCCTTATCCGATACAGAAAGATTTGCCTCTAAGGGTGTTTCATTTGGAACAACCATCTCGCCGCTGGTAATAAAATCAGGAATATTTACACCCGGGCCAGCGCTTTTCTTCGGCTCCTCCTTCTCTTCCTTACCGGTCACTGCCTGTTTTACCTTATCCATCATACTGCGTTTTGCTTTGGGTTCCTCATCAAACCTGCGCTCAGCCTGAATCGGTTTCATCGTCTTCATCTTTGGCGCCTTTGTCACGCTGTTCGGATTTCCGGTAAACTCTACAATCTGATTCTGTATTTCTGAAAGATTTGCATCTGCAATCATATAATCATTGTTAAGTGTCTGTATCAGGTTTTCGTAATTTGCACGCTCTGCCTCCATAGTAGCTTCTACATAATTGCGGATGCCAAGCATGATATCATTTGTATACTGCATGGAACCAAGACGGATTTCATTTGCCTCTGCAACAGCCTGTGCCAGCATTTCATTTGCCTGGACACGCGCCATCTCTACCGTCTCATAAGCAGTCTGGTTTGCCTGTACCATAACCTCTGTCTGGGAAACCATCTGCTGTGCCTTAGCAGAGGCTTCCGCTAAAATGCCATCCGCAGTTTTCCTGGCATCCATCAAAATAGCCTCTTTATTCCGCATAATTTTCTTGCACCGGTCAATTTCAGCCGGAATTTTCACCTTCAAATCACTAAAAAGCTCATCAAACTCATCACGCGGCACAATCACTTTGTTGGATGAAAGCGCCTTCGTGCTGCAACTGTTCAAAAAATCTTCAATCTCATTCATTACGTCTTCAATACTTTTTCTTGCCATTGTTTTTCCTCCATTTACTATCCTATGATTCGCTTTTATTGCATAAAACGATTATTCAGTCTTTCAGCCACAAGCGGTGGAACAAAATCCGACACATCCGTGCCGTAGCTTGCGTACTCCCTAACAATACTGGAGCTTAAATATGCATAGTCAATACTGGTTGTTAAAAAAACCGTATCAATCGTCTCTTTACTTACCTTACGGTTGCTCTGGGCAATCTGCAATTCATAATCAAAGTCTGTAATTGCGCGGAGTCCCCTTACAATCACAGAAATATCATGCTCACACATATAATCAATCAACAGTCCGTCAAAACAGATAACAGAAACATTATCAAATTCCCTGATAACCTCTTCTAACATCTGCGTTCGCTCTGCAATCGAAAACAGTGGGTGTTTGGCACTGTTATTCAGCACTCCAACAATCACCTCATCAAACATGGCAGAACTTCTTTTAATAATATCCAAATGTCCATATGTAACCGGATCAAAACTTCCGGGATAAATTGCTCTGCTCAAACTCTTTCCCTCGTTCTTCCTCACACCTTCTCCAAGAAAATGTGTTTGTTTGTCTTATATATCTTCTCCTTCAAAATACGAAACCCCGGTATATCCGGCTCCGGTAAAAAGGTCTTCAAATCTGCTTCCACAACCACCAACGCTTTGGGGGATAATACAGCATAAAAATCCTGGCTTTGCAAAACCTGCAGTTCCAAATCCTTGCCATACGGCGGATCCATAAATACAACCTCAAATTTTTCTCCATCCCGCAGCATTTTAAGAGAAGCCATTACACTCTGTCCGAATACCACCGCCTGGCTGTCTAAATGAGTCAATATCAAATTCTCCCGGATGATGGAACATGCCTCCCGGTTTCCTTCCACGAAAACCGCTTCCCTTGCGCCACGGCTTAACGCTTCTATTCCAATCCCGCCACTTCCCGCAAATAAGTCCAAAAAACGGATATCGTCTAACTCATCCTGTAACATATTAAACAATGTTTCTTTGATCCGGTCTGTAGTAGGTCTTGTATCGGTTCCTTTTGGTGCCTTTAATTGTAAATGCTTTGCTTTACCCGCAATCACTCTCATAGGGTAACACTCCTGTTTTATTTATGAAAAACGCATTTTACATAAAGTATCACAATAAATATACCAAAAAATATACCAAATGTCGAGCCTGATTTTATCCAAGCAGTTCTGAAAGGAAAACTTTGTTTATAGCCTGCCAAAATTACGAAATGTTTTTATTCA
>JAMPFS010000061.1 GCA_023664325.1 Clostridium sp.
ATAATAGTCTGGTACGAATCAAGGAAGTGTGGATAATTATGCGGAAACTCAAGATATATATTTTCTTGAAAAAAAAAGGTTTTTATTGTATTATTAAATAGTATGCGTATGTCTAAAAGCACCTGTATTTTTCAGGAGCTTCCTATAGAAAGGATATATATTATGAAAGAAACACTCATGAAACAATGGGACAATATTTTAAACCTGTTAGAAATCGAATATGATGTATCTCACATGATGATTAATACATGGATACGCGCCCTTTCTATTAGAGAAGTAAATGATGACACGATCATACTCGCTATGGACAAAAAACTTGGAAAGCGCGGAATTGAATTTATAGAAAAGAAAATGTATGATATTTATCTTCAATCTGCGATAGAAGCAACCCTTAATAAACCATATGAAATCATTTTTTGCGTGGAAGGCGAAGAAATTCCTGATAAAGAAAACGACGATTTTTCAATAGACGGACATGTAAAGATATCTTTGGAACGAAGCAACTTAAACCCAAAATATACCTTTGACACTTTCGTTATCGGTGATAATAACCGACATGCACATGCAGCCTGTGTAGCTGTTGCAGAAGAACCTTCCTCCGCATATAACCCATTATTTTTGTATGGCGGGGCAGGACTCGGTAAAACACATCTGATGCAGGCAATTGCCCATCACATTATTACACATAATCCGGATCTCAAAGTATTATATGTAACCAGCGAAACATTTACCAATGAGGTAATTGATGCAATCCGTAATAACAAATCAGAAGAACTCCGTGATAAATACCGCCAGTTAGACGTATTGTTAATTGACGATATCCAGTTCGTTATTGGTAAGGATTCCACGCAGACAGAATTTTTTAATACCTTTAATGATTTATATAACTCTAATAAACAGATTATCATTTCCTCTGACAAACCTCCAAAAGAGATTGATACATTAGAGGAACGAATGAGAACCCGTTTGGAATGGGGTGTTCCGGTCGATATCCATGCGCCGGATTACGAGACGCGTATGGCAATCCTAAAACGAAAAGCCGAGACTTCCAATATCTCAATTTCCAATGATATTATGGATTATATTGCAGCAAATATTGTATCAAATATCCGGGAATTGGAAGGCGCTCTTAATAAAATCAGTGTTTACACAAAATTAGATAACCATAAAGGGGAAATTACTGTGGAAGATGCTGCGGAAATTTTAAAAGACCTGGTATCAAAAGAAAATCAGCAGGAAATTACGCCGGATTATATCACCCGCATTGTATCGGATCATATGAATGTTCCCTATAATGACATTATTTCTTCCAAAAGAAGCCAGGATATAGCGACTGCAAGACAAATTGTAATGTATTTATGCAGAAAACATATTGAACATTATTCGCTAAAAGCAATTGGCGATGCTTTAGGCGGAAGAGACCACTCCACCATTATAAATGGTGTAAAGAAGATTACTGCATTAATAAAAAATGATTCCAATATGGCAGCTACCATTGATACGATTGAGAAAAAATTAGGTTTCAAATAAATAACATATAAATAAATCTTTTAAAATGATACATAAGTTTTCCACATCACGAATGAAACATTAAGCTTTTTTATGTGGACAAACAGTTTATAGAATACAGAATACATGTGAATAAATACAAATAACTTTTCATTCACTCTTCACCCTCATTTTTTAAGATTCATAAATTAACATTTTTTGAACCCTCTTTCAGAATCATTATGAAGGAGTTACACACATCATTTTTTATTGGTTTTAAAGGGTTGTGAAAACATTTAAACAAATTCACATCCCCTACTACTAATACTACTGAAATAATATAATAATATTTGGAATGGAACATCTACCCATTTCCCTTGAAAGGAGTTTTACACAATGAAAATCAGTTGTCCAAAACAAGCTTTAATGAATGGCATTAATATTGTATCAAAAGCAGTATCTACAAAAAGCACAATGCCAAATCTTCAATGTATTTTAATTGAATCTTCTTTAAGTGAAATCCGCTTAATTGCCAATGATATTGAATTGGGAATTGAGACAATCATAGAAGGAACAATTAAAGAAGCCGGAAGAATCGCTTTAGATGCAAAGCTTTTCAGTGATATTATAAGAAAGCTTCCTGACAGTGAAGTTTTAATTGAAACAAACACAAATAATCAGGCGAATATCCGTTGTGAACGTTCTAAGTTTAATATTCCGGGAACTTCTGGTGAGGACTTTAATTATCTTCCTGAGGTTGAGAAAAACAAATCTTTGACATTATCCCAGTTTACGTTAAAGGAAGTGATACGGCAGACGATTTTCAGTATTTCCGACCAGGAAAATACAAAAATAATGACCGGAGAGCTTTTTGAGGTAAGTGGCGATACCTTAAGGGTGGTATCCTTAGATGGACACCGGATTTCGATCCGCAAAGTTACCCTGAAAGAGAGTTATGATGGAATAAAGGTCATTGTTCCGGGTAAAACATTAAATGATATCAGCAAAATATTAACCGGTGGAGCAGAGGATGATATTCATATTTATGTGACAGACAAACATATATTATTTGAGTTCGATCAGACAAAAATGGTATCCCGTCTTTTAGATGGAGAATTTTATAAGATTGACCAGATGTTGTCAAATGAATATGAGACAAAATTTACAATTAACAAGAAAGAGTTTTTGGATTGTATTGACAGGGCTTCGCTGTTCATTAAAGAATCTGATAAGAAGCCGATCATATTAAATATGGATAATACCAACCTCTATTTGAAAATTGATTCTTCTTTTGGATCCATGAATGAAGAGATTGAAATCAAAAAAGAAGGAAAAGATTTAATGATTGGTTTTAATCCAAAATTTTTAATGGATGCGCTTCGTGTCATTGATGAAGAAGAAGTTAATATTTATATGATAAATGCAAAATCACCATGTTTTATCAGAAATGATGATAGCAGCTATATTTATTTGATTCTTCCGGTAAGCATTGCGGCTTAAGGTGTCAGAAAAGGATATGGTGTTATGGAAGAATTAAAATTAAGGGAAAATGATGAATTTATTAATTTAAGCCAGTTGTTAAAGGCTATGAATCTGGTAGAGTCCGGAGCTATGGCAAAAAATGTGATTGATGAAGGTCTTGTCAAAGTAGATGGCGAGGCGGAGTTTCGTTACCGCCGTAAACTCTATAACGGAATGATTGTAGAATTTCAAGGGGAACAGGTAAAAATTGTAAAATGATACCGTTCATAAACGAAAGGTATCATTTATTGTGTAAGAAGGAAACTGATATGTATATTAATTCATTGGAATTAAGCCATTATAGGAATTATGAGAGTCTGTCGATAGAATTTGATTCTGGAACTACCATTTTATATGGAGATAATGCACAGGGAAAAACCAATATTTTAGAGGCAGTTTATATATCAGGAACTACAAAATCCCATCGGGGAACAAAGGATAGGGACATTATACAATTTGGGCAGGATGAAGCGCATGTCAGGCTTCATCTCACAAAAAATGATGTAAAGCATCGCATTGATATGCATCTTCGCAAGAATAAAAATAAAGGTGTTGCAGTGGATGGGCAGAGTATCAAAAGAAGCGGGGAATTATTTGGAATTATCCATATGATTTTCTTTTCTCCGGAGGATTTGTCCATCGTGAAAAACGGGCCGGCAGAGAGAAGAAGATTTATCAATTTAGAGCTTTGTCAGTTAAATAAGCTTTATTATTATAATTATGTGAATTACAATAAGGCATTAAATCAAAGAAACACTTTATTAAAACAGATTTATTTTAATAAAGATCTCATAGATACCCTGGATATGTGGGATGAATATCTGATGGAATATGGAAAATGCCTGATGGAAGAAAGAGAGGCATTTATAGAGGAATTAAATGATATTGTAAAGGTAATTCATTCCCATTTAACCGGCAATAAAGAGACAATCCGAATTGGATATGAGAAAAATGTTTCAATTGAAGATTATGATATTGTGATGAAAAGCAAGAGAGAGATGGATTTAAAGTACCAGTCTACTCAAACAGGCCCGCACAGGGATGATATGTGTTTTTATATCAATGATATTGATGTCCGCAAATATGGTTCACAGGGACAACAGCGGACAGCAGCGCTTTCCTTAAAGCTTGCCGAGATTGAGCTTGTCAAAAAAATAATACATGATTCTCCGGTTTTACTGTTAGATGATGTTATGAGTGAATTAGACAGCAGCCGGAAACATTTTCTTTTAGACAGTATCAGGGATATTCAGACAATTATAACCTGTACAGGTTATGATGATTTCATAAAATCAAGACTGATGATTAATAAAATTTATAAGGTCACAGATGGTATGACAGAAGAAATGAACTTAGAATAAAAACATGCAAAAATGTATACAAACAAATGTTTGATATTTAAAATAAAATATAGTAAAATACAGTAATGTATATCATTTTTGAACTTTTAGCTATTGAGATTAGATTGTAATTTTTAAAGAAATGGAATCTTTGTAGTTATTAAGATTAATATTTAGGAGGAACAAAATGGGTAAAAAAGACGAACAGGAATATGGAGCAGACCAGATTCAGATTTTAGAGGGTTTGGAAGCAGTCCGTAAAAGACCTGGTATGTATATTGGTACAACCTCTGAAAAGGGTTTACATCACTTGGTATATGAGATCGTAGATAATTCAGTAGATGAGGCATTAGCCGGTTTTTGCAGCGAAATTCATGTAACCATTAATAAGGATAACTCTGTAACGGTTTTGGATAATGGACGTGGCATCCCGACCGGTATTCAGGAAAAAGCAGGGATTCCGGCAGTAGATGTGGTATTTACTGTCCTTCATGCCGGCGGTAAGTTTGGAGGAGGGGGATATAAAGTCTCCGGTGGTCTTCATGGCGTAGGCGCATCCGTTGTAAATGCCCTGTCTTCCTGGTTGGATGTTGAGATTTACAGGGATGGCAAGATTCATCATCAAAGATATGAGCAGGGTAAGGTAGTAAAACCATTAGAAGTTTTGGGAAATACAAGAAAACGTGGCACGAAGGTAACTTTTATGCCGGATGATTCCATTTTTGAAACTTTGGAATTTGATTTTGATACACTGCGCACCCGTCTTCGTGAGATGGCATTTCTTACAAAAGGGCTCAAAATTATACTTTCAGATAAGCGCGCCGGAAAAGAAAAAGAAAGAGAATTTTTCTATGAAGGCGGTATTATTGAATTTGTTGATTATATCAACCGTCATAAAGATCCGTTATATGATAAGGTTATTTACTGTGAAGGCGAGAAAGACGGCGTGTTGGTTGAAGTCGCTTTACAGCACAATAATTCTTACACAGAATCCGTATATACCTTTGTAAATAATATTGGAACGACAGAGGGCGGTACACATTTAACAGGTTTCCGGTCTGCGATTACAAAGGTATTTAATGATTATGCCCGTAATAACAAGATACTGAAGGATAGTGAAGATAATTTAACAGGTGATGATCTTCGTGAAGGACTTGCAGCAATTGTAAGTATTAAAATAACAGATCCACAGTTTGAAAGCCAGACAAAGATTAAACTTGGCAACTCGGAGGCAAGAACTGCGGTCGAGAGTGTGGTGACAGAACAGCTTACATATTTCCTGGAATTGAATCCGGGTGTGGCGAAGCCAATTGTAAATAAGGCAATTCAGGCACAGCGCGCGAGAATCGCAGCCCGAAAGGCAAGGGATGTTGCCCGCAAATCCACTTTGGACAGTTCTATGGCGCTGCCTGGAAAACTTGCTGACTGTACGGATAAGAATCCGGAAAATTGTGAGATATATATTGTAGAGGGAGATTCTGCCGGCGGTTCTGCAAAGACGGCGCGTTCCCGTGCAACACAGGCTATTTTGCCGCTTCGAGGTAAGATTTTAAATGTGGAGAAGGCGAGAATTGACCGTATTTTAGGCAATGAAGAGATCAAAGCGATGATTACTGCATTTGGCACAGGAATCCATGAGAATTTTGATATCAGCAAGCTTCGTTACCACAAGATTATTATTATGACCGATGCGGATGTGGATGGCGCGCATATTGCAACATTGATGCTGACATTTTTCTATCGTTTCATGCCGGAATTGATTCGCCAGGGGCATGTGTATCTGGCACAGCCGCCTTTATTTAAGTTAGAAAAGAACAAAAAGATATGGTATGCGTACAGTGATGAGGAATTGGATAATATACTCAAAGAAGTTGGTCGTGACCAGAATAATAAAATCCAGCGTTACAAAGGTCTTGGAGAAATGGATGCGGAACAGCTTTGGGATACAACAATGGATCCGGAGCATCGGATTTTACTTCGTGTGGCAATCGAAGATGACAATGAATCGGAGATTGATTTGACATTTAATACCCTGATGGGTGACAAAGTAGAGCCGAGACGTGAATTTATTGAAGAAAATGCCAAGTTTGTAAAGAATCTGGATATTTAAAATAAGGAGTACAGAATGGAAGATAATATTTTTGATAAAGTAAATGAAGTCGATTTGAAAAAAACCATGGAAAACTATTATATTGATTATGCCATGAGTGTTATTACTTCCCGCGCATTACCGGATGTGAGAGATGGTTTAAAACCGGTACAGCGAAGGATTCTTTATTCCATGATTGAATTAAATAACGGCCCGGACAAGCCACATCGTAAATGCGCCCGTATTGTCGGTGATACGATGGGTAAATACCATCCTCACGGAGACAGTTCCATTTATGATGCGCTGGTGAAACTTGCCCAGGAGTGGAATACCAGATATCCGTTAGTAGACGGACATGGTAATTTTGGTTCTGTGGATGGTGATGGAGCTGCTGCCATGCGTTATACGGAAGCAAGATTATCAAAAATCTCTATGGAGATGTTAGCGGATATCAATAAAGATACCGTTGATTTTGCGCCTAACTTTGATGAGACAGAAAAAGAACCGGTGGTTATGCCATCCCGTTATCCGAACCTTTTGGTAAATGGAACCGGTGGTATTGCAGTAGGTATGGCAACGAATATTCCGCCTCACAACCTGAGGGAAGTTATCAATGCAGTTGTGAAAATTATTGATAACTATATCACGGAGGATCGTGAAACAGAGATTGATGAAATTATGGATGTCATCAAGGGACCGGATTTTCCGACAGGCGCTACCATTTTAGGACGTCAGGGAATTGAAGATGCATACCGCACCGGAAGAGGTAAGATTAAGATCCGTTCTGTGACAGATATTGAGCCTATGGCAAATGGCAAGCAGCGTATTGTCGTGACAGAACTTCCGTATATGGTGAACAAGGCAAGGTTAATTCAGAACATTGCAGCTTTGGTAAAAGATAAAAAGATTGAGGGCATTTCGGAACTCCGTGATGAATCTTCGAGAGAAGGCATGCGGATTGCGATTGAATTAAAGCGTGATACGAATGCAAATGTAATTTTGAACCAGCTCTATAAACACACACAGCTTCAGGACAGTTTCGGCGTGATTCTGCTTGCCCTTGTAAATGGCGAACCAAAGGTAATGAATCTGTTAGAGATGTTAAAACATTATCTCGACCATCAAAAGGATGTAGTGACACGGCGAACAAAATATGAACTGAATAAAGCAGAGGAACGCGCTCATATTTTACAGGGCTTATTAATTGCCCTTGATAATATCGACCGTGTGATTGAAATTATCCGCAGTTCTAAGAATGTAGCAGAGGCAAAAGAGAATTTAATAAAGGAATTTGATCTTTCAGATGCTCAGGCTCAGGCAATTGTAGATATGAGACTTCGCGCTCTTACCGGTTTGGAGAGAGAGAAGCTTGAAAATGAATATAGGGAACTGATGGAACGGATTGCAGAATTAAAAGCAATTTTAGCGGATGAGCATAAGCTTTTAGGAGTAATCAAAGAAGAGATTTTGATTATTGCAACAAAGTATGGCGATGACAGAAGAACTTCCATTGGCGTAGATGAGAATGATCCTACAATAGAGGATTTGATTAAGAAAGAAAATACGGTTATTGCCATGACAAAGCTTGGATATATCAAGCGTATGACGGTGGATAATTTTAAGGCGCAGCACCGTGGCGGAAAAGGCATTAAGGGTATTCAGACAATTGAAGACGATTTTATCGAGCATTTATTCATGACGACTACCCATCATTATCTGATGTTCTTTACCAACAGTGGCAAGGTATACCGGATGAAAGCCTATGAGATTCCGGAATCATCCAGAACATCAAGGGGAACCGGTATTGTTAATCTTCTTCAGTTAAATCCGGGAGAAAAGATTACCGCAGCAATTGCCCTGAAAGAATATGGGGATGATAAATATCTGTTTATGGCAACCAAGAATGGTATTGTTAAGAAAACTGCCCTGAAAGAATATGCAAATGTTCGTAAGACAGGGCTTGCGGCAATCACCTTAAAAGACGGGGATGAACTGATTCAGGTTAAGATTACGGATAATACAAAGAATATCTTTATGGTTACTAAGCTTGGCATGTGTATCTGCTTTAACGAAACAGATGTCAGAAGCACGGGAAGAACTTCCCAGGGCGTAATCGGAATGAATTTATCAGATGGGGATGAAGTAATCGGCATGCAGATGGATTCCCAGGGAACCGATTTACTGATTGTTTCCGAGAAGGGAATGGGTAAGCGTACTTCTATGGAAGAATTTACTCCTCAGCGCCGTGGCGGTAAAGGCGTAAAATGTTACAAGATTAATGCCAAGACAGGTAATGTAGTTGGCATGAAAGCTGTAAATGACGATAACCAGATTATGATTATATCAATGGAGGGAATCGTTATCCGTATGGAATGTGATGAAATTTCACAGCTTGGAAGAATTACATCAGGAGTGAAGCTGATTCGCATGGATGAAGCGAATGATATTACAGTTGCATCTATTGCAAAGGTTCGCGATAAATCTCCGGAGGACAGTATTGCAGAGTTTGAGGCTGAACAGGCAAAAGAGGAGCAGCATGATTAAATTAATTGTATCCGATATGGATGGCACACTATTTAATTCAAACCAGGAGATAACCCCATTTAATTTGGCTGCCATTAAGCAGGCAAATAGAAATGGGGTACGTTTCATGATTGCTACCGGAAGAAGTATGCAGACCATTGAACCAACTTTACAAAAGTATGATTTGGAATGTGGGCTGATCTTAATGAATGGAGCTGAGATAAGGGATGAGAAGCTCAATATTATAAGTACATTGAATGTGGATCAGAATGTGATTGCGAAGCTTGCCGAACAGTTGGAAAAAATGGGATATATTCCGGAATACATGGCAGAAAAAGGCGCATTTCTCTGTGGTACAGAAGAAATGATGGAGAAAAATATGGCATGGCGGATGATGTGTCTTGACCGCACACATACCATGACTTTTGAACAGGCAAAAGAGGCAGGAAGGACAAGTATATTTCAGAAAAACCTGACAAGGTTTGATTCCCTGCAGAAGATGTTAGAACAAAAAGTAGAAGTTCGCAAGATGATTGTATTTCATCCGGATACAGAAAAGAATCAGGAAAACCGAACCATTTTACAGAAAAAATTCCCGGAATTATCCATCTTATCCTCCTATCCGGAAAATATCGAAATTAACCATGCATCTGCGCAAAAAGGGTCAGGTCTTATGCAGGCAATCGGCAAAATGGGCATTGAGCCGGATGAGGTTGCAGTATTTGGAGATGGCTACAATGATATATCATTATTTGAATTATTTTCACATTCTTATGCGCCGGAAAATGCGGAACCGGATATTAAGGCAATGGCAAGTGAAATTATACCGTCTAACAATGAAGATGGAGTGGGGATTAAGATTAATGAATTGCTATTTCATAATAAGATAGAAGGGGCAAATATATGAGAATTATTCATACAGATGAAATAATTAAAAATATAAAAGAGATGTGTATTGAGGCAAACCTGCATTTGTCGGAGGATATGGCAGCAGCAATTAAGAGTGCAAAAGATGCAGAAACAGGAGATTTAGGAAAACGGATTCTTGGGCAGCTCCTTGAAAATATGGATATTGCAGCGGGAGAGGAAATTCCAATCTGCCAGGATACGGGAATGGCAGTTTTCTTTGTAAAACTTGGACAGGATGTGCATATTGAAGGGATGAATCTGACAGATGCAATTAACGAGGGCGTCAAGCAGGGTTATACGGAAGGTTATCTTCGTAAATCTGTGGTAAGTGATCCGTTCATCAGGGAAAACACGAATGATAATACGCCTGCCATCATACATTATGATATTGTACCGGGAGAACAATTAGAGATTTTAATTGCGCCAAAAGGTTTTGGTTCTGAGAATATGAGCCGTGTATTTATGTTAAAACCTGCTGACGGTGAGGAGGGTGTAAAAAATGCCGTGATACAGGCTGTCATGGATGCAGGCCCAAATGCATGTCCACCGGTAGTTGTGGGTGTAGGAATTGGCGGTGATTTTGAAAAGGCGGCGATTATGGCAAAGAAGGCTCTTACCCGGAATGTAAATGAAAGATCGAATCTTTTGCATATCAGGGAAATGGAAGAAGAGTTGCTTACAAAAATAAACCAGTCCGGCATCGGTCCCGGAGGTTTTGGGGGAAAGACGACAGCTCTTGCAGTGAATATCGAGACTTACGCAACTCATATTGCAGGGCTTCCGGTGGCAGTAAATATGTGCTGTCATGTAAACCGCCATGTAACGAGAATATTATAATTCCTACAAACAATGGAAAGGAAAAAACCCTTATGGAAAAGAAAATATCAGCGCCATTAAAAAAAGAAGAACTCATCGGGTTAAAAGCAGGAGATTATGTATATATTACGGGAACCATTTATTCCGCAAGAGATGCAGCCCATAAGAGGATGTATGAGACAATGTTGGAGGGGAAGGATATTCCGATAGTACTTACCGATAATGTGATTTATTATCTTGGGCCAACTCCTGCAAAAGAAGGACAGGTGATTGGTTCTGCAGGGCCAACGACTTCAAGCCGTATGGATAAGTATACGCCTCTTCTTCTTGAGAATGGCTTAAACGGCATGATTGGAAAAGGGAAACGGAGTCAGGCAGTGATTGATGCAATTGTAAAAAATAAGGCAGTATATTTTGCAGCCGTTGGCGGAGCCGGCGCTTTGCTTTCAAAATGTATCAAAAAATCAGAAATCATCGCTTATGACGATCTCGGCACAGAGGCAATCCGTAAGATGGAGGTAGAAAATTTTCCGGTCATTGTTGCGATTGACAGTGAGGGGAATAATCTGTATGAGACAGCGGTAGAAAATTTTAAGAAAAAAGTTGTATGAAACTGCATGGAAAAAGATCCGTCTTTTTTGTGCAGAATGCTATATTTGCTATTTTTTATTTTTTTCACTTATTTTCCATTGAAATTGTGAAGAAAATATGTTTTATTATTAAATAGAAACTAAGGGAAGGAATTTTATTTTCACAGCATGAAATTCTTCTAAAATCACACAGTTTATTTTATGACAAGGAGAGAGAGTATTATGAAGAAAAACACCTTAAAAACAGTACTTGCAATGCTTGTAATGGTGATGGCATTTAGCTTTACGGGTATTACAGCGCAGGCAGCCTCAAAGACAAAAAAGTTAACTCTTTATGTGGGTGAGAAATTTACTTATTCTTATATTGGAATTGGTAAGGTCAAGTCTGTCAAATCCAGCAAGAAGTCAGTTGTGACAGCGAAAAAGAAATCAGGCAAGAATGAGATGACAGCCAAGAAAAAGGGTTCTGCAACTGTCACTGTTAAGGGAACAAGGGGAACATTTAAGTATAAGATTACCGTTAAGAGCAAGCCAAATTTAAAGGTAACGCTTGAGAGAAGGGCAGATAAATATGTGAATGTGAAAGTAGCAAATAAGTCTACTATGTCTTGTGATAGCCTGAAAGTTGAGCTTTCCTTTAAAAATGCTGCAGGGCAGGAAGTTACAAAAGAAACTGCTTATATATATTATTTAGGCGCTAAGAAATCTGCTGCTGATCAGGTTTATCCATATCCAAATAATGGGATTGATTATAGCAAAACAACTTATAAGGTTATCTATGATCGGGATCCGGATTATAAATATACCGATTATACAAAGAAGGTGAAATATTCAACTTCCAAGAAAAATAATACGGTTACAGTAAAGACAAATATTAGTTACAAAAAAAGCAATTCTGTATATGCCGGTTGGACACTCTACTTCTATGATGCACAGAATAATGTGGTAGGTATCAGGGATGGATATAATTTTATGTCCGGTTCTTCAAAGAAGTATAGAACACAAAATACTGAGGTTTCTATGCCATATGAAGCAACAAGCTATAAGCTTGTAAATAAGAGAGCAGTCCTGAAGACATATATTAAATAAAATATTTATGTTCCATAAGTGCCATTTATATAGCTGGCAGAAGGAATCAAATTTTTCTCATAGAGCATCATTCAAATGGACATGTCCGCATGTCCATTTGGTGACTCCTGTGGGATATTATATAAGGAGGATATATAATATGAAAAAAATAACAATGTTTTTAGCTGCAATGCTTTTCGTATTTGCAGTTGTGCCTGCCGGAAACGTAAAAGCCGCACAGGTAAGCCGCACAGGTAAGCAAACAGAGACGGTACTTCTGGATGAAGCAATTAATCAGCTTAAGGATGCAAAAATCAATCAGCTCGGTGAAGGTAAGTATGCAGGTGGATATGTTACAGGTTTGAAACAGACAAGCGCTACTACCAATTCTGTAACCATCAGTTGGAGTCCGGCGAGCGGAGCAACAGGATATTTAATATTGGATAATAATAAGCAGTTAGCAGATGTGAGAAGTACTTCATATACAGTGCAGTTGCCAGAAGGAACAGTTGATTATTTAATTGGGGTTGTTCCTTATGATGCAAATTATTATAGTATGGATCATCTTGCTGCAACATATATTTCCACCAAACCAAAGAAGGTTACCGGTATCAAATATAATGGAGTGTTTGCCAGTAGCAATAAGTTAAGTGTTGTCTGGAATGACAATGCGTGTATTGGTTTTGAAGCTTATTGCTACAATAAAAGTGGAAAATTGGTTCAATCACTAGATGAAGATTATTATAGAAGCGTCACATTTTCCAAGACAAATACACAGAATATCTATTCTGTAAAAGTAAAACCATATGTATACATTAATGGTAAAGAAAAATTATATGGTGATATGTCAGGCACATTTTATGCTGTTCCACAGCCTAAAATTACATCAAAGAATAGTGATGTAAAATTAAACAGTGTGAAGTTAAAATGGAAGAAAGTGAAGGGGGCAACCAAATATGTGATTTACTGCTCCACAAAGCCAACCAGTGGTTACAAGAAGGTTGCAACTGTAAAGTCATCCAAGAACTCTTATACTGTTAGGAAATTTAAAGGGAAAACACTGAATACCAAGAGCAAGAAGTATTTCAGAATTGTAACATATGGCAAATTTGGCAAGAAGACGGTAAAATCTCAAAGTAAGGCATATTTAAGCGCAAAGACAACAGTATATTACAGATAAGTTATAATATCTATGAATAGGATGGGGCTGTCATATTAAGGGAATATGTACCTTAATGTGGCAGTTTCATTTTTTTAGGAGATTCAAAATGAAAAAATCATTTTTATTATTATTTTTACTATTATTACTGATACCCTGCGGACATGTAAACGCAGAGGATTATACCTTAACATATAACAAAGAGAAGAAAGCCGGCTATGCAGGGGATGATGAATCAGCATATCATTATTTCAAATTCAAACCAACCAAAAATGGATTTGCGGAAATTAAGGTAACGACATCCAATAAAGGGAAATTACTGTTTGATATTTGCAATAGCAGCAGGGAAGTTGTTGCAGGAAACATTGAAGTTGGCAACAAAAAAACGGTATTGCACCGTGTGAAAAAAGGCAGTACATATTATATCAGAACAAAAGGAACAGAAGGCGCAACCCATACCCTGTCCTATAAAATAAAATCAATTGATAAGATTACCTATGCAAAAAATTACAATTATACATTTACAAATGCTTCTTTTCACAATGAAAAAAATGCAATACTGCTTCAGGTTAAGGCGAAGGATAACGGCAATTTAAGCCTTATGTGTGATGCCAGTGATAATGTGGTTGTTAAATATTTGAACAGCAAAAAGAAAAAGATTTCAAATATTTCCTTAATCAAAGGAAAATCACTTACCGGAATAGGAGTTCTGAAAAATAAAGTATATTATATTAAGCTATGGAAACAGGAAAATAGCATAATAGGAACGACAAGCATTAGTGATTTAAAATACCAGATTAAGAGAATTTCCATAAAAAATAATACAAGCAGAAAAAATGCAGTTACTTTAGCAAAAGGGAAAAGAGCGGAGCTTTTAGTGCCTGCAGGAACAAAGACCTCTGCATGGTACAGATTTACATTGAATAAAAAGCAGACGGTATATCTTACTTTGGAATCCGGTTTATATTGTAATGATGGAAAATTTATTCAGTTTGATCTCTGTAATGAAAAGGGAAAAAAATTAAATACCTCTGATATGATTAACAGTGAGGAGGTAAAGGCTTCCTATAATAAAAAGAAATTAAAATTTGTATATAAAGGTATTGAGTATCAGGCTAGAAATCTGCCAAAGGGTACATACTATCTCAGGGTAAAAAGCAATTCAAAAACTACTTCCGGATCGTGCAGGGTAAAATGGAATACTGTATCTTCCGGCAAATAGAGGGTATTTCTTTCATTATGAATATTAATGGGCAATTGCGAAACTCCTTAGCTTTTTCTTTTTTTTTACAACATATACAATCCAACGCTGGCACGCTTGCGCTACTTGTCACTCGTAATGGTACATAAGGTGCCAAAATACGGCACCTAAGTACCAACGGTTCCAAAGTACCTGCTTATGGATTTGTATATGTTGTATAACCATAATATAGAATTAACAGAGTTTCGCAATTGCCTATAAGTGTTGATAATGTGTTGAAACTATGTGATTAACATGGGGATAACTGATGTAAAAATGTGCATAACTAAAAAACCCTCTAAGTATAAGGAAAAAAGGGTGAAAATGTATTGACAAAAACCATTTGGTTTGTTAATATAATCAAGCGTCACAATAAAAATATAAGATAATTTTTTGTTGTGGTGCGATTCACTTCATAGAGTGAATGATTTATACAAAATTAATATTTTTATTAATTTAGGCATGGAGAAATACTCAAGTGGCTGAAGAGGCGCCCCTGCTAAGGGTGTAGGTCGTTTACGCGGCGCGAGGGTTCAAATCCCTCTTTCTCCGTTTTTAATGTCTAAATTAAAAAAGCAAAAAATGCTTGACATCAAATATTGATTATGTTAGTATGTTATCTGTTGCGGCATTGATAAAAGAGAAGCCGAAACAGCCAAAGCAGCATGGAAAACACAGGAATCCGGCTGCAAAGAACCAAGAAAACCGAATAAAGATTGAACAAC
>JAMPFS010000062.1 GCA_023664325.1 Clostridium sp.
TCAAAAGCTGTATTGCGGATGGCAAACCATTAGATGAAAAAATCATAAAGGATATTCATGCCCTGTTGACGGAAAACATTCTGACAGGCGGGATTTACCGCACTGTGGAGGTTCGTATTTCCGGTGCAGGGCATAAGCCGTCTGCACCCAGTGAGATGTTTCAACAGATTAAAAATTTTTATGCAGATATGCCTTATCAGGCAGAAGTGAATGCAATCGAGCTTGCTGCGTGGACACATGCAGAATTTGTTAAAATTCATCCGTACGTGGACGGTAACGGCCGCACATCCCGTATGATTATGAATTATCAATTGATGGCAAACGGTTATCTTCCGGTTTCTATTGCAAAGGAAAACCGGCTGGAATACTTTGAGGCATTGGAAGCCTATGCGGTAAATGGAGAATTGCAGCCCTTTACGGAGATGATAGCTTCTTTGGAGGAACAGCGGTTGGATGAATATCTTGAAATTAGGAGGCAGGCAGAACAAAATCCATATGCACCAATGACGGAGGAGGCTATGCTTGCAAAGCTGCAAAAGTCCAGGGAGCAGGGAAAGTATAGGGCTGCGGATGATGTGATTTCTGATATGAGGTCAAAGTATGGATTATAACTTTTTAGGGGGATTTATATATGAGCTATTTTGTTTACAACAATAAACATATATTTTATGACGAAATTGGCAGCGGAACACCGTTGCTTTTTCTTCATGGAAATACAGCATCTTCAAATATGTATGCAGAGGTTTCCCAAAAATATAGCCAAAACTTCAAGGTAATCCTTATCGACTTCCTGGGCCACGGCAAATCGGACAGATTAAATGTATTAAAATCCGTAAGAGGAATCAAAATGTACGGGAGAGAGGAGTTTAATTTGGAGCCATGACGGAACAGAAACAGGCAGCATACTGGCTGGATGACAGCCAAACTTTATCTTTCGGACAGCAGATACAGCTTGTGGTAAAGCTCAGTATTCCGGCAATTCTTGCGGAAATCAGTTCGATTGTCATGCAGTATATTGATGCGGCTATGGTTGGAAGCATGGGCGCAGAGGCTTCGGCTGCAATCGGTCTTGTCTCGAGTTCCTCCTGGCTGCTCGGAGGTTTGTGCATTTCAGCGGCAACCGGTTTTTCGGTTCAGGTTGCCCATCTTGCCGGAGCCGGACGAAAGGATGAGGCAAGAAATGTATTCCGTCATTCTCTGTGGTTTGGGCTGCTGTTTGGCGCGCTGTTGTCTGTGCTTGGCATTTGGATTAGCCCCGTGCTTCCGATCTGGCTGGGAGGCAAAGCGGAGATTGTATCTGCGGCATCCCGCTATTTCTTCATATTTTCCTGCGCACTGCCTGCCACGCAGTTTCGGCAGCTTGCCGGCAGCATGCTTCAATGCAGTGGAGATATGAAAACACCGAGCGTATTAAATATTGTGATGTGCATTTTGGATGTCTTTTTCAATTTCCTGTTGATTTTCCCTACAAGGCAGATAACGGTGGGAAATATGCAGGTGACAATCATCGGTGCCGGCATGGGTGTATCCGGCGCGGCGCTTGGAACAGCGCTTTCCGAACTGGTGATTGCCGTTTTGATGCTGGGGGCAGCCTGTATCAAATCGGATTATCTGAAACTTACAAAAGGAATGGAAAAAAAGTGGAATCCTGTTTATTATAGGCGGGCGGTACAGATATCACTGCCGCTTGCCTTTGAGCATATTGTATTATGTGGGGCGCAGGTCGCACAGACACATATTACAGCGCCTTTGGGAACCGT
Organism: Clostridium sp.; assembly: GCA_023664325.1. Lineage (GTDB taxonomy): Bacteria > Bacillota > Clostridia > Lachnospirales > Lachnospiraceae > CAG-590. The sequence goes on from JAMPFS010000062.1 coordinate 1,761, forward strand.
GGCGATTGCGGCAAATACATTGGCGGTTACGGCAGAAAGCCTGTGTTATATGCCTGGCTACGGAGTTGGAACAGCGGCGACAACCCTGGTGGGGCAGAGCCTGGGAGCCGGCAAAAGGGAGCTTGCAAAAAAATATGCATGGCTTTCTGTTTTGCTGGGAGTTGGAATTATGTCTGTTATGGGTGTTTTGATGTTTCTGTTTTCCCCGTATATGTTTGCCATGCTGACACCGGATGCAGAAGTCCGCTTGCTTGGCACACAGGTACTGCGGATTGAGGCATTTGCGGAGCCGCTTTATGCAGCCTCCATTGTTGCCGTCGGAGCCTTGCGCGGTGCGGGGGATACGCGTATCCCCAGTATCCTGAATCTAATTAGTATGTGGGGTGTCCGCATCACAGCGGCGGCTTTGCTGGCGCCTGGATTTGGGCTGCATGGTGTCTGGATGGCAATGTGCGGGGAACTGTGTGTGCGGGGGATTCTGTTTTTGATTCGCTTAAAACGTGGCAAGTGGCTGCACAGTGATTTGATTTCTGAAAAATAAAGGAAAGGAGATTCGTTATGAAATTTACAAATGGAACTTATGATGAGGAAAGGGCTTTATATGGTATCTGTAAGGCTGAGATTACGGATTGCTCCTTTGACGGACCAGCTGACGGGGAATCTGCCCTGAAAGAGACATCTGATATTACGGTGGAGGACTCTGTAGTTTGCGGAGAGTATCTTGGCTGGTATTCCGAAAACCTGAAGTTAGTCCGCTGTAAAATTACCGGTACGCAGCCGCTTTGTTATTGCAGGGGGCTTGTTTTGGAGCATTGTACAATGGAGCAGACAGATTTATCCTTTGAAAACAGTGAAGTCCATGCAGTCGTATCGGGTAAAATTGACAGCGTGAAAAACCCGGTCTGCGGAGAAATCCATGCGGATGAAATTGGTGAATTGATTTTGGAGGAAGAGCGGATTGACAAATCCAGGACAAAAATTATCTGTGCGGGAAATAAAAATTAACATACATTTGTTGAATAAATGAAAAATATATGTTAATATACCATTATCATCATACGCACCATATTATAGCAATACAGGGCTGGAGGTGGTAACTGTGGAGGATTTAGAGCGGATATACCAGTTGATTTTGGAAGAAGAGAAAAGGGTACTTGCCAATTTGGAGCAGATAGATAGAGAGCTTGGCGAGTTGGGGATGGAACAGACATCTATTGTGATTAAAAAGATTAAAGGAAAGAAATATTATTATGAGCAATGGAGAGAGAATGGCATGCTAAAATATAAATGTCTGGGAAAAGTATATCCCGGTGCGGTTTATCAGGCAGAAGCAAGGATTTTCAGGCGGAAAGAACTTCTGGCGCAGAGAAAAGAGCAGCAGTTTTTAGCAGAACAGTTTCAGCAGACTCTACAGGAAATGGAGAAACAACGCATGGAGAAAAACATACTTCAGGATTATTCTTTTGAAGTGTTTTGGCGGGATGAGATTACTGCGCGTGTGGCAGTCAGAGGGAGCAGGGTACATGTTTCCCGTTATTGTAACCATCCGTTAAAACAGTTATTTGCACAGGAGAAGATGACGAGACACCAGTTGAATAAGATTTTGGAAATGCGGTGTTTTGAGAAAGGCAGGGGGGATATCCGGCAGATTCTTGACTGCTTTGGATTGGAAGAATATAATCCACAGGAATTGGTGAGGAAAACCCACGGGGTATCCTATAATGATTATATCTGGTTTCGTTTTCCAGGTGAGAATTTGACGGCGAAAGATGTTTTAGTGAGGTAGATATGTTTCGGGAAAAAGTGGAAGAGGAATACATTGTTACACAGGTGGGAACCAGTGAGGGAACACAGATCAAATATAAAAAAGACGAATACTGGTACAAAAAAGATAACCGGGGAAGAGAGGGACTGGCGGAATATCTGGTGTCAAAGCTTTTGACGTTTTCAGATATAGGGAGCGAAAGTTATGTATTATATGAACAGGGGTATATCAATGATATTTCAGGCTGCCGGAGTGAGAACTTTCTTCAGGCGGGAGAAGAATTGGTCACGATTTACCGTCTGTATTATAATGAATTTGGGAAGGATTTAAGCCAGGTTTTAGCAGGGATGGAAAAAATGGAGGAACGCATTGAATATGTTCTCCGGTTTGTAAAGCAAAGCTGTAATCTGGATATAAGAGATTACTTGAAAAGGGTTATCATGTTGGATATGATTGTCTTGAATGAAGACCGTCACTTGAATAATCTGGCAGTCATATTTAAAGAGGATCATTTTGTATGTGCGCCGATTTTTGATAATGGAGTATCCCTGCTTACTGCCAACCAGAGTGTCAACGGGAATTTCTCAATTGAAGACAATGTAAAAAGGGTGATAGCAAGACCGTTTTCCGGCTCTCATGAGAAAATGTATGAATATCTGGGAAAGGGATTTACGCTGGACTGCAAGAGGGTTAAACAGTGGATTGGGATGGAACCGCAGTCCAGAGAAAAAGAAGTGTTAGAGTATCAGCTTCGGAGGTATGAGGAAAAAGGTGTTTTGTAGTTTTAACCTTCGTGCATGGGAGAAGTATGGACTCTTGACAAGTCCGCAGGGATGCGTTATATTAGAGCCAAGATAACAATGTTATGTTGAAGGGAAGAGGATTCGTTGGGCGAGGACAAAGAAACAAGAAATAAACTTTTGGACAGTGCAAAACAGGAGTTCCTGGATAAGGGTTATATGAAAGCTTCTCTACGCACGATCTGCCGGAATGCCGGAGTGACAACCGGGGCTTTGTACTTTTTCTTTCAGGACAAAGAAGATTTGCTGAGGCAGTTGGTAGAAGAACCGATACAGGGGCTGGTCTCGGTCATACAGTCGCATCTATCCGAGGAACTTAATCAGAGTGCGTCATTTGCTTCCGCAGAGGAGGAGTCTGAAGATATTCGGGCAGCGAAGGAGATTGTGCGTTTTATGTATCGGAATTACGATATCTTTGAGATACTTCTGACAAAAAGCCAGGGAAGTGCTTATGCGGATATTGTAAGTCGGTTTGCGGACTGGGGCGAACAGCATTACAATGCATTGGCAGAACTGATGGCGGAAAAACTGGGTGTTCCCAAGCCGGATCATTATATGATTCATTGGATGGCGCATATGCAGGTGGATGCCTTTATCCATTTGTTTACCCATGAACCGGACGAGGCGGAGGCAGTCAGGCATATGGAAGAAATTGTTGTCTATCTGGTATCTGGGTGGAATGGTTTGTTTTTAACAAAAAAATAATGGCTATATGGCAGGAGAAATCTCGGCTGTATAGCCTGTTATTAGTCCTGAAACATAACAATGTTATGCTATAGATGCCGTCAAAACATAACGGTGTTATTGAAATAAAGTTCATTTTATAAATATGGAGGTAAGAGTATGTATCTTGAAGTCAAAAATCTAAAAAAGAGTTATGGTGAAGGCGGAAGTTATGCCCAGGTACTGAAAGGGGTTTCCGTTTCTGTCAACAAGGGTACGATGTGTGTGATTCAGGGAACCAGTGGTTCCGGAAAATCTACCCTGTTAAATGGTATCGGAGGACTTGATCTTATGGATTCCGGTTCGATTCGGGTAGATGGCAAGGAAATCTTTGGACTGTCTCCGGACAAGTTATCAGATTACAGAAGGGAAAACCTCGGTTTTATTTTCCAGTTTTATAATCTGGTACCGAACCTCACGGTCAGGGAGAACATTCAGGTGTGTGAATATCTGACAGATAATCCTTTGGATTTAGAGGAATTGCTGGAAACATTAGGGTTGACAGAACATCAGAATAAATTTCCGTCACAGCTTTCCGGCGGACAGCAGCAGCGCTGTGCCATTGCAAGGGCATTGATTAAAAATCCGAAACTGCTTCTTTGCGATGAGCCGACAGGAGCATTGGATTCTAACACATCAAGGGATATTTTGGTGCTGCTTGAGGAAGTGAACCGCAAATATGGCACAACCATGCTGATTGTCACCCATAATAATTCAATTAAGAATATGGTGGATCAGGTCATTTTCCTGAAAGACGGACAAATTAAAAAAGATTATCAGAATGAGAATAAAGTGCCGGCGGCAGAATTGGAGGATTTATAATGCAGAAAGTACTGAGGAAAAGAATTTTTCGGGATTTAAAGGAAAATGCATTCCGTTATCTGGCACTGGGGCTGCTGATTATTCTGGGAATGTATATGATTATCAGCCTGGTTGGGGCAGCGGATACCATTATGACTGGTACAGCAGATGCGGCGGAGAAAAACAGGCTGGAAGATGGACAGTTCAGCCTGTTTGTGCCATTAACGGAGCAGGAAAAATCCCTGTTAGAGAAAGACGGAATCACACTGGAAGCCCATTTTTATCTGGATTATTCTATGGAAGATGATTCCGTGCTGCGGATATTTTCAAAAAGAGATGAAATTGATTTACCGCAGGCAGATTTTGGAAGGCTGCCACAGGAGTCTGATGAAATTTTTCTGGAAAAAAGGTACTGTGAAGAACAGGGTATTGCTATAGATGATGAAATTATAGTAGGCGGACATGCCTTCCGGGTATGTGGTATCGGAAGTTCACCGGATTATGATACGCCATATCGCAATTTATCAGACAGTGCCGTGGACAGTGAGTTGTTTGGAGTAGGATTTTTGACGGATGAAGCTTATGACCGTTTGAAAGAGGAGAAGAAAGGCATCCGCTCCGAAGAATATGTATATGCCTATTTACTGAATGGAAAACTGACACAGGAGGAACTGAAAGAAAAGCTGCAAAAACTGGATATTGAAGCGGAGGATATTGCGGATTCCTATTTTCAGGAATATTGGGAACGCACGGGTGGAAAGCTGGATGACTTTAAAGAGGCATTGGATGAGCTTTCAGATGGCGCCGGAGAATTGCAAAACGGACTGGAACAGTTAGAGGAATTGGCTGCTTTTGATAGAAGTATGACTGGATATGCAAAGGGAATATCCGAGGCAGCAGAGGGTTGTGCAGAACTTGCGGACGGAGTATCGGAATTTTCAGAGGAAACCGAAGAATTTCTTGACGAGCATTATAAAGTGGAACTTTCCAAGCTGACACAATTCGTTAAAGCGGAGGATAATACCAGAATCGGCGGGGCGGCTGATGATCAGTTTATCAATAAGGCGGCAGGGCTTGCAGCGGGTGTTATTGTATTGATTTTATTTGCCTATGTAATCTCGGTTTTTGTGGTACATAGTATTGAGCAGGAAGCAGGAATTATCGGTACACTCTATGCTATGGGAGTCAGAAAAAATGAGCTTTTGTGCCACTATCTGGCGTTGCCGGTATTGATTACGTTCATTGCCGGAGTGATTGGAACAGTGCTGGGGTACAGTGATTTGGGAGTGCAGGTGCAAATGCGGGACTGTTATGGGTATTACTCCGTTCCGGTTCTGGATGTGATATACGAGCCTTATTTGTTGATATATGGCATTATCATGCCTCCGGTGGCAGCGGCACTGACGAATTTTCTGGTTATCCGTAAAAAGCTGGAACGTCCGGCTTTGTCATTGATTCGGAATGAACAGAAGAATGGAAAGACACAGAATATTCGGATTCGTCGGGGCGGTTTTGTACATATTTTTCAAATCAGGCAAATGCTGCGGGAGAGACGGACGGCATTTACCGTGTTTTTTGGAATGTTTATCTCCCTGTTGATTGTCATGCTCTCACTGAACTGCTATGCGCTCTGTGAGCATATCAGGACTGGGAATAGCGAGGATACGAAGTTTGCATATATGTATACCTATAAATATCCGGAGAAAAAGGTGCCGGATGGGGGAGAAGCTGCCTATGGCGTTACGTTAAAAAAGGAAGTGTTAGGGTACAATCTGGATGTGACGCTTTTGGGAATCGAACAGGATAATCCATATTTTGAGATACAAAAAACAGATGGAAAAGAATCATTTAACGGGAAAAATAAAGTACAGATTTCTTCCGCAATGGCACAGAAATATCATCTGGATACCGGAGATGATCTGGTTTTGAAAGATGAAGAAAATGACAGGAATTATGCTTTTACGATAGAGGGGATTGTACCGTATTCTACCAGTTTCTTTGCCTTTATGGATATTGACAGTATGCGGGAACTGATGGACGAGGATGAGGATTATTATAATATTGTGTTTGCGGATCATGCGCTTGATGTGGATAATGGAAGGCTGTATGCTTCTACTTCAAAGGAAGAAATTGAAAAGAGTGCAGCCGTTTTTGTGGACATGATGATGCCAATGGTGGTAACGATGGCGGCAGCATCCGCATTCATTTTTGCGGTAGTTATGTACCTGATGATGAAAGTCATGATTGACCGTTCCGCAATGTCTATTTCACTGATGAAAGTATTTGGATACCGGAAAGGGGAAGTCAGAAAGCTGTACCTAAACGGCAATCTGCTGATTGTGGCGGTCAGCGCTCTGTTAGGAGTTCCGTTGTCCAAAATCATTATGGACAGTATGTATCCGTATCTGGTATCCAATGTTGCCAGTGGGATTAATCTCACTTTTTCATGGCAGATGTATGCAGGTTTATTTGGCGCAATACTGATTTTATATTGTGTCATCAACCGGATCCTGATGCACCGTGTCAATCAAATCATGCCGGCAGAGGTACTGAAAAATAGGGAATAAATGTGTAAACAGCAATAAATATATAGATAGAACGGAATAATCATGCTATACTGATGGAACATCCATAAAACGAAAAATGTGTATAGAAGAAGGAACCTGAATGTGGTAGAATAATTACTATCATATGTCAGGTTCTTTTTGAATGCAAAAATAGGGGGGGGGTATCCATGACAAACAGGGAGATTTTAGAAATTGCCATGAAGCAGTCGGCAATTGATTTGAATTGCCATGAAAAAGATTTTGAACAGGATAACAATGTGATTGTAACGTCATGCATTGGAGCAGATGCGAGAAAATATTATAAGGAACCGGTTGCCTGCAATTTGGTCTCCTATGGAAATAATATTGTGGCATCTGTAAAGGATGAATACCGGGATATTGTTGAAAAATATATAGGGAAATTTACGTTTTATCACTGTTTTGAAACCCCGAATATGCTTTGGCTGGATGAAGAATTGCGCAGGCAGGGGCAGAGAGTCTGTTTTATGGCAGAGTATTTCCTGCCGGATCTTGGCAGGCTTGATCCGCTTACATGCGCCTTTCCCTTAAAGCTGTTACAGCAGGAGGATTTTGACGGTTTGTATCAAAAGGAGTGGGGCAATGCGCTTTGTGAAGACCGAAAAGAGTTGGATGTACTTGGAATTGGGGCTTATGACGGAGATACATTGATTGGATTGGCTGGCTGTAGTGCGGATTGTGACAGCATGTGGCAGATAGGGGTTGATGTACTGCCGGATTACCGGAACAGGGGAATTGCATCGGCGCTTACCAGCCGTCTGGCGGCAGAGATACTAAAAAGGGGAAAAGTGCCTTTTTACTGTGCGGCATGGTCAAATATCAGATCTGTCAGAAATGCGGTCAAAAGCGGTTTTCGGCCGGCATGGGTGGAATTAACGGCAAAACCACAGAATATAGTAGATGATATGAATAAGTAAAACAGACAAAGGGAATTGTTACAAATGCAGAAATTCCTTTCGCCTGCCATTGAAAATGGGCAGTATTCGTGGTATACTATATACCATATGTCACGAAAAAGAAAAGAGGTGAGACAATGGTCCGTGAGGAGAATGTCAAACTGATGACAAAAATTGCAATCTATGAGAAACATCAGGGGAAGACAGAGATTCCAATGCATGAATACTACAAAGGTGATTACGTTCGGATTAATACCTTGAAGGCTGTTGTTTCAGCGACTATTACATTTATGATTATATTTGCAATGTTGGTTCTATATAAACTGGATTATATTCTGGCAAATATTTTGAAGATGGATTATAAGCAGCTTGCGCTCACAATCGGGGTGATTTATGCTGTATGGATTTTTATATACTGGTTGTTTGCCAGAATTATATATGCAAAACGGTATGAAGCTTCCAGATCCAATATCATTATATATAATCATCATTTGAAAAAGCTGCAGGAGGAATCCGGCAGAAAGATTAAGAAGGTCAAAGGGGGTGTGGGTATCAGTGACGATTTTACTAACTTTTAGAGATAATTTGAAGGCATTTTATAGTCGTTATGATTATATTCTTACCCCGTTGTTTAAATGTGTACTGGCGGTCATTATCTTCTTTTCGCTGAACCGCAAATTTGGAAATGTGCCGGTGCTTGACAACAGTTATCTGCTATTTCTTCTGGCTGTGATCTGTGCGTTTATACCGGTTGAATTTATGGCTGGAATAGCCGCAGTTATGCTTGTTTTGCAGACGGTAAAGGTATCCCTGGATGTTGGTCTGGTAACGCTGGCTGTGATTGCTGTTTTTTACTTTGGTTATATGCGGTTTGATGGGAAAAGTGGAATTATTGTGTTACTGGTTCCTGTGTTTTATGCCTGCCATATGATATATGCGCTGCCAATTGTTTTGGGATTTTTAGTCGGCCCATCGGCAGTGATTCCAATGATATTTGGTGTTGTGCTGTATTACTATGAGGGCGTGGTAGGTGAACTGCAAAACGTTCTGGCGGCTGTTACGGAAGAAGATGATGCTGTGGCGGGTTATCAGTATATTTTGAATGAATTGCTGAATAATAAAGATATGGTGCTGACATTTATTGTATTTGCGGGCGTTATATTAGTTACTTATGCGATTTATAGAATGTCATTCGATAATTCATGGATTGCAGCGTTTTGTGTGGGTGGATTTCTGAATGTAGTGCTGTTTCTGTTTGGAAGTGTTACATTAATGGTTACGGTGGAAATTGTTCCCATTTTATTGGGGAGTGTGTTCGGAATCGTAATGGCAGTGATTGTTCAGTTTATAAAAGGAATCGTGGATTATCAAAAAGCGGATCACTTGCAATTTGAGGATGATGAATACTATTATTATGTGAAAGCAATACCGAAACTTTCCGTTTCAGAGTCTAATAAAAATGTAAAACATATTAATTCAAGGAAGCATGAATAGTGGAGAGAGAACATTGGAACAGATATTGAATTTTATAAGAACCTATTTTGACTGGTTCTATATTCCGAGAATTACAATTACAGATGTGGCAGAAATTATCATCATTGCTGTTGTGTTGTACCATATCATGACGTGGTTTCAGACAACACGGGCATGGACACTTATCAAGGGTATTCTTGTGCTGCTTTTGTTTATGGGGATTGCCATGATCTTCCAGTTTAATACTGTGATCTGGATTTTTAAGAATACCATTAGTGTAGGCGTTATCGCTGTCATTATCATTTTCCAGCCTGAATTCCGCAGGGCATTAGAGCAATTAGGACGGAAGAATTTTGTGTCTTCTATTTTTTCCTCGGACGGTGAAAAAGCGAGTAAGAAGTTAGACAAGAAGATGCTCAATGAGATTACGAAAGCGGTCTATGTGATGAGCGAAGCAAAGACCGGCGCGCTGATTGTATTAGAGCAGGAGGTGCGGCTTGGAGATTATGAAAGAACCGGCATTGAAGTGGACAGCAAGATTTCAAGCCAGCTTTTGATTAATATTTTTGAACATAATACGCCACTCCATGACGGCGCAGTACTCATTCGCAATGGCAGGATTGTCAGTGCAACCTGCTATCTGCCGTTGTCGGATAATCTGAATATCAGCAAGGCGCTTGGCACGAGGCACAGGGCGGCAATCGGTGTCAGCGAAGTGTCGGACAGCATCACGATTGTTGTCTCAGAAGAAACGGGTGCAGTGTCCATTGCGCATAATGGGGATATTATCCGTAATATTCCACGGGAGCGTTTTGTGGAGCGGATGGAGGAGCTTGGCAGAGAAGAAACGATTACCGGTAAAATGAAATGGTGGAAAGGATTAGGCAAGCATGAAAAATCAAATTCTTGATCATTTTGGGATGAAGATTTTATCTCTGGTTTGCGCAATTGTGATCTGGATAATCGTGGCGAATGTAGATGATTATAAGACGACGAAACAGATTACGGGAATCGAGATTGAATTTATCAATGGAAATGCGATTACAGAAAAAAATAAAGTCTACGAAGTGCCGGAAGGAACGACAATAGATGTTGTCGTAAAGGGAAGGCGCAAGGTGGTAGAGAGTTTGGGAAGTTCCGATTTTAAGGCAGTTGCGGATCTCTCCAAGATGTCAGTGACAAATGCTGTTACCGTGGATGTGTCTGCGAATAGTATGACTGTGGCAAGAGATTTAACCATTTCCTCTGTGAATAATGCGATTGTCATTGCGGTGGAGGATAAGATTGAAAAGCAGCTTCCTGTTACGGTGCGAACCAATTCTCAGGTGATGGACGGTCTGGCTATCCGAAATAAAACAGCCACACCGAATCTGATTACGGTTAGCGGAGCCGAGAGTGTTGTGAATACAATTGCCAGTGTGGTGTTAGACGTGGATGTATCGAATGCCACACATAGCTTAAGCCTGTATGGTTCACCGATTTTTATTGATGGAAACGGGCAGGTGGTCGATCCCGCTAAGATTGAGTTTGATGTGGAGCAGATAGAGGCTTATGTGGAAATTCTTCCGACAAAGGAACTGGCTGTCCGAATGAAAACAACAGGGGAGCCACGGGAAGGTTATGCAATAGCCAGTCTTGATTACCAGCCGACAGCGATTCAGGTGGTTGGCGATGGAGCTGACCTTGCGAAAGTGGAAGAGATTTTGATTGATGATGTGGATGTAACGGATATCTATAAAGATATGGAGACATCGGTCAATATTTTGGATTATCTTCCGGAGGGAATTACACTGGCAGACGAAAACGCAGAAATTATGATTAAGATCATTGTGGAGAAGGTAGAAGAAAAACTGATATTCCTTGAAAATGATGATATTAACATTGTTGGCAAACAGTCAGATTATAGTTATTCCTTTACCTCAAGTGAAAAATATGCCTTGAAAGTCCGCGGGTTGGAAGAAAATCTCGATAAGTTAAAGGTGACAAATCTGATTCCGAGTATTGATGTATCCGGCTATGAACCGGGCATATATACATTTGTGGTAAATTTAAGGACGATAAGCGGAATAGAAATAGCAGGAGAAGTTACAGTGGAAGTGGAAATCACTCAGGCGGAGGAGTAGTACAAATACACCTGAAATGGGGAGTCAGTATGGGAAAATAGGGAGGAATCGTATGGTAACACAAAAAGTTGTCGTTGCCGAGCCTTCTGGTTTGCATTTGCGTCCGGCGGGAAAGCTGTGTGAGATTTGTCTTAAATTTGAATCGAAAATATCACTCAAAAAAGGGACAAATACAGCAAATGCAAAGAGTGTATTAGGTTTATTGGCAGCAAGAGTGGCTCAGGGGGATGAAATTGAAATTATCTGCGATGGCGAGGATGAGGAGGATGCCATGCAGACGATTATGGATGCTTTTGAAAAAGGTTTTGGGTTATTGGAGGAGGCGACGTAATGCAGTATGAGGAATCAGAAGAAAAGATAGGCAGACTGAGGCGCATCATACAGGAAAGTGACAATATTGTATTTTTTGGCGGGGCAGGCGTGTCTACAGAAAGCGGTATTCCGGATTTTAGAAGTGTGGACGGTTTATATAACCAGAAATACAAATATCCACCGGAAGTCATGGTGAGCCATAGTTTTTATGTGGAACACCCGGAAGAATTTTTTGAATTTTATAAGAATAAAATGATTGCATTAGAGGCGAAACCAAATGCCGCACACATCAAGCTTGCCGAACTGGAACAGGAAGGGAAGCTGAAAGCGGTTATTACACAAAATATTGATGGTCTGCATTATGCAGCGGGAAGTAAAGAGGTTCTGGAAATTCACGGAAGTGTACACCGTAATTACTGTGAACACTGTGGCAAGTTCTATCCGGTGGAACATATCGTGGAGACAGCAGGGGTTCCGGTCTGTGAATGTGGTGGAAGAATCAAACCGGATGTGGTTTTGTATGAAGAAGGGCTTGATTATGATACGATGCAGAAATCGGTTGAATATATCCGCAATGCGGAGGTTTTGATTATTGGAGGAACTTCGCTGGCAGTATATCCGGCGGCTGGATTTATTGATTATTTCAGGGGGAAGCATCTGGTTGTAATCAATATGGCGGAAACGAGCAGAGGAGTGAAGGCAGATCTGGTTATCCGTGAAAAGATAGGAGAGGTTTTCTCAAAATTATAAGATGCAGAACAGGCTGTCTTTGCGAAATATGCAGGATTATAGTATGAATATTCAGGGAAATGAGCGATAAGCATAGCTTATGGCTCATTTTTTGTGAAAAAATCACAAAAATATGAAAATTGGGGCTATACAAAACGGACAGTATATTATATAATCTACTTATGGGAAATCGTTTAGATATAAGGAGAGATTATATGAATGTCAATCTGGAATACTATAAGATTTTCTATCATGTAGCCACCGAACTAAGCATTACTGGTGCAGCAAAGAGGCTTTGTATCTCGCAGCCTGCCGTCTCCCAAGCTGTAAAACAGCTCGAGCAGGAACTGGGAATCGAACTCTTTACCAGACGTGCGAAAGGTGTCAGCTTAACCCGCGCTGGAACTTTATTGTATTCTTATGTCGGAAGCGGTTATGAGACTATTTTGGCTGGCGAAGAACAGCTTGCTAAGATGTTGAATTTAGAGTATGGAGAGGTGCGGATTGGTGCCAGTGACATGACATTGCAGTTCTATCTTCTGCCTTACTTAGAGAAGTTTCATCAGCTATATCCGGAGATTAAGGTTACAGTGACCAATGCCCCAACGCCGCAGACCATTGACCACCTGCATCAGGGCCGTATTGATTTTGGGGTCGTGACCAGCCCCTTAGAGACAGATTCGCAATTTGAAATTGCGGCGGTTCGTAAGATTCAGGATGTGTTTGTGGCGGGGGATAAGTTCCGCTATTTAGAAGGCAAGGTACTTGCATACAGTGAATTGAGTGGACTCCCGCTTATATGCTTAGAGGGTGACACGAGTACAAGAAGGTATGTTGAGCATTTTCTGAAGCAGAATCAAGTAGCAGTTACACCGGAATTTGAACTGGCAACCAGTGACATGATTGTTCAGTTTGCAGTGAGGAATTTGGGTGTGGGCTGCGTGGTGGAAGATTTTGCCAAAAGGCAGATTGAAAGCGGTGATTTGATTCGGTTAGAATTTGAGGAACCCCTTCCGGAACGGGATATGTGTCTGATCATTGATAAAAGGTCAACTATGTCAGTGGCTGCGGCAAAACTCAGGGAATTACTGGAACAAGAGGCAGGAATTGAGGTAAATGGCTAAAAAATGCAAAGGATAGCAGATTCAGGAGGAATGTTATATGGAATTGAATAACATATGGGTACATTCCCCGCTGCTTGCAGCGTAAGAAACTTTCACA
>JAMPFS010000063.1 GCA_023664325.1 Clostridium sp.
AAATAAGAAATAGCCGTCCTGCTCTCTGGTAAAGTTTAGGACAGCTATTTCTTATAGCTAAAATTTTACCGGATCGGGTAGTTGCCCCTACCTTCCGGATGTCTTGTTAAGTATATTATAACAAATTATGCTGAATTGTCAATTTATCTCTGTGCGCAGAATTTGATTCCATTGAACCTTTACAAATCTGCCAGCCAGTGTTATAATATCAGCAAGAGGAGCAACCGCCCACAAGGGGTTGACCGAATTTATAAGATAGCAATGCCACCCTGTTACCGCTCAAAGTACAAGGGTGGTTTTGCTATGTAAAGCAGTTACTTACAAAACGTAAAAACGAATGTAAGCAATGCCAAAAGGAATAACCCGAAGGTCATTAAGTCCTTAAAATCAAAATTATGATGATTCTGATTTTTCATAGGCATCACCCCCATTCTTTGAGAATGAGGCCAACGCACCCTGTAACACGGTTGCTCCATATGATAATTGTAACACTTTTTCTGGGTTCTGGTAATCTATTCCTGCGGAAGCTGGTAACCCAGATTCATCATGTTTGCCTTTAGTTGTTCAATGGGGATATTTAATTCTTCTGCCCCTTCTGTTAATGTTATAAGACCTTTCTGCACTAAGGAATATACTGTTGTATAACTGCCTTTTTCTATGCCCTTTGACTCACCCTGCATATATGATTTTTCCGCTATGCTTTGCCCTAATCCGCTCATATTTTTCACTCCTTCCATTACCTTTTGATTATCATTTACATCAACATATTTGTTTATCCGCTGGATATCGCTTTGAAAGATTCCAGTCAGATAGTCAAATAGCTGGTTTTGAGGTGATTGTTCATCATTTCCTCTTCTGATTATAACCACTGTCATTAAGTCATAATCTTGTTCCGGTTCATTTGTGTTTCCAATTAAGTCTTTCTTTGTAACAGCATATGATGATACTGTGTTTTGGAGTTCCCGTGGTATGTTTTCATTACACACCCAAATACTATATACTTTTTGTATTTGCGAATAATCTGTCGTTTCAGTCAAAATGCCTAACTGGGAGCTTATTTCTCTTGCTCCGTAAAAGATTCCTCTTTTAATAAGTGGATATTTAGGATTGCCCGGCTGATAATCATTTTGGATCTCAAAATCCATATGAAGATAAACTTTCATTTTCTGTGTCGTCAGTTTTGGGTTAATGCAGATAAAATGTTCATCATAACGGGTAAGCTTTTCACCAAGAGAATTTAATTCCGTAGGCAATTCCTGGACTTTATCTGCTAGTTTTGATACCGCATCGACCGGATCGCTCACTATGCTGCTTTTGTCAATATATGATATTATTTCCTGAATGGTGCAGTCCTTATATTCTTCCACTACTTCATGTAAAATAGGAGCCAGAATTTCCGGATTGGAAAATAATTCCTTAGAGGCTTCATCATATTTTGCTCCAAGTTCTTTCGCTGCCATAATTTGTATTTTTGTTCCAGTATGCATATGGTTTTCCTTCACTTTCTGATTATCATACCAGATTATATTAAATATTTAATAATTTTGTATTTTTTACTCTTTTATTATAATATATATCCCATAAAATATGCAACAGGATTCCCTTAAAATTCTCTGTAAAAATCATTGCAATATTTTGCCAAAATTACAAAGGCAGGGTATTTCTACCCTGCCCCTGCTGATATTAGAATCTTAGATTGGGAATACATCTTTATGTTTCTTCTGTTTCTTTTTCTTTGTATAAACATATGCCCCAAAGCTTCCGCCTGCGATAAGCAGCAGGAGAAGGATCAGCATCCATGAATCTCCCGTTTTTACTTTCTCCGAAGGTGTTCCCGGGGTGCCGGTTGTCTCGCCCGGTGTCTTAAATGTGACCGTCTGCTCTTTATCCTTGATATCCGTATGCTCCGCTACCTTGATATCTTTGTAATAAAGCCTTTCAAATACGACCAGCGTTTCAGCATTGGTAGAATCAAACGTAAAGGTAAGCTTAACCGTTCCATTTGCTTTTTTCGGTGTAAATGTCTTCTTGGCAGTGACTTTCTTGCCATTTACAGTAAATGCTTTTCCGGTCTTTTTATCCATTAAAGTACCCTTAACCGTATACTTTTTGCCGGGAACAAGGTTGGTATATTCCACCTTGTCAACAAGCTTTGTGTCTTTCTTCCCTACTGCCTCGCTCTTGCCGTCAACCGATGCTTTGGTGCCAATTTTAGGAACATATACTGTCTGTTCTGTGTCTTCAATATCCTCATGTTTTGCGATAACGGTTGTGCCATAATAAAGTTTTTCAAAGGCAACTATGGTCTTTCCGTCAAAGTCAGTTGAATCCAGATTAAACTTAATCTGTATTTCCCCTGCGCTTGCTTCCGGTACAAATGCTGTTTCGGAAATATATTCATTGCTCTGTCCGAATATATCCGTGATTAAGGTTGCTACCGGGTTGCCAGTCTTAGATGACTTTAAGGATTCCTTTGTTTCCTTATCCATCAGGATACCGCTCATGACATAAGTCTCACCCGGGGTAAGCCCTTCATAGGAAACGGTATCAATAATGGTTGTAGTTCCTTCTTTTGCCACATGAATCTTGGTTTTTCCGTCAATGGCAGTGGTATGGATATTAATAATATTCACCGTCTGGTCTTTATCATCCAGATCTTCATGCCTGCCGACAAGGATTCCGTTTGTATATAAGTCTTCATATACGACAAGGCTGTGTCCTGCATAACCGGTTGAGTCAAACACGAAATCCAGTGTTACCGTTCCGTCTGCCGCTTCTGCAGCAAATTCCGTTTCCGCAGTTACCGGTGTCCCGTCTGCATTAAGGACGGCTGCCTGTGTTGTTTTATCCATTAATGTGCCGGAAACCCTGTATGTCTCTCCCGGGATTACGTTCTTATAATCTACCACGTCACGGATAACCGTTTCCGTGCCTGCTTGTGCATAATGCATCTTATTGTCTGCATCCGTAGCAGTTGTATGGATATCAGGGAAGTGAACGCTTTGCCCCTCATCCTCTATATCTTTATGCTCCGCAACGGAAAATCCATTGATGTAAAGTTCTTCAAATGCAACCGTCGTAACTCCGTTAAGCTCGGATGCATTGACTTCAAATACAAGATCAACAGAGCCGTCCGCTTCTTCCGGTGTGAATACCATACACACGGCAGTCCCGTCAAGTGCTTTCAGGTCATCTTCGTAAGTCTCTGCAAATACCGGCTGTGTGCCGTCACTTAAGCTGCCCCAGTCAAATGTGCCATCAATCACCTTACGCTTATTCACAATCGCATCTACAACGCTTTCCGGCTCGGCATCTGCTGCATTTTCCGTATCTTCCGTATTTTCATCTTCCGTTTCTTCCGCATCATCCGCAGATGCAGCAGGCTCCTGGTTAAGAGCTTCCTCATCAAGCCCGTCATAATATGCCTTTAATACGGCATTCACCTTATCTGCCGCTTCTTCTTCCGATGCAGATATGCTTACCACATCCTCTTCAAGCTGTAATATCTGGTTATTCACCAGCCGGATATATTCCGGGTTCGTGTTATCGGTAACCACTCCGTTTGCAACTGCCTTATCCGTATCTTCCGGAACCGTCTGGTTATTTTCGGATGCATATACCCACCATGAAGCAAATACGTTTCCATGTTCATCCGGTGTGCCGATCAGTTTGTAATAACCTGCTTCGATGTCTTTGCCGACAATATAAACTGCTTTATCCGTCTCAGGCTCTTTCTCCTGTTCTTCTTCCGGATTGGCCATGGCATTATTTGCTGCGATCGTCTCTTCCAGTTTTGCCATAATGCTTTCTGCGTTATCGGCATTTTCAAGCTTAACAGGCTCATTCGTTGCTTTATTCATTAACTGTCCTACCAGAATATAGGTATACCCCGGTGCAAGCTTCTCATACTGGACAGTATCCGTAAGGGCTGCCTTATCTTCCGCAAGGCTTAGATGCATCCCTTCTTTATCTGTTAAGGTTGTTCCAATCTTAGGGATATATACCGTTTCATCTTCATCATCAGGGTTCTCATGCCTGCCGACCTCAAAGCCCTTATAAAGAAGCTTTTCAAAAGCCACAAGCCTATGCCCTGCCAGTTTTGATGTGTCTACGTTAAATTCGATCTCAACGGTTCCCGTTGTATCCTGTGCAACAAAGACCGTGCTTGCCGTGATATCATTTCCATCTGTATCCTTAAGGACTTCCCCTGTTTCCTTGTCATAAAGCCGTCCCGTTATGGTATATTCTTCGCCTGCAGTCACATTCGCATAAGCTACGGTATCTTTAATAACTTCTTTTTCGCCACTCTTTGTTACATTTAACTGGTTCTCACCGTCATAAGCCAGTGTACGGATATTCGGGAAGTGGATCATCTGCCCCTCATCCTCAATATCCTCATGGCTTGCAATAAGATGCCTTTCCTCCGTCTCGGTCACTTCCGTTGTCACTTCTCCGGTTTCAAGGTTTTCGATCTCTTCTTCGCTGGCTGACGTTATGATGACATACATACGCTCATATGCAACAACGGTATATCCTTCCATATGGCTGCCATTAAACTCGTATGCCACGTCTACCGTTCCGTCTGCTTCTTCCGGCATAAATTCTGTCATTGCCGTGATCTCATTGCCTTCCGCATCCAGTGCTTTTTCTCCGGTTGCCTTATCCATCAGACAGCCTTCTACCTGATACTTAAGCCCCGGAATAAGGTTCTGGTAAGCTACCGTGTCTGTAATGGATACGGTTTCCCCAAAGCATGACATTTGTGAGCCGTTTTCCGTGTCTTTTGCAGTCGTTCTTATGCCTGGGAGATAAATTGTCTCTGCTTCATCTTCCATATCACTGTGTTCCGCAATATCCACATCCTCATATGTGGTATCCCCGTTATCATCTGTCACAGCCTTTGTGATATACAGGTTTTCAAATGCCACAAGCGTATGGGAATCCATGCCCGTGCCGTCAAAGGTAAAGGTTACATCCACAGTTCCCTCGGTATCTTCTGCCGTGAACTGTACGGTTCCGGTTACCACATTGCCCTCTGCATCCTTTATGGTTTCTCCGTCTGCCTTGTCAACAAGGGTTCCGGTCATAGTATAAGTATAGCCTGCAATCACATTTTTATATACCACGGTATCCTTAACCGTGACAGTATCATCCGCATATGACATCTGCGTGCCGTTTTCTTCATCATAGGCAGTCGTTCCGATCTCAGGGAAATGGATGGTCTGTGCCGCATCCTCAATATCCTCATGCAGTGCAATCTCAAAACCGCCCTTTGTGACATACTCAAATGCAACCAGTGTCTTGCCTGCTAATGTTTCCGCATCAAATGCATACTCCACATCTACCGTGCCGCTTGATTTCGTAGGCTTAAAGCTTTCTTCTGCCGTAATCTTGCTGCCTTTATCATCCCTTGCATAATCAAGGGTTTCAGGATCGACCAGATAACCCTTTATTTTATAAGTCCTGTTAGGCTCCAGATTCTTAAAGGTGATAACATCCTTAAGCTTTGTATCCTTTGCCGCCTTTGCCAGATGATCTTCTGATCTGGTATCCGTAAGCTCTGTCGTAATCGCAGGGAAATGGATCTGCTGGTCTTCATTTGCCGGATCCGCCTCTTCTACCAGAAGTTTGCCGTCCTTATCATACACCTGCTCATAAATGACAATGCTTCTGCCCGCATATCCGGAAGCATCAAAGTCAATCTCTACTTTTACCACACTGTTGACGGCTTTTGATACAAAAGTCTTTTCAAGCACGGCTTCTGTGCCGTCTGCATTTAAAAGCAGCTCTCCCGTATCGGCATCATGGACAGATGTCACAAGCTTAAACGTCTCTCCTTTTGCAAGACCGCTGTATAATACTTCATCGACAATAACTAATTCATCATTTGCAACGGCATAGTGTGAATCCGTATCCTGTGTAAGAGCTACCGTATTCAGCCCATAATCCGCATTGTCATATGTCCCCAGATCCTTGTTATAATAATTATCAAATGCCTGAATGTTAAATGTGTCAGAGAATAACCGTAAGCCTTCATTCGCCTCACACCGAAGCTCCTCGATCGTATAATTACCGGCAATAAAGGCACCTACCTTGATTTCATTATTCTTTCCTGCATAATCAAATATTTTTGCATCGGCATATTTTAAGGCATCTGTCTCTTTAAAGCCATAGTACCATGTGCCGATCAGCTTTGCCCCATTCCGGTTTTCCGTAAGCCCGCTCTTGTCAAGCTGATAATACGTTTCCCCGTTCTTTTCATATGTGGTATAGTTATCCCCATAATTGGTATTATTCCCATGTGGCGTATAATCCGATGCGCTGTCATAATAACCGCTTTCATCTGTCCATACGACATGGCTTTCCACCTCATTGCCCTCGTCATCCAGAAGCGTGATCCGGAACGGTACATTGGCAAGAAGCTTGCTGTCAATCTCGCCCTCTTTCTTCTTTGTGAAGTTGATATCATAGCGGAACCTTACATCCGGCACTTTCTGGTCTGCCGCAAACGTAAACCCATCTGCCTCCGTCTTATTGCAGGAATACTCCGTTGTATGTTCCCCTGCTGCATGGATAAAGAACCTTACATCCGGATCAAATTCGTGTACCGTATAATAATTCTTTGGTGCTTTTGTTTCATATAATTCATAATAGATCCCACTGTCTTTCCCGCCTGTATACGGAAGCAGGTCTGCCGGTGAGGTAAAATTGCCATCCTTATCTGTGGTAAATTCATATACGGTATCGCCATTATGGAATGTTTCCGCTGCAATATCCAGTTTTCCATCCTTATTTTTATCTACCACAACCGGCTTATCATTCACCGTATTACGGTATACCAGCTTAAAGGAAGCCGTCATGTCATGATTGTTGGTATCATTCGTTTCCCAGTCTACCTTATGCACTTCAAAGCCTGTCCTCTGTACGGCATTCTCTAAAGTATTAAGCGGTGTATTGCCGGATATTTTTGTATCATCAAATCCCTTAACGGAAGGATATGCTGCTGTGTAATGCGACTGGACTGTTGAGGCAAAGGAATCCATGCCAGACCATGCCACTTCATAATCCTTTGTTAGTGTGAAATGAAGCTCATTATTGGTATCCAGCCCATAAGCATCCTTTACCTTCGTGTTTTTGTATCCCGTTCCTGCGGTCTTTTCCCGTATGATATAAGAGCCAAGGCGTAATGCCCCGTCTGCCTGTGTGTCTGCCCCGCTGAACCATGCATAGTTATTGGAAGCATTTAAGGTAAATGTTTCCATGACTGCCTCATTTTCATACGTCTTATTCTTATATACGACCGGCTGCCCTGTATTATTTACCAGTTCAAACGTGGCATTCAGGTCGCCCGCACCCTGTCCGGTCGCTGCATCCAGTTCATTGTCATACTTCTGCATGGCAAAAGAACCGGCAGACGGCTCATTCTTAAATACTGGGCCGGTGATAATGGTGCCTTCTCCGGCAGTGCTGCCGACCGTAAAGGTCTGCGTTACAGAGTTCAGCCTATAATTATTAGGAGCCTGAACCTCCTTTATGGTATAGGTTCCGGCTGATAACAGATACGGTGCTGAAGTAAAGTTGCCGTCCTTATCCGTCTTAAAGGTTGTCCCTATGCCGGGGATATTAATAACATCCCCTTTATTATAGGATGTGCCTGTGTCACTATTGAGCGTGGACGGGTTCGGGTTCACCGAAACCTTTGTCCCGTTTTCGCCATCCCCTGCGATCAGTTGGAAAGAAGCAGTCAGGTCATGTCCTGCTGCATTATCGGGATCCGTGGCATCCTCTTTCTTTACCTTGAATCCGTAATATTTGAACTCATTATCCACTTCTATGGTAAAAGCAGCCGTATCCGATCCATGGCATACAAGCTCCCCATTGATGAATAGGCAGCCTTCCTTTACGCCTGGATCAGCCGTCAGTTGTTCTTCCACGGTAAACCGGAATGGGTTTTGTGCGGTCGGGATCGGGTATGTTTTCCCATTGGCGGTCAGCTTGCCCCGGTCGGTCAGGTTGGAAGCCCTGCCTATTTCTGCAATGTAGTAATTGCCCAATGGCAGGCCATTGTTGTCAAAGTCATAAGATGCACCATTGTCCATTGGGAAGTCCGCCCATGTACATGTGCTGCCTGCCACATCTGCACGCCTTACCATCTTATATATGCCGTCCTCATTGGTATCCTGATATAAGCCAAATGTGGCCGTAACGGCATCTTTATTTGTTGTATTTCCATACTTAGTAATGTTTAAGTATGGCAAATCAGTTGGAACGGGTTCCGCATCACTTGCTGCCACCGTTACATTCACGATAACTGGGTTGTCCTTATCATTATCTTCTGTGAGCGTAACTGTATAGACCGTAGGGTTCGTATTTACTCCGGAAGACTCTGTGTACCCTACCGGGTTTTCTTTCAGGTAATAAGTCCCTGCCGGAATGTCATTCCTCTGGGCAGATCCAAATGTATTGTCAGAAGAATTTGCTTCAATCTCAAATTCTACTGTCTCATCAGCGATTTCTACCTCATTTGTACATGCTGCATCCGTGTAAAGCGTATAGATTGCACCATCCACATTATAATTTTTATTTCCACGGTATAATGCAGGATTTTCAATCTCTTTGTTTATTTTTAATGAGCAGTTGTTAATAGAAGGTTCATCACTGTCATATCTCACCTTATATATGGCAGAGCCTGCCTGTGAGGATCCCTGTGCCGTAGCAAGGCCAAAGATGATATATTTGTTTTTTGTGTCATGTTTTAAGATACGCATATATACGGTAGTATCAAAACTGTATAAGTTTGAATTTTTCCCCGTTGTATGCTGCGCACACTGCAGGGCAAGCATGCTTAGCGGGTTACAGCTTCTTTCGGTGCCGTCTACTGTCCGCTTTACATCCCCGACTGTTTCTTTCAGGATCGGGCTGCTCCAGCTTCCGGATGTCTTTTTCATCGTGACCACAGATTTTGCATTATCTTTAGCCGTACTTTCTTTTGGCTCACATCTGATGTCAACATAAGGGGCTACGTTATTTACGGTATATACAGATACCTTGTTTACGGTTCTTTTCTTTTTCGATACATTCCATTCATACTGATGGCTTGCAAGGTAAATGGCATGGTTCTTGCCTGTCCCTGTATAGTTTGTATATTTTACCGTTAATTTTTTCGCTCCCGGCGGCTGTGCGACAAAATCAATCCATTTCCCGCTAAAACTCCCATTGGTAGTAGAAGTGCTTCCTATTTTACTAACGGTACCCTTCATATCGTCAGCTAAGGTAAAACTATCATCCGTATCTTTTATACCATCATATATATCCGCATTATTAGGGCCATACATATAGTTTGCGGAATTGGCAATGCCGCCTAATGCTGCCGCTGCCAGATCACTGTCATTACCAATGTTTTCTTCGCATGGGTTGTAAAATACCGCTGATTTATAAGTATAAAGGTTACCGGCTTTGATCGTATCAACCACCTTGATGGTATCATCCCCGGATGTAAAAGTCTGGTTTTCCAGGTCGATCGTGCAGGGAAGTGATTTCATGTTGCTGGCAGATACGGCATTTGTTTTTGTGGTGATTTTCTGGATGACCTTTTCCGCAAACGTGCTGTCTTCTATTTCAATCTTTACGCTGTATAAAGTAAGCCCCGTGTGGGCAAACTCCAATTCACCTGTATCTGCATGGAAATCAATTTCATCTTCATTAAATTCCGCAGGCACGCTGCTGTCATTGATATATACTTTGACATGTGCCAGATCCACATTCTTTGCCGTAGTGGTGGTCGATAACGGAATGCGCACTGACATGTCAAACAGATCCACGTCAACGGTCTGTTCTTCAGCGACAATATCAATATCCTTATTATGGTTTTCGATTACAGTCCGTACCCTTCCTGTATTGTTGCTGACATCGGATGATATAACAAGCTGTGTCTTAAAATCAAATGCTGTCTCATGCCCCTCTGCATCATAATAAAAAGTCTTTGGGATATATAAAAGGCCTGTTTCATCATCATATTTGATCCGGTCGTCCAGAAATTCCGGATTTAAGGTATCTACCGTGCCAATGGAATAATCGACACATTCCCCTAAGCCCCTGATCTTGGCTGCATCCAGAAAGGCAACAAAATAATCATCACTTTCTTTCGTGGCGTATATCGGCACATTCTCATAAATGTTCGTATAAAATGCCGTGATATACTCCGGCTCAAAGATTGCCTCAAGGATTCTTTTTCCCTTTGGAATCAAGGCTAACTGGGTTTTATCGGCAATCGTATACATCATAGTAACGTAATGTGCTGTCTGCGCCATGCCGTTTTCATCATAATCAGATACTAATTTAGGCTCATCAAAGGCATAGGTTTTCTCATCTACGCCATCTGCCGCTTTGATTTCATCCTGTGCGATCTGCTCCACTTCTTCCGCAATGTCTTCATCAAGGTTCAGGGTAATGATATCCGTGGTAAGGGTTGGCTCCTCTGTCCCCAGAGGTTCGCTGCTTTCCTCTTTATATTCCGAGGCTCCCTCCCCGTCATCTTCCGGGTTTTCCTCTTCTGATTCCTGACTGCCTGCCTGTTCTGCATTGCCCTCCGGGTTTTCATCCGGCAGCTTCAGTGTTTGCTCCTTTGGGGCAAAAGATGCCGAAACAGTGACATTCTTTGCAGGCATAGTAAAAGCAAACCGGTTATCGGAAGTGTCTTTCTGTGCCAGCACCTTACCGGTATCGGTATTGGTAATTTTTAACTGGCTGGTTTTATAACCGGTATCCGGCACTAATGTCACCTGCACGGAATCCCCCTTATTAAATGTTTTGGTGCTTACTGCTTGATAATCAGTAAACTGGATACTTCCGTGTTCCACGGAATTGAGTATGGCTGTATATTCTGTGGTTTCCTTTGTATCAATGCCTGCCGCCAAAACGGTTGCCGCATTATTCGGAATACACATCAGAAGTGCCATCATGACTGCTATGATACGTTTGAATAATTTACGCATGGAATTTAATTCCCCTTTCTAAGATCTTATGATTTGCGGCTGGTCTTTGTTCATTGTACCAATCCGCATATCTTAAATATGGGAGAATACCTTATAGATGAGATTCCACTGATACATAAGTAGGATTGCTATGGCAGAACATGTGTCTGTAGATTGTTGTCAAAAAACATTTGACATAATAATATCTGGGAATTATACTACAAATATTGGTGCTTAGTTCACACAAATTTTACAATACAGTAGGAGGAAAATATCATGAATGAAATCTTACAAGATGAAAACAGGATTAATATGATATACAAAAGCAGTTTGGATATGAATGAAAAAAGGGAAATAGTAATTCCATTATTACAAGAGGCATATAAAATTTGTACCAATTTTGATAATATGATGAAAATAACCCACCCATTAGAATCTGAATTAAAAAAATTAAATGCCAAAAACACGACGGCTAATACTCTTCCATTATTTATCACGATCATAGTTGCAATTCCATTTTATCCAATTATATATAAGATTCTCTTATTTATGGACGATGTAGGACTTCTCGATTTTCTGGATTTTCTTCCTGACATTCTTTGGCTCTTGATGATACCTGTAATATTGGGGCTAATAGGCATTGCCAGTTACGCAATAGCAGATTGCCTTGTCCTTCCGCTTCTGAAAAAACCTTATCTGAAGAAACTGCGGAAAAAAATTACCGCAAAAGAACAGGAAATTTTTGAAAAACAGGTAGATGCATTACTTTATTATAAAGAAAATGAAAAGATGCTTGCTTTTCTTCCTGAAAAATACCGCTATACGGATGCTGTGTCTCATTTATTAGAATACTTTAGTAATTTACGTGTCGATTCCATGAAAGAGGCATTTAACTTGTATGAATCAGAATTACAACAACGGCAATCGAATCAACATCTTAGTACGATTTCAGAGCAGATACGTTCATTAGAAGGTGCAAGCTCTTATGTAAATATTACAGATATCTAAATAATGAGTTTTGCCTCTATCTTTTTTCTTATCCGACCATAGAGAAAGAAAATGGTTGCATCATATATACAATATCTGTACAGCTTTTCTCTTATTATAACTCTTTAAAATAGTATCTCGAAAGTAAAAATTTATGGTTCCTAAAAAATCTCCCACCAGCAAATTGCTGATGGGAGATTTTAGTTTATTTATATATAAGCGTTTCATAATCTGCATATGGCATCTTAATTTTTCCTTTACCATTATTTGAACCAGTATCAGAACACTCATACCACAGATTAGTATTTGGATCTTGAAAAATTAGATATACATGTTCACCTCCATAACACTCACCAAGAGAATTCTTATAACAATGTTCTTTATATCTTGCATAATAAAAATTTCTAAGTTTATTTTGCTTAGATGTCCAATAAACTGGCAATTGTACTTTTGGAGCTGGAGATGAGCCATATTCTACTACGGCTGTTTTCTGTCCTGTATAGTATCGAATAATCGCATTTTCAAGTCTTGTTCCTGGGTTACAACCATAGTAATTGAACTTTAGTTGCCAATAATCCACTAAATTCGCAAACATAGCATCATCAGAAAGTTTATTATTATGATTATACGCAGAATTAACTTTGTCTATATTGTTTTGATCTTTTACATATTTTTCACCACCATAATTCTGAAAAAGTTTGATGCCTTTATTAATACAGGCTTTCTTAATCATTGTCTGGGTGCCAAGTATTGTTCCGTCATATAAAAGTGTAACCTTATAACTGCCGTTATAATCATGTGGAACCGTTTCTTCCACAATACTAAACCATGGATAGAATGTCTCTTCTGGTTCATAATTGAAATCCACATAGATGTCAGCCATTGCATTTGCGTATGTTGGAACAGAATAGATTAATCCATCATATCCCTCATAATCATGTGGCAGCCAGTCCCATAACTCACCCTGGGTATTGCCATCATCAAAAATGTAGCTGATTTTAGAGTAATCAATTTGATCCTTTCCTTTTTCTGAATTTATCAGATAAACATCAAATAAAGCGTATTTATGATTACTGCTAGCTCTCCAGTCTTCATTATCTTTCTTAGAAACAGTATGCACATCAAATACCAGTCCATTCACTTCAATAATTTTTCCTTTAGACTCATAATCGCTATGAGGACACTTATTTGTTGTGCTTTTCACCTTACCCGATTTCACCTTACTCCACTTCGTCCATTTGCTTCCCTTTTTTACCCTGACTTTGAAGTAATAAGAGGAATTAGCGGAAATAGTCTTGCTTTTCAGCGTGAATGTATAAGACATCTTTTTTGCTTTCGCTTTGGAGAGTTTGATGGTCTTTGCCTTCTTGAATGACTTTTTGCTTGCTATCTTAATCTGTGCGCCTTTGATCTGTGTCTTTTTAATGCCGCTCCACTTTACGGTAATGCCGGTCTTGGAAGCGGAAACTTTAATGGTAGGAGCTTTCGCAGCCGCATTAGATGCTTCTGCCTTTGTTGCCGCAATGGTACCCCATACAGAGACAAACAGGCTGGCTGCTAAAACCAATGCGAATAATTTCTTTAAATTTTTCATTCTCATCATGATAATCCCTCCTTATCTATTCTTAATTTCTTTATTTTTGTTAAATGACAGAATGATTTGCCGGACAAATATACAATATGTAATATTTGAACAGCTTTTCTCCTATTATAACTCTTAGAGAGAGCATCCTAAATTTACCAACTTTTGTTCATGATGAACAGAAGATAAGGAAAGTGGGAATGCCCTCTTGTTCTTGTAACATTATGAATGTATTAATTGAATTTTCCTCCTATTAATATAATAATCTTTTATCATTCTCTGGAAATATGGGATTTGGAGGAAAGAAAAATAAATTGTATTTTCGTTCTATTCCTGCGGAAGTTCGTAACCCAGATTTATCATGTTTGCCTTTAGTTGTTCAATGGAAATATTTAACTCCTCTGCTCCTTCCGTTAATGTTAAGCGGTCTTTTTGCACCAGAGAATATACCATTGTATGACTGCCTTCTTTTCTGCCCTCTTCAATTCCCTGTTCATATTTTTCCTGATAATTCATCTGCAATGTCATATAATCCAGCCTCCATTTCTCATTCTTTCTGACGGACTGCACTGCCTCGTCTAATTCTCTGGTAAAATCATCCTCGGGTTCTTTTCCGTCAATAAAATCAAGCAGCTTTTTCATTTCCGGGGTAACATCAT
>JAMPFS010000064.1:0-13565 GCA_023664325.1 Clostridium sp.
TTGTCCTGCTGCCATAGGGCAATAAAAAAGAATCCTGCATATAGCGGATTCTGTCAGATTATGATATACTGTTTTTGTTGTCGCTCCCCAATCTGGCAACAGAAAGGGGGTGTTACTCATGCTGGATTACGCAATCGCTTTTATTATCTCCGTTTTGGCTGGTATAGCTGCATACTATATCTGCAAGTGGTTAGATGGAGATAGCAGCGACAATTAGCCCAAAAAGAGAAAGCCGGGTCTGCACACCCGGCTTTTCTCTGTGTTACTCATTGATTAAGCAATCGCTTTTTGCCTACTGGCATTATAGCATACGCTTTTTTTCTTTGCAATATACATTTTCAATGTTTTATGGTCTGCTTTTCTGCTTGTCTACATGAAAACAAGTCTACATGATTTCATTTCTACAAGTCTACATTTCAATTTCGGGATTTCATGGCTTCAAATATGCTTTGTTCTGCCCCGGTCAGCCTGTGATTTTCTAAATACTCATTCATGGCAGCAGTGCCGACATTTTCCATTGTCTGCCCGGTGGCGGTGGCGTATGCTTTCCAGCTTGCTATGTCCTCAATCGTTGCCCGGAATGAAAAGACTTGCTTTTTCTGCTTTGTATTTGGCTTTTCCTCGGCTTTTTCTTCTTTGGGTGTGTTTTCTATCGGCTGTGACGGTTCGGGGGCTGTTTGGGGCTTCTGCGTGGTCTGTGGCGTGTCCTGTGGTTCTGCTTCTTTTTTCTCGGCTTCTACTTCTGCTTTCAGGCGTTCCACTCGCTCCGGCTCGTTTTCCTCAATTTCCCTTTTCTTTCTGCTGAATGTTCCCTTGTTAATTTGCAATAGGTCGGCTCCGTCCTGCTGCCGGTCGCTCCTATATACTGCTTTTAGTGCTTCGTCCATCTGTTCATCTGTATATGGGGGCTTCCGGCTTTCCTTTGTGGTCTGCTCCTGCTCCGGCTTGCTTTCATCTGTCTTTGAGAAAAAGCCGCCTATGCTTGCCCCTGCAGCTTGGTCTAATCTGCTTTTACTTGCCATTTTTTAACCCTCACTTTCTAAAAATTCTTTCAAAAATGCTTTGTAGTCCTGCGTTACTCCGGCTTTTGCCGATTCTGCGAAAATATCACTTTGCAATATTTGGCTTTCCTGAATGGCGGTAGCTTCCCGGATTGTGGTTTTATAAAGTATCGTGCCGAAAGAATCCGCTATGTGTTCCGCTTGTGTCATCATGGCTTTGTTTGCGTTTGTGCCTTTGTACTTCGTCAGTAGCAAGCCGGATATTCTCAAATTATGGTTACTGTACCGCTTTACGCTGTCAATTATGCCCTTTAGCTGTGTTAGCCCCATAAGGGCGTATATATCGGCGGTTATCGGTATAATAACGCTGTTGGCAGCAGTCAAGGCGTTAATTGTCAATATCCCCATGTGTGGGGCTGTGTCGATAATGCAATAATCATATTCGCTTTCTATGCTGTCTATGGATTCTTTCAGCATATATTCACGCCCGGTCTGCGTAAATTCCATATCAGCAGATACCATATTCAAGCCACCTGTGACAATATCAAAACCTATCCGGCTATTATTTATGGCTTCATCAATCGGGATAGTGCCTTTGAATACATCATAAAGGCTATTTTGTACGCTTGCCACATCAAGCCCGGCTGTAAATGATAGGTTTGCTTGCGGATCGGTGTCAATCATCAGCACTTTATAGCCCTGATTGTAAAGTCCTGCTGCCATTGTGTAGGCGGTCGTGGATTTCGCCACGCCGCCCTTTTGACACGCTAAAACAATCTTTTTCATGCTGTCTACCCCCTTATTCTAACGGTCAAGCCGGATAACTCCACATTCGGATAGTAGACAATATAATATTTTCCGTCTTTGCTCTCTACTCGTGAAGTAGTCCATATCTCGACTTCTTCCCATTCGTCCGTATCGCTGTTATAGGCTTCTTCCGTCCTTAAAAATTCAATGCCGCTGCCGCTGGTGTAGTAATGTCCTTTTTCGGTTTCAAATCTTCCCTGGCTGTTTTCGTGAAGCGTTCCCACTTCCCGGATAGGCTTGCTATAATATGCTAAATCTGCTTGTATCTCGTCCAGCTTATAAAGGATATTGCGGTATTCTTCCAACTGCTGCCGCTGGTCGGCGGTCTGAATCTGCTCGTAATCGTCCAGCCCTGATAAATCGTCATAATTGCGATAGTCGGAGATATTCAAAACGGTTTCAATCTGCTTTTTCAGCTTCGCCATTTCATCAGATAACGCTTTCAAGTCTGCCATTTATTTAACCTCGCTTTCATGGTAGCCATAGGGGGATTTCTCCCCCTGTCCGGCTTTTATGTTTGGTCTGCCTGTTTTAGCAGTACCAGCAGTCATAATGTAAAAATTTTACATAGTATTCCGTATTGTCATTTTCTTTTCCGGCTAATTTCCTCGCTGCTACATCAAGGATAAGTGAGAGTGTATAGAGTGCCAATACTGCCTTGTGTCTTAAAAATTTCATAGGCTTTCTACCCCCCCCCGATAAAATCCCCTTTTCTTTCCGGCTCTTTCCCGGTCATTATTCGGTTTTTCTTGTTCATTCCGTCTTTCTCCTTTCTTTTGTGCCGGAACAATGAAAAATAGCCCCACATAAGACTATATTTTGCACAGTCCGGGCTTTGTGGTGGTGGTTTTTTGCTATTCTGTTTCATGTAAACTATCTATAATCTACTGTAAATTGTAGATAGTGGATTGTAGATTGTTTACACCTATACTATATATTATATAAAAGGAAATTGCAAGCCTTTTTTTGATTTTTTCGGGAAATATTTTCTTTACTTGCCTTTTAGACGGTCGCAAGATATAATAATAGTGTTCATTCCGTCTGTTTCGTGGTGGTTACAGTCGGATATAGGGGCGTACTTTCGAGTACGTCCTTTTATATTGCCCTTGACTTTGCAAGGCGTTCTTTGTGGCGTTCCTGCTCCTGCCGCTTCATTTCAAGATACTTTTCAAGGCTGTTTTGTAGTATATCTTCTTTTTTGCAAACTTCATATTCTACAATGCTTCCATGATGTTTGAAGAACGAAAAGCCGCCGACATACCGCATACTTTCTATTCGGGCGTATTCTTTTAGAATCTTCCCGGCTTTGCCCCTCGATAATTTCCGCTGTGCCTGTGCTATCTGCTGCCGGATGCGTTCCCTTGTCACGTTCTTTTGTTTGGCTATGCGGTCAAGGGTGGACCCGTCCCAAAAGTACGCCTTTATGGTGTCCTGCTCCGGCTCTGTCAAGGCTATTTCCATAGCTTTTTTTACATCTGCCCTCATTTCCTGCTGGTATATACTATCAATCGTGCTTTCTTCCATGCTGTCCGGGCTTGCGATAAAGTCAATTATGGTACTTTCTCCGGCTTCATCTGTGGGGCTGTCAAGGCTTCCTATTCCGTCACATAGCAAATATTTCTTTATGTCCTGAAGCTGGTCTATGCTTATGCGTAATTCGTGCGTGATTTCTTCATCAGTCGGCAGCAGTCCGGCGTGATCGGCTTCATAGGAAGTCAAAAAACGCTTGTATCTGTAAAGCAGATTATTCATGTTAAGCGGTATTCTGATTAGCTGTGAATGGTCTAAATAATGCCTTATGCTCCATTTAAGCCAATCCTCCGCATAAGTCATAAACTTATAGCCTTTTGTGCTGTCATATCGCCTTATGGCTTCCAGCAGTCCTATATAGGCGGTCTGTGTTAAATCTTCCAGCGGTTCTATACTGGTGTAGGGCTTGCATATCCGCTTTATCATGGAAAGATTCTGCATATATAATTTTTCGGTGTTCTGCTGTGGCTCTATGCCGGATTGAATCATATGTACAAGTTCTTCATTCGTCATATAGGCAGATACCCCCCTTTTTAGAATTTTTGATAATTTTTCAGAAGTAGGCAAGGGGCTTTTTGAAAATTGGCGGGGATTTACGGTACTAACTACCACATTTCGCAAACGCAAATATAACCCCCTCGCCCTTGTCTGTGTGTGGATAGTAGATAGTAAACAATGGATAATAGATTGTAGATACACACAAAAACAAAATAAAGGGGCTTTCCATTCGTGCCTTATGTGGCGTGGTGGTTTGCCCCTTTGTCCTGCTGCCTTATGCTTCCGCTTTCAGTTCAGCTTTGTATTTATAATATGTGTTTCGTGCAAGCCCTACAAGCTGCATAACTTCTGTATCTTTAAGTGTTCCATCAAAATCCTTTGAATACTTCTTTATCTGTTCCATTGCCGGGGCTTTCTTCTTCACATTCAGCTTTGCCCCTTGCTTCTGTCCTATCTGCTTACCGTTTAGCCTTGCGGTCTGTATGCCCTCGGCTGTTCGCTGGTGTAGGTCGTCTACTTCTTTCTGTGCTTGCTCAAATGCTATTGTTATCTGTTCTTTAGCAAGTGCCATTAAATACTGATTGATTCCTTTAAGAATAAAGTCTACATTCGTTCCAGTCATTGCTATATTGCTTTCAAGTGCTTTCTTGTATGTGCTGGTGTTTATGTGTGGCTCTTTCAGGAATACTAATTCAACGCCTTTATTATACAGTTCTTCATATAAGGCTATGCCCTCGGCGGCGTTCCTGCTCATTCTGCTAACAGAATCAAATACAATCGTATCACCGGGCTTTACTACTTTTAATATCTTTTCAAGTTCCTTTCTGCCCTCGGTCTTTGTGCCTGTGTATTCCTCTTTGCTGATATGGGCGTTTGGGTACTCGGCTTTGATGTTTCTTTCCTGTCTGTCAATATTCTGCTTTGGTGTGCTGATTCTGCAATATCCGTATTCTTTCATTGTTCATTCGCTCCTTTTGTGGTGGTTTTAGTATTCCTTCTGTCGTTCGTCTGTTTTGATACTATCATCTTACCACGAAAAGGGGCTTATGTCAATAACTTTTGATACTTTTTCTATATACATTAAATTTGATACTAATTATAGCCCTTTGGGGAAGTAGTACACATTCCCCTTTGTCTGCTCCGGCTTTATCCCTTGTCTTTGCAATTCGTCCAGTAAATCACTTTC
Source organism: Clostridium sp. (assembly GCA_023664325.1). Classification (GTDB taxonomy): domain Bacteria; phylum Bacillota; class Clostridia; order Lachnospirales; family Lachnospiraceae; genus CAG-590. The sequence continues at coordinate 5,023 of JAMPFS010000064.1, forward strand.
TGACAGTTCCAGCATTTCAGCGGCTTCTTTTGATGAAAACATTTCCGGCTGGTGGAAGTTCACGCCATATATAAGCCTGATTGCATTATACATCTGATTGACGGTTAAGCCCTGCTGCAGCCCATTGTTAAACATCTTTTCAAGCTGTGGGCGGTCTACTGCTGCCATTGTGCCATAATTCCGCAGAATATTATCAATAGCGGTGTTCATATCCATAATAAAGCCCCTTTCCGCTATCCTATGTTTCGCCCATCAGCCGGAATAAAAGCCGCTGGTGTCTTGCCTAACAAGTGTATCTGATAGCTTGTCTTGCTATTCCTGATTACTTGCAAGTCGATATATCCCCCTATTTGGTATTCTTCCGGCATTGATACTTTCATCTGTCCTCGCTCATCAGAATTTAACCATAACTGGAAAATCAAGTGATTATCCTTAATATCCAATATCCGATATGCTTTCACATTGTTTTGATTCCGCAAAGGTGCGGTTGTTTGCTCTTTTCTGTATTCCATGATAATTTACCTCGCTTTCCCTACTTAAACAATTCAAGATTTTGTGCTATTGCCTTTTCTCTTTCTTTTGGGTTCTCTATGCTCATAAGTTTTTGTTTTTTCTCTTTCTCGGCTTTAAGTCGCTTTTCATAGCTTGCCGCCGTATCAGAATATGCTTTTTCAAAATTCAGTAAGGGTAATAAATCCCTTGAAAGTGTACTATGCTTTGTTTGCTGTGTTAGCTTTTTCCATTCCTGATAAGATAGACACATATTTTTATACCTCTCTTTCCGCTTAATATCCTGCTAGCTTGTAATTGTGCTTTCTTCGTTCCTCGTCCTTTTCCGCTTGGTACTGCTGCCGATACTGTTTGTAAAGTTCCGGGCAATCAAACGCAAATTGTGATAATTCTTGCATTGTTCCGCTTGCTTCACTACTCATTTTCCGCTTGTACCATTCATAATTTCGCTGTCCTGCCATTTCTTCTATTACCTCCGCTTTCTTTATTCTGCCAGATAACAAGCCCACTGAATAATCATATAAGGCGGCGTTATCTTCATCACTTAACTTTGATAGTTCCGCTTCACGTTCCTTTGTGTTTGGCTTCGTGCTATAAACACGCTCATAAAGCCTTGCAATCCGTTTTACATCATAATTCATTTTGCTTTACCTCGCTTTCTTCCATGCTCGGCGGCTCCGGAAAAGGTGTATTTTCCATTTCTTCAACTGTCGTTCCGTATTTTTCCGCTATCAATCTTGGTAATTCATCACCGCTTATCATTTCCTTTTCTTCCGGCTCTGCCATACCAAACTTAAATTCTTGTTCATTACTCCACCTTGTATTTTCTTTGTTATTCAGCCAAAATATAACACCTGCATTATTGCGGTTATCGCCTAATTTCTGCTCATAAAAATCTTCAATAAGAATATAGGCTTTTCTAATAAGGTCAAAATCTGCTGTTGCTACCTTTTGTACGCCTTTATTCTCTCCCCCGGTCTTGTATTTGTTCCCTCGGCGGTCGCTTCCTTTTACATAGTCAATTACCGTTTGTGGCGATACTCCCAACGCCAACGCTAAACCGCTTTTTGTGGGATTCCGTTTCCAAACATAATTTATTTCTTGTGTTTCTTCGTCTTGCGATACCGTTAAACAATTTTGAAGATACGCAGATATTCTATTTTTCACTTCTTCCCTTGTTAGCATTTCATCATCACGCTCCTCCAGGATAGCTTGTATTTGTTCCGGGGAATATGACAAGCCGCCGCTTTTCTTTGCTTCTTCCCATGCCCGAACCATATATTGCCCCCTGCCGCTGGGCTTTTCTTCATTTTTCATAGCAAAAAATCACACTCCTTTTTATAAATTGTGTAGTTACGCTTCCAGCTTAATCAATTCGCACTTTCCAGCGTATCTAACGCCGCTTTAAGTGCCTTTACTTCGTCACTATCAAGCGTTATGCCTTTATATGGCTTTCCCTTGCCACTCCATGCCCTAATATCAAGCGTGGCTTGCTTTCCGTTCCATGAAACAATGTTTACTTGCTTTGTAACTTCCCCCTCGCTTCCTGATAGCGTGGCAATGTGCTTTTCAATCGTAAATGTGCAATCGTTCATTTTCTCTATACCTCACTTTCCTTTAATGCTACTCCTGCATAGCTTAGACTATCTTTCCAGCCACGCCGCCCAAACGGATTATTTACCCGGTTCATCATGCGGTGTACTGCTTTGTGACACTCCGAACACAAACAAACTAAATCAGTGTATGGGTTTTCGTGAAAAATATTATGATAGGTCAAATGGTGGACGTGGATATTTTCAGTAGTTCCGCACATTTGACATTTCCCCTCGTCTATCTCTATCCGCTTTTGTGCTTTTTCTTTCCATTCATCAGTAAGTAGATATTCTTCATACTTCATAATACATTCACTTCCTTTTCATGGTGGTTATATTGCTATGGGATAAAAAAGGGGCACATGATAAGTAGATATTCTTCTATATTGTGTACCCCTTTTCTGTCAATCTCCCCTATATATGATTGTCGGGTATCCGCTGGAAACAATGTTAAACTGTTCTTTTAATGCTTTTGTGCTTCGTGTCTTTGTCAGATTATTACATTCGCAAATATCCGTAATGCTCCGCTTTATCTGTCTATCTGAAAGTTCTTTGCCTATTCCCTTGCCCCTTAATGCCTGGGCTATTTCCTTTTCGGTGGTATATCCCTTTGCTATTATTAAATCCATGCACACATTCATAATAGCTTCGTGTCGGCGGTCTGCTGATTTCGTGGGCTTCTTTGTGATAACCTTATCTTCTTTTGTGGTCTTACTGCTCAATGGATATAATCGGCTTGCGACTTCCTCGCCCTCGGTTCTGTAAAACATTTCATAGCTGATTCCATTTTGTCTATATCCGTTTTTCTTCCAACGGTTTCCGTTATCCTCGATATTTATTAAGGTGTCATTGTTCCAGCCTTGCAAGGCGTAAAACTGTATATGCCGCTGATTGTCCTTTGTGTGGTCGTATGCTTTTTTTAATAATGCTATCGGTACTTGTTCATCTGGTAGCTTTTCAATCATTCCATGATACGCCAGCATGGTTATATATTGGTTTATCTTATTGGCTTTGTTTGGGCTTCTTCCGGATTCATTGGCAAGCTGCCGCAAACTGAAAAAGAAAATAACTTTATCTTCCTTTGTGTATGGGCTTATGTTCCGTCCTGCTATCCTTAAAATGTGATGGTACAATTCAACTGCATATCGCACATTCTTTGAAGCTATCGGGCATTGTGCGTTAAATCCTGTTTCGTCCAGCGTGTCAAGGATTTCTGCTATTTCCAGCAGTTCCCCTTGTAACCTCTCGCTTTGCGGTGTCCTCAAAACCTCATAATTGTAAATCTGCTTTATTGCTTCCCATGCTTCCCACGCCTTTATATTGGCAAGATTGGCTATGATAGAATGAATAGTTAATGCCTTATCACTATATTTACAATTACTGGAATGGCATTTATAAAGCCATTTTCCACAATCGCCATAATAGATACTTGCCGATGGGCTGTTATCTTCATGGAAGATACAGCAAAATGATTTCGGCGTGTCTATTTCCAGCAGTTCCGCAATGTCGGCATTTTTCCATATCTCGGCTTTGAAGTCTGCCACATTATCAAATATTTTCTTCTCTTTGCTCCCGATCCGCTCCTGCAGCTCTCCCCATTCATGCCCTTTTATCAGTTCAATATTGTTTTTTCTTCCCGATTCTGCCTTGCTGGTCGGCTTTGCTGTCCTTTTAGGCTTGCTCTTTGCTTTGGGTGGCTCTTTCATCGGTATGTCCGGCAGCAGTCTTTCAATATCCGCTATATGGTTTATGTGGTCGGTGTCCGTCAGTATGGGCGGCTTGTCCGTTCCGAAAAATAGCCTTGCCGGATTCCTACACTTGCTATCTGCTGCCACTCCGAAAATGCTTGTTATGTAGTCGGCTATTCTGCCCCTTAGTCCTGTTTCTATGATTGGAATATCCAACAGAAACAAAATTCTGTATTTTCTCAATGCTGGACTGTCTGAAAAGGTCGGGTAGATAAAATTCGGTGTCAATCCTGCTGCCCTTGCCTTGCTTATGGCTTGTCCGGGTGTCAGGCGGTCACTTTCCGCTATCGGCTCTTTGTCCTTTGCGTTGTCAATGTCTACTGCAAAAAGCTGTTGAGAAATAAAGTCCTTATCAGAATTTCCCCTTATGGCAGCAGTCCGAAAACTTCCCCCGGAACAAATCACGCTGAAAAGGTCTTGCACGTCTATTTCTTGCGGTGTTTCAAGATTGCATTGTATTTTCCTTATCTGCTCCGGCTCCGGCTTTGCCCGGTACTGGGTTCTGTCTATATTGCACACTATTTTCATTCTGCTGTTTTTCACTTCCTTTATTTCTGCCGCTTAGAATCTCATTTACAAATCTATTCCAGTTCGGCATATCTGCTTTATTTTCCATTGATAACCCCTTAAAAAGTTTTTGTTTTTTCTCTTTTCTTTACTTGCATTTTGCCTTGTAATGGTGTAAGATATTAGAAAAGCACTTTTATAAATTCATTGTCTAATCATAATTATAATAAAGGAAGTGCGAAAATGCAATATTTTACAAAAAGAAAATTAGCGTGTTTATTTTTGTTTTCGTTTTGTCTAATGGTTAGGAGGTTTTTAAAATGATTGCTTACAAATTCGCAAAATCAAGAAAATGGGTTCAGGTGCTTTCAGATGGGCGGTGGCGTTCTGTTCCATTCGGTTTGACTGCTATTGATGAAATTAACAGTATGCTTTCTTATGCCGATTTCGACACATTCAAAAAGATGTATGCAAATCAGATTTCGCCCTATATGTTATCAGGATATAAAACAGAATCCGCAAAGAAGTTAGTTGAAGAAATATCCGCAAACATACAGAACGAAGAAAAAATGAAAGAAATGTTTGAAAGCTGTCAAAATCACTATGATTGTATAAAAGATTTTTCTTCATACTTAGCTGATATTTTACCATGTATTCACAAATGCCGCAAAAATCAGCCGTCAATATTACAAGAAATTTATGATAATGCTTTTGATTTAGCTTTTCGATTTTACAATGAAATTTCCTTTGACGCAAAAAAAGAGTTAGTGGAAAATTGCCCGGATAAATATAAAAATCTTGTATTACCCTGTCAATGGTACGGTATGGAAGTATGCAATAATGAATATACGGACGGTAAAGAAGAAATTGCAGAAAAATATTATATTCCAGTAAGTGAAAAAGCAAATATGCCAGAAAATGCCTATACATGGCTCATGTTCCCTTTAGACTTTGCGGAATTGCTTCTTAATCGAGATGTTAATTTTATCGTGAAACGCTGTTCTAATTGTGGCGGTCTGTATGCTACAAGCTATCCGCAATCCGTACTTTGTGAGTGCTGCAAGTCTAACAATGTGACAAACACCGCACGCAAAAACAACCGCTGCCGCCAGCTCCACAAGAATATACTGGACTTAATCAATAATTGCAAGACAGAAAAACATATTGCCCGGTATGCTGGACTGGAAGCCCCGGACGGAACGCCCACATATTTCTTTAGGACTGAATCTAATTTCTATTGGTCGATATGCCAGGGCAAAAAGCCAAAAACAGAAAAGGCGGTGTTTTATGAAGATATAACAAATGAAAAACAGTATTATGAATGGTTACAAAAGATACATGATGAAATAAAAGAATAAAATATAGCCCCTGCTGCTGGTCGGTGTTCATCTGCTCCAGTTTCAGGGGCTTTTTATTCTTCCTGATTGTTTCCGGCTCTTAATAGCGGCTATGTACCTTTTCCAAAATAACCCCCTCGCATGGCTTGTATTTGCCCCAAATCGGGCTTGTTTCGCTTTTGGTGGGTATTTCTTCACTTATCATTCTAAAATCGCTCTACGGGGCTTGTACGCTTTTAGAAATACACATAGCATAAATTTATTTGTGCGTTGGGTGTATTTCGCTCTCAATCGCCGATGGCTTAAAAATCGTGGTTATAGTGTCCTTCGTTCATCAGGTCTAAATAGCTTTGTTCCCGGCTATTATATAGCACTGTCAAAAGATAGGCTTTTACATTCTTTATTCGCTGGTCTTGCTCATGGTATTTATCAATGCTATAAATCAGATCGTCCGGCTGCAGCTTCATCAGCTTGCCGATAACTACCATTGGGGGCTTGTCCTCGCCGCCTATCCTGATTGTTTTCTTTGTGCTGTTCAGTGTTTCATACAGAATTTCAAAAACAATGTCTATATCCGTCTGCTTTGCCGGGTACTGAATAATAAGGCTGTCATATTCATATAACGCCTTTATATCCTGCATTGTGTACCGTTCCGCTTGACTTTTTGGCTGGTCGGTGGTATTCTGTTCTTTGTAAATAGCGTAATTTTCATTGGTGCTTGTGTCTGCGGTTTGGCTGCTGTCAGATACAAGCCCTTTTTCTTTGCTTATGTAATATCCTTTGGCTGTCAGTGCTTCAATCATTCGCTTTTCTTCGATTTCGTCCACTGCTGCCTTTAATTCTTCCATGCTTTCAGCTTTCCACATATCAGCAGAATCATTTATTTTGTAAATGTTTGGTTTGTTCATGCCCTGCTGCCTTATTTCAAGTATTCCCTTTTTCTGCAATCCTTGTAAAACTGTCCTTACTGTCTTTTCGGTCATTTTTACATTTTTTGCAAGGGTGGCAAGTGTTGGGTAGACTTCCCCCCGGATTGTACCGTTATCATTCGCAAAATTGATATACTGCTTTAAGTGAATGAAAATTATCTGCTCTTTTCCGCTTAGTAGTCCAGCGTTCAAGAAGTCAAGATATACTTTGATGAATTTTCTTTCCGGCGTGGAAGTTTGCACTATGAATCTTTCTTCCATGCCTTATTACTTCCTTTCCTTTGCTTCTTCCAGTTCCTTAGATATTAGCTTTACTATCATTTCTTTAAGGCTTGTTTTCTGCTCTACACAATGAAGTTTTAGCCGCTGGTGTAGTTCTTCATCAATAGTTACCACTAAATTCTTTTTGCCATCTGCCACAAAATCAGCCCCTTTCTATCAAAATTATATACAAGATATTGTATCAGACAAAACGGAATAAATCAACCTTTATTTCGTGGTATCGTGTTTCCGTCTGTCCGTCTGTCGTTCCTGATAGATAGATGGATATATTTAACATGGTTTTATTTCAATGGTTCTATTTCGGCGGTAAAAAATACCGTTCCGGGGCGGTAAAAATTACCTGTCTTGAAAGGTAAAAAATACCGTTCCGGGGCGGTAAAAATTACCGTTCCAGCATAAAATAAGGCTTTGCGGCGTGTGGATAGCCCAACATAGGCATATCCGGCAGCAGTCGGGCGGCTGTGATGGGCGGTCTTGTCCTGCTGCCATAGGGCAATAAAAAAGAATCCTGCATATAGCGGATTCTGTCGGATTATGATATACTGTTTTTGTTGTCCTACCGATACCTGGCAACGGGAGGAGGTGTCATCATGGAAGTTATCATTGCTTTTTTGGTCGCTGTTGCGGCTGGTGTAGCTTGTCACTACATCATCAAATGGTTAGATGGCGGTCATAAGGACAACAAATAACCTACTGGGTGCTTTGCCAGTATAAAAAGAAAAGAAGAATCCCCGGACTGTACGCTACTACGGTTCGGGGATTCGTTTCTTCGTCCTCATGGACTTATCATTGCTTTTTGTCTGATTGACATTATAGCATACGTTTTTTTCCTTTGCAATATTCATTTTGAAAGTAAAAAGGGAAGTTTTGCTATTCTTCCCTTTGTCTACTATCCACTATTTACAATCCATTATAGATTATCTACAATCTACTTTTGATTTCTTTGTATTTCGGCGGCTTTCTTTTTCAAGTCATATACTGCTTGCTGGTCTGCGGTCAGTTCGTGATTGCTTATATATTCATCAATGGCAGCAGTCCATAATGTGCCTATATCCTTTGTTCCGATTGTTTCAGCGTACAATTTCCAGTTTTCTATTTTGCTTTGCTCTGCCCGGAAAGAAAAGGTTTGCTTTTCTGCCCTTGTATTTGCCTTTTCCTCGGCTTTTTCTTCTGCTGGTGTAGGAATTTCCGTTTGTGGCGGTTCGGGGGCTGTTTGGGGCTTCTGCGTGGTCTGTGGCGTGTCTTTTACTTCCTGCGGCGTTCCTTTTAATCGTTCCGGCTCTTTTTCTTTCAGTTCAGCTATTACATGGCTTGCCCATGTCTTTTCATGCCCTACTGCTTCACTTGCTTCTGTTTGGTTTTTCCCTTGTCTTAATAGTTCAAGAAATGCGTCTATGTCTTGTTGTCGCTTTTCCGTTCTTTTCCTTGTGGTCTGCTCCGGCTCCGGCTTGTTTTCGTCTGCCGATGATATAAATTTGTTTACGCTTGCCCCTGCAGCTTGGTCTAATCTGTTTCTACTTGCCATTTTCTAACCCTCACTTTCTAAAAATTCTTTCAAAAATGCTTTGTAGTCCTGCGTTACCCCGGCTTTTGCCGATTCTGCGAAAATATCACTTTGCAATATTTGGCTTTCCTGAA
>JAMPFS010000064.1:13665-13796 GCA_023664325.1 Clostridium sp.
TTGTCCTGCTGCCATAGGGCAATAAAAAAGAATCCTGCATATAGCGGATTCTGTCAGATTATGATATACTGTTTTTGTTGTCGCTCCCCAATCTGGCAACAGAAAGGGGGTGTTACTCATGCTGGATTACG
>JAMPFS010000065.1 GCA_023664325.1 Clostridium sp.
AAGCTTATTTTCTGCATGATTTGTGCGAATTATTTTTACCTTTCAGAACTGGAAACAATTCTTATCTACATCAGTCAGCGCCAGACACAAATCCCAACCATTTCCCATACGCATGTAATTCCATCCCTACATGGAAATATTTTTAAGCTCCTGCACAAGCTCCAAATCTGACTGTTTTACTTTCAGATTAGTGAGCAGCGGTTCTTCCCCCGGCTTTTGCACCTTAATCTCAATAATGGTTCCCTCTTCTATCTTACCCGCAAATACAGCCCGTAAAAATGCCATAAATTTCGGATGATTGCCCTCAAATGTATTCTTTGCCTGCATGATTTTCATCATGGATGCCGGATTCATCATTATTTTCTACCTCTCTTCTCTATTAATCTATTCCTTCCTCTTAGGCACCAGATTCCGCAGGGAAAAACCCGTCTTTTTCACTGTTTTCTCCCCTGTATTTTCTTCTGACACAGCAACTTCACTTACGTCCTGTAAGCTGCTGATTTCCTGATTTCCCATAAACGGTTTATTTGTTTTGTATTCATGGGAATCCTTCTGCCTGGCTGTTCTTCCATCCTGCCTGGTTTTGCCTGCCATATCCACTGATTTTTCCGGTACGACATAGGTATGCCTGCCCTCTAACACAACCTGGAATTTCGTCTCCTCATTAATCAGATCCCGGATCGTCTTATAACCAAATTCACTTTCATCAAACCCGGCATATTTAAGCTGCAACTGGCTTTTGATTCCACCAAGTTCTGCATGTTTTCCATTCTTCTCTTCCTGCTGCACGATTTCATGGATAAATGTCTTGATTTCACCCAGTTTTTCCCGATCCGTTTTGCGGTTCTCCTGCACAGAAACCTCTTTACTTCCCAAATCGGCTTTCACCCCGCTGCCCTTTGCTTTCTCCTCCGGCTTTAAATCCTTTCCTTCTTTTGATTCGTTTCCCCATACAGCCCTTTTCGTTCCGACCTTCAGGGAACTTCCGCCAAGCGAAGCCTTTTTCACCGCTTTACTGTCATTTTCAGCCGTATTTTTCTTCTTTCCTTTTTCGGAATTTGCCTTCCCTCCCTCTTTTTTGCCTTTCTTCAAATGCTCCCCGGTTTCTTTGGTTTTTCCCAAACTGCTGTTCTTATCCTTTTCTGCCTTTCCCTGCTTTTTATCTTTCTTTTTTTCTGTCTTTTTATTTTTCTCTGCATCTGCCTGTTTTTTGCTGCCGGTGTTTTCCTCTGCCAACTCATCAAAGTCCAGATACTGGTCGCAAACCTTTTCCAATCTCTTGGAAGCATCTGCTTTCCCAATGCCAATCACCTCAATGCCATCCTCCCGGATTCTCTTTACAAGCCCTGTAAAGTCTCCATCCGAGGTTACGATACAGAGCGTGTCAATATTCTTCTGATACAGCAAATCCATAGCATCAATTACCAGCGCAATATCGGACGAATTTTTTCCTGCGCTCGTAGTCAACTGCTGTTTTTGTTCCATCTCATACTCAATGGCAACGCTATTCCAGCCCTTGACACTGGCATTGTTAATAAAATCTCCATATATCCTTGCGCAGATAATATCTCCACGCTTTTCCAAATACTCCACCATCCGTTTTGCATAACGGGCGCTGGTATTCTCTGCATCTATCAATAACACTATTTTTCGATCTCTCATTTTCTATTTCCTTTCCTAACGGCTATACGAATCCCATCCTCCGTCCTCTATTCACCAAACACACATTTTACGATTCGTCAGCCTTTTTATTGTATTCTTTCCGACCTCTATGATATTCACTCCGATACTGCTTCGGTGTCTTTCCATGCTTTCCCTTAAATGCCTTAATGAAATGGCTGCAATCTGCAAACCCTGTCTCCTGGCTGATATAATTCAAGTCAAGATTTGTAAACAGCAGCAAATTTTCTGCCTTACACAGTCTTACAAACTCAATATATTTCTTACAGGACTGTCCATATATCTCCCGGAAACTCTTGGCAAAATAAGAATAACTCATGTTACATATTTTTGCCAAATCCTCTACCTTGACATTCTCCTCAATATGCCCGTCAATATACTCTGTGATAGAATAAATGGTTTCCTCCTCTCCAAGCAGGGCAAAAGACTGGTCGGTGTCAAATCCATTATTGCGCCAGCACCGCAAAATAAAGGTAAGCAATTGACACACATAAGACTGTACCATAATGCCATAACCATATTCCTGCCTGTGAAGCTCTGTCATGGATTTTGTATAAATCTCCTCTACCGGAAAATCACAAAGTTCCTGTTTCTTAAACCAAAGCTGTGCCTGCGGATTATTCTTCGCTGCCCGGAACAATGCACTGAAATGGATTCCATTCAGAGATGTCCATACCTGCCCCGCCGCCGGCGTCAACTGGCTCACATCAAACTTAAGCACCCTGTAATTAAGCGGTTCATTCGATACGGCATAAATCGAATGAATCTGATGTGGAAGAAATATTACCAGATCTCCAACCTCTGCCACAAAAGATTGTTCATCACAGGTCATCATCGCATTTCCTTCTATAATATATATGATTTCCATAAAATAATGCCAATGGGGATGCACCGGAAATCCCTCTGAGCTGCTTCCCATCACAAAACATTCATAAGGCGCATTCAGCCGATCTGTATATTCAAATAAAGCATTCATAATTCTCTCCAGTTTCCTCTTTACCACATCATCACATGCAGTATACATACAGAATAGATTTTTACAATTGATTATATCAGACATATTATAAAAATGCTATCGTTTCTTTCCCTGTCGTACACGTTTTACAGATGGCTTAGAATCGTAACCTCTGCATCCTTCGACCATACATTGCACCCCTTATAATCAAACAGACAGTATACAACATCCTGCTCCCCGTTCTTGACACCAACGGACTCCCGCCGCTTTTCATGGTCTTCCCCCGGTCTGCCATTTTCCAAAATCCAGACCACCGCCTGTTGCGCCACCGGCTCAATATGCATTGCTTTCGCAGCCACCTTAGAATCATATCCCGGTTTCAAGAGACGAACCTCTTCCGTTCCCCCTCTTTTAAAGAAATCATGATAGATCTGCCTGGAAATCGGTTCGTCAGGGCTCCATGCAGGTCTTTTCTTGGCATTTTCCCTCAAATAATAATCATAGGTGAGCAGGCTGTCCAATATTTCCACGGAAAACTTCTCCTGCCGGGGCATGTCCATGCAAAATCTCCGCAGCGCATCATACCGCGCTTCCCGCTTAAAACCGATTCCATATAAATGATGAGCCGCATAGTATGCTCCAACCGCCTCAAAAAATGCATAAGGCGATTCAAAAAACGGAACCAGGTAATATAACACATGCTCAAACTGGGCGCTGTTATAATAGACCTCCACCATCTCTTCCACCTGCTTTAAGGCAAGTATCTCATCATAAGAGATCCATTTTGTCGAAAGCACCTCATAGGGCTGGCTGTCCTGATATTTCAATCCATAGTTCTCGATCTGCTCACCCATATAGGAACCTTTGAGTACCTTCAAAAAACCAAGTTGCAGTTGATTTGGCTTCATCGCATACGCATCATTAAATGATTGTTTAAATGTGATAAAATCCTCGTACGGTAATCCGGCAATCAAATCCAAATGCTGGTGGATATTGTGAAATCCCCGTATTGCAAGCATGTTTTTCTTTAACTTTGCCACATCCATCACCCTGTGGATTTCCTGAATCGTAGCCGGATTGGTTGATTGCAAGCCAATTTCCAATTGAATCAGCCCCGGGCGCATTGTCTGAAGCAGCGCAAGTTCCTCCTCTCCAAACAAATCTGCCGCCACTTCAAAATGAAAATTCGTCACCCCATTGTCATGCTCCGTGATATACTTCCAGATGGCAAGCGCATGAGACTTCCTGCAATTAAAGGTACGGTCAATGAACTTAACCTGAGGAACATTATGGTCTAAGAAAAACTGCAATTCCCGCTCCACTAACTCCATGCTCCGAAACCGGACACTCCTGTCAATGGAGGACAGACAATAACTGCATGAAAAAGGGCATCCACGGCTCGTCTCATAGTAAAGGATCTTATTCTCAAACCTGGATAAATCCTGATAAATAAAGGGAACATCATCAAGATGAATCGGCTGTCTCGCCGGATTTTGCCGAATATAATTTCCCTCATCCCGGTACACAATCCCCGGGATATCCGCATACCCCATACCTTTGAAAGCTCCCATCTCCCCGCTGCCTGCCGTTATTTGCAGCGGCTCATCACAAAAACCTGCCCATCTTTTTACCAGCTCAAAAAATGTTGCTTCTCCCTCACCCTGGATAATGCCTTCCACAAAAGAATATTTCTCCAACAGACTTACACTGTCATAACTTACTTCCGGCCCTCCAAGCCAGATATGGGTGTCCGGCGCAACCTTAGAAAGCTCCTGTGTAATGGTTAGAATTTCGTGAATATTCCAGATATAGCATGAAAATGCAGCTACATCCGCTTTCTCCTGATACAGTGACTGCAAAATCAAATCCAGATTGTGGTTAATCGTATATTCCTTTACTTCAATGATCGGAACCAAATCCTGTTCCCGCTTTAATTTTGCCCTCGCATATGCCTCCAAATCATAAACAGCCAGATTGGAGTGTACATATTTTGCATTTAATGCAGCCAGGATAATTTTCATCACTTCAATCCTTCCTCTGTCTGTCGTTTTCCTGCAAGATAGTTGATGAACTGCTGCGCCGTCCGTCCGGAAATGCCGCCGTGGGAAAGCTCCCATTTGTTCGCCTCTGCGCACAACTCCTCCTCTGTCAACAAAATGGACGGATTCCGCTTTGCCAGCTCCGTAACAATATGGAAATATTCCTTCTGGCTTGGTTTGGAAAAGCTGATTGTCACACCAAACCGATTCACAAGGGAAAGTTTCTCCTGCATGGTATCGGAGCGATGCAAACCGTTTGAATTTTCCATATCATTCCGGTCGTTCCATGTCTCTTTAATCAAATGCCTCCGGTTCGAGGTCGCATAAATCAGCACATTATCCGGTTTTGTCTCTACGCCACCCTCAATGACAGCCTTTAAGAACTTGTATTCAATCTCAAATTCCTCAAAGGATAAATCATCCATATAAATGATAAACCGGTAATTGCGGTTTTTTATCATTGAAATCACAGCGGAGAGATCTTTGAACTGATGCTTATAAATCTCAATCATCCGAAGCCCCTGCTCGTAATATTCATTGATAATCGCCTTAATACAGGTTGATTTACCCGTACCGGAATCACCAAAGAGGAGTACATTATTTGCAGGGCGTCCTTCCACAAAGGCGGCCGTATTATCAATTAATTTCTGCTTTTGGATTTCATATCCTACCAAATCATCCAAAACTACATTTTCTGTATTGTTGATCGGGAAAATATCCAACGTTTCCCCCACGTTACGGATACGGAATGCCTTATTTAAGCCAAACATTCCCACTCCATAATCCGCATAGAACCGGGTGACAACCTGGAAAAAAGCATCTGTGCTATCACATTTTTCCAATCTTTTTGATAAATCCTGCACTTTTACTGATACATTGTAATTATACATGCGCTCTTTTTTCACGATAGCCTTATAGTTGGAGATCGTAGAAAAACAATCAATTCCAAGTTCCTTTTCAATCTCGTAAAAGTTGTAGTCAAACAGTTCCTTAAAAATCTTAAAATCATTCCTGGCAAAATGATTCACGCTTCCCTCGTTTGCCCCCACCTTCTCACTGGTAAGCGTGAAGGAATTTTCATTTGTCATCAAGACAAAAGTCAGATAATTATGCCATAGATTATCGTTAAAGCCATAATCCGTTGCCAAATCCAACAGCCTCTTAATCTCCCCGTAGATGCGGGTAATCAGGCTTTCCCTGCTGATATGCTTTTTATCCTTCATCTCCTCTAACTTGGAAGCGCTAAATGCAGAGGAACTGCCTAAAACATTTTCCTTATACCAGTCAAAATCCTCAAAGATTCCTGCCAGACGTTTTAAAATACTATCCTCACCCAAATCTCTGTAAACAATCAGTTTTGAAACCTGCTTATACATTCCATTGCCCTCTTTCTAAAGTTTCTCACATATCTTCAACTGTCGTCAGCCGGCTCAATCCATAATCTCACCGGTATCTACATTCATTTTCCGCACATTGATGCCATTGACCTCGACACTGTCGTTGACCTCAATCATTATGTACTGCCTGCCGTCAATCACCCTGGTTTCCACAAGATCTGTCCGCTCCGGTTTTACCTTAATCACCACATCCGGCATTTTGATATCAAAACTTCTCGTACTCGCCACCGTTGCTGCCGCAAATTTCGGCTGTTCTTCATTACACACAATGCTGTCGAATGCGGACTCAAACGTCTCGATTGCCTCTGCTTTTACCCCACTGTCTTCTAACAGCTTTTTCATCTCCATCTTGTCCAGTTCCGGCGGTTCCGGAGCATCCTTGCGAACTTCCACATACTCATTCAAATTTTCATGTATGGTTTTTACCGTCTCAAAATCACACTGCGTTCCAAGCGTATTTTCAATAATATCCTGAAAAGTTTCCTGCTGTGCCTTATACGACAACGGCGCGCCACAACCCAATGTCCGGTCAATAAAATCCTCCTGCATCTGCTCCGAGTTCTTCGTATAATAAAGCAAACCATGTATATCTGTATTTCTGTCATTAAATGCCGGGAACAAAAAGCCATGTACCGGGGAAGCTACCACCCAGTCTCTCGTCCTGCTTTCAATCACATTGTTCTTTTCATTATAGGCAAGCCCTGCCTCCGTAAGCTTCACCGGACATATACTGCATAATATATAATCATACACATAATCCGAAGCATCCTCATTTTCCATGCCATCCGCCGTCCGCCCCGGAACATCATATGCCGCATAAATCAAAATGATATAATAATTTTCAGGAGCCTGATAGGTCGCAATCACTTTATCGTAAAACTCCTCTAACAGATGATTATCCTCCAACTTGGAATTTTTGAGGCGAAGAAGAAATTCCTGCGTACCGCCGTCCTTCTCCTGCTCTATTGGAAATTCCATATTCAGCAGATTTTTCCCCAGTGTGCCGGACATCGTATTCTTAAAAATCGTAAAATATTTAAAATTTTCCTCCTCGGTCAAGGTCAGAAAAGTCTGGGCTAGCTCTGATTTCTTATTCTTTTCTCCATCCACATAACAGCCGCAGATTCTCGTAATGGTACAATGCTCCGGGCTGAATTGCTTTTTTATTTCATTTATCTCTTTTTTGTTCATATATTTTCTCCTTCGTTTTTGACTATCACGTTTCTATATTATATGCCGTTTTCATTTGTTTATCAACAAAATTATTCCTTCCGTACATTCATTTCCATCTCCTAAGTCCAGCCAATATCTACTTGTCTCCCCAAAGCACATATGATAAAATAATTCCGGCAGGTAAAACAATGGCGTGCCTGTTTGCAGGGCAGGATATTGTTTTATCTGCCGGATAAACAAACATTAGCCTGAAGGACGATAATCCGAACAGGAACATAAGAGGAGAGTTTAATATGAATACAAAAATCAACCCATTTGCACAAATATATGAGGCATTTCGTGGATTTACAGATCCGGATGCCTTCTATAACCTAAGAAAACAATCGACCGGAAGTAAAATTGTTTACTCGCTTATCATCAATGTCCTGGCAGCAATTATGATTTGTGGATTTGCGGTTTTTACGATCATCACTGACAAAGAACTGGAAAACGTCTTGACAACTCTGCCTGCTTTCTCCTATGTAAATGGCGAATTGTTTTGTGAACAGACATACTCCCTCCCTGTTGAAACCAGATATCTGATACTCAATTCAGAGGTCGAAAAATGGGATTCCACCATTTTAGAGCAGCAGGCGCTTGGCACGACCAAGCAGGGGTATGAGGAGTTCCAGACTGCGCTTGAGGATCCTAACACTCTGGAGATTATGCTTATCAGCAAAACAAACCTGATAACTTATAATAAATATAGCAAACAGTTTTCCGAATCAACCTTAGCCGAGCTTTTTAATATGTTTGGAATCACTGCATTTTCCAAACAGGGAATTATTGATGGATACAAAGGCTTTACAGTCAAAATAGGAGCGCTGTTTTCCCTCTTTGTATTTCCATACCAATTAATCAAATTATTCTTTGTATCACTCATATTGTCATTGATTGCCCTTATCATCAATGCTGTATGCGGCTCCAAAGAACAATTCCCTACTTTATACTGGATCTCGTTCTATATGCAGAGTATTATTATGCTGATTAAAATTATCGGTGATTCTTTTCTGAGTCTCAGTGGACTTGCTTTAACAATCGCCTGTCTCTTATTTTACATTTGCATGATGTACCGCACGTTAAAAAGCGGTGAACCAATGGTACAAACCGTTTCCCACAACATCAATACCGATTTAGACGATTTTCTGCAAGAACCGTACACAGCGCCGGAAACAGTAAAATCACCATTTGACACACCGGATACCAATATGGACTCCACTTTGCGTAACAGCGATACAAGCTTTGATTCATATAACATAAATGCTGACAATACCGATTTCAGTAATCCTTCCGGCACCGCACCCGAAAATACAGAAACTTCCAAACCTTCTTCCGGTGGTTTATCACTCAAACTAAAGGATGATTAATGCCTGAATATCCATGACCAGAAGAGGGGGCTGCTGTGTAAAGCGAAGCCCCCTCCCTGTATCTTTAAACAACGTCCAAACGCGGAACCTTATCCCTCAAAATAGGACACATATAAAACCTTGTACTTACTCTCCGGAAACAGATACTCAAACAGATCCACAAAATAATCATCTGTCATGCTTGCCATAAAATCCACAACCATCTGTTCATGCCCTGTTTCCTCTAAATACTTGTCATATCCATAACTTGCGGTATTTTCCATCACAAATTCAATATGATGCCTGTAAATGATAGAACTGGTATCACCGGCTTTCATATCAGCCAACAGCCGTTCATACATCATATGGAACATCGGACGGATCGTCTCCTGATAGGTTTTGTCAACCGCTTCATTAAAATAAATTTTGTCGTAATTTTCCTTCTTTGTGGCTTTGATTGCCTTATAATATTCATCATCCATGATGATGCAGTCCCTGCCATAGCTGTTTTCCACAATATTCACAATCAGGTTATTAATAATTTCGGGATTGCTCTTTCCGAATGCCTGTTCCTCAAAGATGCTGTCATCCGAAATCAAATTTGCCCTTTTTGCATCCTGACGGTCTTTTCCCAGATATGCGATCATGTCACAAATCCGAACCACACATGCCTCCATCGTATATGGAACCAGACTGCCGATTGCTTCCTCATCAACGTAACATGCCTCATATCTTGCATCAAACTGTTCAAAGTCTCCCATCGGTACCGGACGATATTCCTGCATTGCAAACTCACCATTATGGCATAAGATTCCATCCAAAGTCTGCAAACTGACATTCCGGTTCAAAATGCTATCCAATACTCTGACACTATGCACATTATGATTGAAAAATCTGCCTGTATGCTCCTGCAAACATTCGCTTAAATACCGTTCCCCGGCATGTCCAAAAGGTGTATGCCCAATATCATGCCCTAAAGAAATTGCTTCAATCAAATCTACATTAAGCCCCAACAGGGAACCGATATTCCTGGCAATCCGTGAGACAAGCTGGACATGCAGGGCTCGTCTTGTAATATCATCATTTTTATAGAATGAAAACACCTGTGTCTTATCTGCATATCTGTTATAATAAGGTGTATGTAGAATTTTCTCAATATCCCGGATATATGCCGGGCGCAGCAGCTTATTCTTATCCCAGTCCATCCTCCTGCGGACTGCGTCTTCATCCCTCGTCCGATATGGATTTTTCACACCATTTTCCCGGTCTCTTTTGATACGCTCCTGCAATTCCTCTGATAAATCACAGTATTTTTTCCTTCCCTGTTCCATCGCTATTATCTATCCTGTTCTACAAAATCAATGCTATTTTACATAAGAATTTACAAACTCAAACGTCTTATTATAATAATTGTCCGGCTCCGCATATCTGCAATCCTCATGGATTCCGGAAGAAATCGTTACCAGCTCATGTGGCGAAGCGATTGCTGCATTCAATTCATTTGCCATGCTCTGTGTGGCATAAGTATCATTGGCTCCATGAATCAGCAGAATCGGAACGCTTGTCTTTGCAACCTGTTTGGTAGCATCTGCCTCTTTCAAAGTATAACCAGCCCATACCTTCATAACAGGATTTATCATATTCAGAAACGGAAATACCGGTTTTCCCTCATACCGAATCTCATACTCCGCTTTCACAACCTCCCAGGCAGAGGTATATGCGCCTTCCGCAACAATCGCCTTAATGGAGGTTTTGATTGGCTCACCGGAAAGCATCAGCGCTGCATCTGCCCCCATATCTACGCCATGAATCACGACTTGGGCAGATGGATTTTCTTCCAATATGACATCAATCCAATTAATAATATCCAGACGATCCAGCCAGCCCATCCCAATAAAGGAACCTTCGCTTTCACCACTCGCCCGCAGATCCGGCATCAAAATATTATAGCCTTCCTCCGCATAATGCATTGCAATATCATAAATATCTACCATACTGCCATTATAACCATGCAGGATCACAGCCCATCGGTCACTGCCTGTATTGACTACAATCTTTCGTGCCACTAAAATATGCTTATCATCTGCTGTTAAAGTAATCTTTTCCCGCTTTACACCCTTCAGCCATTCTGTGACCTTCTCATCTTCTTTTGATTTGTTTGCTGCACTACCCGCCGCAGCCGTCATTTTTGCTGTTGACTGTCTGACGCCATTTCTGCCCCGAATCATAAGGCTTCTGGAAAGCAAAACGCCAACCACTGCTGTCACAATTCCAACTACAACCGCAATTTTAAAGATTGTCCATATACCTTCCAATATATCGCCGATAATCCGACCAATTGAGACTCTCTTTTTCCCATTCTCCTCCATCTTTTCCTCCTCAAATTTGATATACTGTATTTTATCTGTATAAATTTTGGTGTATAATCTCTAAAACATTTTTGACATCCGAAAGCTCCAACTGCCCTGGCGCAGAACACTGTGTAACCGCTGCAAAAGTCATGGCAGAGCCGAAAATTTCACCGGATAATCTTGTAATTTCACCGATTCCTGCCATTGACATTGTAATAATCGGCTTTGATCCGCCACGCTCATAATAAGCTACAGTTGCCGACAACAAATGGATGACATCCCGCTCATTTTGAGGCATTACCGCTATCTTCGGAATATCCGCTCCCATCATATCCATATACTCTAACCGTGCTGACAAATCCTCTACGGATGGCGTTCCATTAAAATCATGATTGCTTGCCACCACATACACTTTGTTTCTGTGTGCAATGTCACACATGTCCTGTAACAAACCATCCTCCATATAAGCTTCTATATCAATTAAATCTATATAGCCACTTGAACAGACAACTTCACATAACTGCCTGTATTGTTCCACTGTGATATCCTGTTCTCCGCCCTCCCGCTTACTCCGAAATGTAAACAAAAGAACAATATCGCCTATTATCATTCTTATTTTTTGAAGCAGAGACAATATTTCATTCCAATCTGTCACATGCCAAAACCAGTCGATCCGAAGCTCAATACAGTCCGGTTTTTGAGCTGCGACCGTTCGGATATCTTCTATTACATCCTCTGCTGTTTTTGCAATAACCGGAACACAAACTTTGGGCATGCCTGCCCCAATTTCAATTCCCCGTATACGAATTGTGTCTATCTTCATATCATTTTCTTCCTGTTCTTTTTCTAAACTCGCGAACGAAATTAATTGCCATTTCCAATTATTCGCCGCGGTATATGCAGTTACACTAAACATTTGCCTGCGGCAAATATTAAGTGTAGCTAGTATAATTCCAAAGCCGGCACGACCAAATACACTTCTAATATTGTATCATACATAACCAAAAAAGGCTATTTCTTCACAAAATCTTAAGAAATAGCCTTCGTATTATTTATATGCTTAAACCTAATCCTCCGTCGGCAGCCTGTTCGCCGTCATCCGTTCCCAAATGCCTCCGTTCCATTTTATCTATAGCCTGATTAATCTGCTCCATCATTGCTTCCGTAATATTGGTAGTCTCTCCATAATTCAAATAAGCCAATATTGTCAACATTTCTGATTCGCTATCTGCATAATAACCAGTACTTTCCTGCTCCATATTGCCGACATTTTTAACAAGTTCCAGCATCTTGTTTGGCAACATTCTGTAATCCCATGGTCCCACTGTCCGTTCTAACATTTTATCATTCTCCTCCTAAAAGCCATTCTACCCCTTATGCTGTTGGTAACCGTTCCATATTTTTTCCGCCCAATCTTCATCTGATATATGCGTTGTCAAAACTGGACTTACTTCCAATGAGTTGATTAATCCTGAACGATTAATTGCAACCATAGCAGCTTCTTTGTCTACATCATACATTTCCATAATTAATTCTTTAATATTTTTAATATATTTCTGCTTATTAAATTTTTGTTCTGGAATATCTGCCTTAATTACCGGTATCGTCATACTATCAACTCCTTCCTGATTAGATTATATCATAATGCAGCACTCTTATGCAATCCGCTAATTCTTGGCTATGGAAAGATATTTGTATAGGAATAGTATTTCCAATCTTTAATGGATATATCGAATTAAGTAAACCATCTTTTAAGACATATTGATCCTTTATCAACTGTTTTCTTATATCTGCCATAACACTGTCTGCAACTGCTCCAATTACCATATCATATTTTAAATCAAAGTTGGAATCCATTCCTTGTTTATTCAGCCTCACCTGACTATATCTGTTGGCACATATAAATTTTTTCCACTCGTCTTTACAATTATTAAAAGTCTTCACATTATAATCTTTCATCATTGTGCGGTCAAATTTCAAGCACAAAACAACCGGTGTATTGTTAAAATAGTCATCTTTATGATAGAAGGATTTGGTCAATGCCGTTTTCCTTGCCAATTCATAAAAGTTCGTGGTATAAAAACCTATACCAAAATCGGTTCCTCGGTTTGCTTCTTTAAAATCAACTTTAACACCGTTTTTTATTATATTATTTGCATACTCCAAAATAGTTCCGTGGTATAAATTCATATTGACTCCTATCATTCGTAGTATTTAATTATTATATCTACTATTCTAAAGGGTATATACTTTTTCATCCTTATTCATTTGATTTTTATGTGATTTATTCCACTGGGATGTAATTATGTGGCAAAATACCACATATTTCTAACGCATTTCATATCAAAGCGATATAGGCAAAACTGTGCCAAACAATAAAAGCATATTATAAAAAGAAAAAAATCGCGGAAGCCTTGAAAAATAAGACTTCCGCAACATTAACACTACGTGCGTGAGAGGATTCGAACCCCCGACACCTTGGTCCGTAGCCAAGTGCTCTATCCAGCTGAGCTACACACACATATTTAGTACTCCATGCCGGCGACCGGAATCGAACCGGTACGGGAGTATAAGTCCCGCAGGATTTTAAGTCCTGTGCGTCTGCCAGTTCCGCCACGCCGGCATCTGTAATCATAATCAATTGAAAATGACTACGAAATGGAACCTACAGGGCTCGAACCTGTGACCCTCTGCTTGTAAGGCAGATGCTCTCCCAGCTGAGCTAAGATTCCAT
>JAMPFS010000066.1 GCA_023664325.1 Clostridium sp.
CAGAAACCTGCCGCACTGGAAAAACTGGTCGAGATAGCAAAAATACAAAGTACGGAGGCTTCCAATAAGATTGAAGGCATTGTTACGACAAGCACCAGATTACAACAGCTTGTTATGGAAAAGACCACGCCAAAGAATAGGGATGAGGAAGAAATCATGGGGTATCGGGATGTTTTAAATACAATCCATGAGAGCTATGAATATATTCCGATTCGTTCCTCTTATATTTTGCAGCTCCATCGAGATCTATATCAATATTCGCAGAAGGATATAGGGGGGCGGTTTAAGAATACACAGAATGTGATAGCCGAAAACCACCCGGATGGATTGCAGACAGTGCGATTTACTCCTTTGGCGTCTTATGAGACACCAGGGGCAATTGATTCCATCTGTGATAATTTTAATCGGGCAATCGATGCCTGTATCGTGGATTCGCTGGTATTGATCCCGATTTTCATCAATGATTTTCTATGCATCCACCCATTCAATGACGGAAATGGCCGAATGTCGCGCCTGCTCACCACACTTCTTTTATATCGGTGCGGGTATGTGGTGGGGAGATATATCAGCTTGGAGAGCAAAATAGAAAAGACCAAAGAAAATTATTATGATGTATTGGAACAGTGCGGGATCGGCTGGCACGAGAATGAAAATGATCCAGCGCCATTTATAAAATATATGCTCGGAATCGTGCTGGCAGCTTATAGGGATTTTGAGACCCGAATGAGTCTTGTGGATGAGAAACTGCCCGCAATAGAAATGGTTAGGAAAGCAATTTGTGAAAAAATCGGTAAATTTACGAAGAGTGAGATTATGGAACTTGTGCCGTCCTTGTCTAAGGCTTCCGTAGAAAATTCACTGACACAGCTGATGAAGGAAGGGATTGTTGACAGGCATGGAAAAGGGAAAGCGACATTCTATACAAGGGCAGATGTGTAGAATCATAACGAGTCCGCTTTTTGGCACACCCTAAAGGAAAAAAGCAACATTTCACAGCCTTTTTAAGTAGAGGTACGAATTTCGGTCAGGAAATTCATAGTGGATTGGCAGCTCTTCTTTCGTAATCCGCACAAATCCATTTCGCTCATAAAATTTGTGGGAAGCTGCCGCTACTGCCGGAGTATCCAGCAGCAGCATTTTATAATCGTGTCCCGCACAGAAATCAAGCAGGGATAAATATAACTGCAGCCCGACTTTCTGGCTGCGGTAATCCCTGCGGACAAAAAATTTCTTAAGTATTCCCACCCCGGCTTCTTTCCGCATCAGTCCGATTGTTCCGATTACTTCTTCTTTTTCGTTCAATGCTGTCCAAAAATAACCGCCGTTTGCGATATAGGAAGCCTTTATATCCTGCAAATCCGGCTGCTCTTCTAACGACAGGTTAATTCCCGCCTCCCTGTTTTGAATCTCTAAAATCAGTTTGATCACCTGTTCCTTATAACAGTCTTCGTATCTGGTAATTAGCATTTTGGTTCCTTTCGTTTGTGCCACAATGAAATCGTCCGTTCAGAAGTTTCATTTATATTTGTTCGCAAAAAGTCAATATTTCATTTTCTCTATGCTTTACCGCCTCTTTAAATTCTACGGAACATAACCCAAGTTTTCCAGAACATTCAATTTCCAAATGCCCATAAAAATGTTCGATACTGCCGATTATCTTTTCGCATTCCGCCATACCAGGACCAGTTCGTAATGCTATCGTATAACCTTTTTTCCCAGTACTAATAGTTGCATGTGGCTCATGGGTATTACACCACGGTGTACATCTATCAATAAATGCTTTAAATTGACCTGGAATATCTGCCCAATATGAGGGGGAAACCGATACAATTATATCTGCCCATTCAAATTCACTCATCAGCAAATTTACATCATCGGGCTCTCTCTTGTTATCCTACCTCCACACTTTCATTACTCCTTATACAACCTGCGCATACTCTGCGGATGCCGCCCGCTGCAAATCTGCCGGTGAAAGGCATATCGTAACGCCCACCCGTCCGCCACTGACATATATTTTCTCAAGCCCTTTTGCTGACTCGTCGATTACGGTAGGAAACTGCTTTTTCATGCCAATCGGCGAGCAGCCGCCCCGGATGTACCCGGTCACTCCTGTAATATCCTTTGTGTGCAGCATTTCCACTGATTTTTCCCCTACCGCCTTCGCCGCCTTTTTCAGATTCACGGTGTCCGAAACGGGAACAACAAACACATAACAGGAACCGCTTTTCCCCTGCATGACCAACGTTTTGTAGGCAGCTTCTACAGGCACGCCGGATAGTTCCGTGGCATGGAGTCCATCTGTAAATTCACCGCAGTCATAATGTATAACCTCGTATTCTATTTTACTCCTGTCCAGAATGCGCATGGCATTTGTCTTTTCTTCTTTCCCCATATCAACCAGCTCCTTGTTATACTTCCTCTTATAGATGATTGCAAAACTCAAAAAGTAAATTTGCGCAACCTCTTACTTCACCTGAAAAGCCAAAACGCTGCACGGAGGCACCATAATCCTGTACCCGTCTGCCGTTTTTTCATAGTCACTGTAATCCCTGCTCATCACCCTGTCCGCCTCATCAAAGGTGTTGTGATCCCTTGCCTCGCCTGTCAGAATTTGCGCAGAAAGCACTTCCCCTGCCATGCCGGATAGTTCTATTTCTGCTGCCTCTGTCAGCGACAGGTTAGACAGGGTAAGAAGCTTACTGCCGTCCGCTGCCTCCGAGACGGTATGATTCAACATCAAAAGCCCCGCAAAGCCCGGAATTTCCTGATTTTCCAAATGGCTCTCCAACAGGGTGGCATCCTGGTGTCCTTTCAGCAGATAGAACACATAATATGTCGGCGTTTTCAGCATCCGCTCCCCTTCCGTCAATATAACCGCCTGCAGGACATTGACGACCTGCGCCAGATTCGCCATTCGGACACGGTCACAGTGCCGGTTAAATATGTGAAGGTTTGCCGCTGCCACCATGGCATCCCGCATCGTATTCTGCTGGTACAGGAATCCGGGATTGGTGCCTTCCTCCACATCATACCAGCAGCCCCACTCATCCACAATCAGGGAAATTTCATGTGCGGGATCATATTCTTCCATGACCGCTAAATGTCTGGTGATAATCTGCTCCATTTCCACGGTCTTTCGCAGCGTTTCATAATATTCTTCGTCTGTATAAACACAGGCTGCCCCTTTCTGGTCCCAGTTTCCGGTCGGAACCGTATAATAATGCAGGGTGATCGCCTGGGTGTGCAGGGAACTTAAATGGGAAAGCAGCCGCTTCGTCCAGTCCGTATCCTCTGCATTTGGCCCGCAAGCAATCTTATACAGCGTATTTCCACTGAAATTCTTGCAAAAGCTCTGGTAACGCCGGTACTCGGCTGCATAATATTCCGGCTCCATGTTGCCACCGCCGCCCCAGCTCTCATTGCCTATCCCCAGATACTTTATGCGCCACGGCTCTTTATGTCCATTTTCCCTGCGCCAATTCGCCATTGGGGATTCACCGTCAAAGGTCATGTACTCTATCCATTCGGAAAGCTCCTGTACCGTACCGCTCCCCAGATTGCCAGCTATATACGGCTCACAGCCAAGCTCCTCACACAAATCCAGAAACTCATGTGTGCCAAAGCTGTTATCCTCTACCACGCCTCCCCAGTTGGTATTTACCATGCGCTTGCGGCTTTCTTTTGGTCCCACGCCGTCCTTCCAGTGGTATTCATCTGCAAAGCAGCCTCCCGGCCACCTAAGAACCGGAATGGAAATTGCTTTCAGGGCTTCCAGAACATCCTTGCGCATTCCTCTCACATTGGAAATCGGGGAATTTTCTCCGACATATAATCCCCCATAGATGCACCTTCCCAAATGCTCCGAAAAATGCCCGTAAATCTCCTTGTGAATCTTTGACTGCCTCTTATCCGGAAAAACCACCAATTTCGCTTTCATTGTCCCATTCCTCCACAACAAAATTTAATGTATTAACATATCATACCATATAAAATTGGTGACAGCAATCATGCTTTCGACTCCGCAAATGCCCTAATTCCACTGGTTTCAATATTTCTCAATCAGCTTTACCACTGCTGTATCGGCATAGGTCAACGGCTCATTATGGATAAAAAAGACAACCCGGTTTGAAGGAGCATACAGTGTTTCCAAAATATCTCCCTCATACGGATTCAGAATATTCGCCAGCGGCTGCCCGGTTCGGACTTCCTCCCCTGCCTTTACCATAGGCTCAAATATACCGGATTTCGCTGTTTTTATCAAAATCATATTCTCGTCATGTACAACTTTGGAAGGCAGGCTTTCCGGTATACTGTATTTTATCATTCCCTGATGGGACAAAAAATTCATGACTGCCAACACTGCCTGACCGGCACTGTTTTGGTCAATCCGTGCCGTGGTAGAGGTATACAATGAAAATGCCTGCGTATCCCACACCTGCCAATTATAGTTCAAAGTTGCCGTATCATAAGGCCTTACCTTCCGCACAATCACATACGGCAGTCCAAACTGCTTGGCGGTTTCCGGATCGCTGTATCCCTCGTCCATCAGCCGCACATGCGGAACAAAATCTCCCGGCATATAAAAAGAAGTAAACTGGATACCAAACGTATACTCTGAAATTTCCTTAAAAACACCATCTGCAATTCTCTGGGTTGTCTCCCCTAAATCATATCCGGGAAACATCCGGTTGATATCCGTGTTATCGGTTGGCCAGAACCTTTTTTGGATATTCATGGAGTACGGATTAATCGAAGGGATAATCAGGATTTTATGCCCTTCGGCAATTCTCCCCTCGTCCTCTAACTGTTTCATTTTTTTGACTAATTGTGAGCAGCAATACATCTGCTGTACCTCATTTCCCCTCGAACTTCCCACAATACAGACCGATTTATTTCCGGTTCCAAATTCATAACCCGTCACACGAAAAGTATCCCGGTATAATCCTTTCAGTTCGTAAATGATTCTTTTATTCATATCCACACACCTCCTTTTTCAGCAGCCTTCCCATAAGAGAACCCTCCACGACAACCGGATAATCCCTTATCGTAAACAACATGCCATCTTCCGGTGCGCACACTTCATCTAATACTTTTCCGCATAGCGGGTCTACGATCCGCCCAATCATTTCACCTTTTTTCATTTTTGCGCCATGCTGTACGGTCGGGATAAACACACCGCCAACACTGGCATTCAAATAACTGACATCTTCCGGGTTGCAGGAAATAATCGGCTTTCTGACCGGCTTTACTTCCCCGTTCCAGATTCCCAGTTTTTTCATCAAATGGAAAATTCCATCTACCATCTGGTCGCCATAACTCTGCGTGATCCGCATCCCCACACCCATTTCCACGACCAGCACCGGCGTGCCGATACGGTTTAAGCTATAGGCAAAGGTGGATTCCAACACGGTACTGGCTCCATGCACCCAGATAAAATCAACGTTAGCCGCCTTAGCCAGCGGCACCAGAAGCTCCTGATGCAACTCATTAATGCGAATCTGCGGTATTTCTGTCAGATAAATATTGCTGGCATGAATATCCAGCACGCAGTCAGAGCCAGACACATCTTCCACAATCCGGGCAGTTAAATACTCCGTCATGCTGCCGTCAATATCTCCCGGAAACAGGCGGTTCATATCCAAATCAAACGCCGGGATTCCTCTGGTAATCGAATCAATCCCTAACGGATTCATTGCCGGATAAATATCAACAATGCCGGTAAGACATTCCCTGTTCTGCTCTATGCGGCGCTGCAATTCAAAACAGACATACTGCCCTTCCAGTTCATCACCGTGGATACCCGTAACAATGCTGATGCGTTTCATATCCTCTATCGATGTGCCAACCGCTTCCGGAACAATACGGTTCCTTTTGATTTCCAGCACCTCATCTACCGGCAGCCCTACCGCTGCTATTGTCTTTATCATACTATACAATCCTTTCTCTTTAATATATCTACTCCCGTTTTTCCACCAGAACATCTATCGTCTGCGACTGTGCTCCGCCACTCCACATCAGCCCGCGGTTAATCGCACAATCTGCCGCATCCCTGCCATGTCCAAGCTTGATGTAATGATCTAATACCAGACAGTCATTCGTCGGGTCAAATGCCACCCACCTGCCGTCACAAAATGCTTCCACCCACGCATGGCTGGCTCCTTCGCCAACAATCAGCCCGCACACATAACGTGCCGGAATCCCTGCCATCCGCAGCAGTGTAACATAAATATGCGCATAATCCTGACAGACTCCCCTGCCCAGTTTCCACGCCTCCTCCGCCGTAGTATGAACCTGCGTAGCACCCGCCACATAGGAAAAATCCTCATGCAGCCGATGCATCCATGCCATGCATATCTCATAATGGCTGCTGTACTTTGAAAAATCACAGGTCTGATAATATTGACAAAGCTCGGAACCGGGTATGCATTTGCCATGCGGAACACGGAATACACCGGTCATGGAATCCCAGCCTGCCTCCTCATAATCCGTCTGGAGAATTTCCACATCACCGGCTGCCCGGAAAATGAATTGATTATGCGGCTCTGTCTCACAGCCATATATCTGCCTGTTTCCAAAAGAATCCTCTCCGCAGGAATACTCTGTCTCCGGCAGTACAGAAAGCTCCATTCCCAGTAAATGCTGTCTCGCATCTTCCCTCGGAATACACTTGATTGTAAAATAACATCTGCCGACATGCTCCTCATATTTTATCTCCATTTTATACTCAAAATGCAGCACTGCCACGAAACCACTCCTAACTTGCCTGTACTATTATCGGAGTTGCACTTTTTTATGCAGTTCCGACGATTGCCTCAACATTTGATACAATCTTATAGTAATCCAAATCCGGATTTTCCACAAGCCTTTTCAGTTCTTCCAGCCTGTCCCTGTCATAAATCAATCCGCTTCTCTCCACCCGTGGAACCATGCGGCACACTTCCCTTACGAGTTCTTCCTGCGATACCTTAAGCCTTGCATACATATCAATACGCTCAATCCGTTTTCCCGCTTTAATCATGTTCCGCACCTGCTCCGAATCAATCCGATCATCGGCAATTCCCCAGAACGATAAGATATGGTCGAGAAGATACTGCAGTTCTATCAGCGGCGACTTACTCACTGCCGCCTTATTCATGTCATAAATGGCAAGCTGGATATAAGAAAGCGTTTCCGAACCGATACTCTCCCGAAGCACAATGGCATTATCATACGCCCGGTTAAGATTGCTGATAATGGAATCCGGGTTATCCGCATCAAAGGGATAACGCCTGAGAAAATCTTCCTTTGATGTATAAATATTGGGAATGTCAATGGATTCACAAAATGCCTGATAACTGTCAACTGTTTCATCAATCATGCTGTCAAACTTCGGAAAATAGAAACGAAGCGTTGTGTACACACGTTCCGTGTATCTTCCCAGCCAAAATAAATGGTCTGCCTGTTCTACTGATATAATACCCATGTGTCTTTAAACCCTCCTCCCTGTGATGAATTCACAATAAACGAATCTGTATTCCTTGAAAACCTTGTCAGCCCGCTCTTCCAGACCATCGGCTCCTCTGCCATCAAAACAAATGCCCGAAGGTCTGCCTTTCTCGGTACAATTTCCCCGTTATCCACAATATCCAAATCCTGAAAGTCAATGACCTCCTGCGCAATAAACCGTCTTGGTTCCCTCTTTAACAGTGCAATAAAATCCTCCTTCTGCTGCTTTGTCATGGAACTGCCAAATACAACACCATATCCGCCTGCCTCTGCCACATCTTTTAAGACCAAATCATCAAAATGCTCCAGGACATATTTCATATCCTGCTCATAAAACGGCAGATAGGTCGGTGCATTGCTAAGAATCGGCTCTTCACCTAAGTAATACCGAATCATCTTCGGAACAAAATAATAAATGCCCTTATCGTCCGCCACACCGTTTCCCGGCGCATTTAAGAGTGCCACATTTCCCTTGCGGAATACTTCGTAGACATGCGGAATGCCAATCAGGGATTCCGGGTTAAAGTTCATCGGATCCAGATATTCATCGGATATCCTGCGGTACACAGCCCCCACTCGTTCCCTTGTTCCGCTAGAGGAAATATAGTAAAGCATATCCTGTTCCACAACCAGTTCCGAGCCGGTCGCGAGATGCGCCCCGGTCTTTTCCGCCAGATACGAATGCTCAAAATAGGCTGCATTATACCTGCCCGGTGTCAGAATCACGGTATGTCCACCCGGATTCACATAGTCCATCGCTTTCCGCAGTAAATCTGCATAATTCCGGTTGTCCTCTAACCGGTAATCATGAAACGTATCCGGCGAGCTTCTCCTGCATAAATCCCTTGCAATCATCGGATACGATGCACCGGAAGGCACCCGTAAATTGTCTTCCAATATGTACCAGTTATTGTCTTTTCCCTTCACCAAATCAATACCGGATATATGGGAATAAATTCCTTTTGGCGGAACCGTTCCCTCGCACTCCGCCATATAGCCGCTGGAAGCAAAAATAAAATCCTCCGGAACAATCCCGTCCTTCACAATCTGCTTCCCACTGTAAATATCCTTCAAAAATAAATTCAAAGCCATAACACGCTGCTTCAGTCCTTTTTCCAGGAAACTGAATTCATCATGCTCAATCACTCTCGGTATGGAGTCAAAGGGAAATAACTGCTCTTTGAAAACGTTATTTTTATAGATACCAAATTTCACTCCATAGCGTGCCAACAGCTCATTAATCTTGTCCGTGTGCCTTAGTAATTCCAATTGCTGCATGGCGTTTCCTCCTTCCGAATACCAGAAACTTCCGTTCCTTATAAAATGTTAAAAGGCGCCCTGCTTACAGCAGAACGCCTTCGTTCGTAAATCAAGCATAGTATATTCTCTTTTTTATGGGATGTCAAGGTTTTATTATTTCTTCATCAAAAAATCACCAACATTATCAGCCGTAACCTTAGCATATGGTAAATAAATATATTTATCATTTTTTAAATCAAGTTCGTCCAAACCCTCCTGTGAAACAACCGCAATCGCTAATCTCGCTATTGCAGCCGCCTGACTTTCCTTATCATTATATACTGTTCCTGACAGTTCCAAGTCCACTACCGCATTCAATCCGACATCCGTTCCGTCAATTCCAAAAAACACCGGCAAATCTGTTTCGGTATAATTTAACTGCTTATATGCATCAATGGCCCCAAGTGCCATATCATCATTATTTGCCAAAACAAGTTCAATCGCATTCTGATGTTCTCCAATCATCTGCATCATTCGGTTTTGTGCCTGTGCACGATTCCAGTTTGCAATTCCGTATCCTAATTTTTCAAGCTGAATACCATTATTTTTTAACGTGTCTACTGCATTTTCTGTCCGCATAATCGCATCCTGATGACTAGGCTCTCCCTCTAATACCACATATTGAATCTTACCATCTTTGTTACGGTCTAGCCGGCTGTCTTCTTGTATGGCATCAACCACCATTTCCCCCTGAAGTATGCCGGATTGTTTTGCATCTGCACCAACATAATACAATTTATCCCACCGCATGATATCCTCCGCAACCGGCTCTCTGTTAAAAAAAATGATTGGCACACCATTTTCTCGGGCAATATCAATAATGTCAGAAGGGTCCGTTCTGTCTACCAGATTGACACAAAGCACATCACAGCCTGCATAAATCAATTCCTTCACCTGTTCATTCTGTTTCCTCTGTGAACCGGCTGCTTCCCGAATTGCCATTCTAACCTCAAAGTCAGTACTTTCCAGCTCATCAAATTGTTCCTTAAGGCAATCCAGTAACTGGCCTAAAAAAGTATCGCTCTGGTCATAATACACCACTCCGACATAAATTTTATTTCCTGCTGTGATTTCCCGTTCTCCACATGCACACAAAAGCAATATACTAATACAGCAAATCACACACTCTATCCAGATTTGTTTCACTTTCATATCAAACTTCCCACTTTCTATTGATTGATGAAAAAGCTTACTGGCTCATTGTAAAAATAATTTCCTGATTTTGGGGAGAAAACAGGTCTTCCCGACGAATGACCGTATGGGAAACCGTTTGGTCTTTCATCTGGTACAAATAATGCCTAAAGCACTCCGCAACTTCTGTCACGCTTTGATAACCCACATTAAATTCATCCGGCACAATTAAACATTCAGCAATGCCTGTATCCAGATAATAAATAGCTCCAGTCGAATTTCCTATCCCATATACTAAAGCACCATGCAAGTCATTGGCAGCCGAACACTCACCAGCTGTAACCAAACTGTCATTATCAAGAGCAACTACAATATCTACTTTGGGCTGTCTTTGCAATAACTCCTTCCTGTTCTCTGCAGAAAACCCGGTAAGAATCCAGTTGATTTTGACCTCTGACTTCTGTAGAACCTCTTCAACTCCCCTTCTCCGGTTTACAGAAGCCTCTGAATCTTCGTTTCCAACAACAATCCCCACAGTCTTTTCTTTTATATTTTCATTGTAGTCTTTCAACAATTCCTCTGCCAATTTCTTACCCATCGCATAATTGTCTGGTTCCGTGACCGGAACAACGGCTAATTCCCATTCTTCCAATACCGCACTTTCTACAAGCATGACAGGCACCTTATTTTCGATCTTTTTTAACATTTTCCCTATGCCCGTGTCAGCGACAGGTTGTACAATAACTGCATCTGCTCCGTTTTCAATTTCTTCCTGTATCACATTGATTTCCTCTTCAACGGTCAATACCTCTCCAATGCTGACAATAAATAGTTCAACTCCACAGTCCTGTGCTGCCATTTTCAGTCCATACCGGAATGCAGACCATTGATTGTCATCTGAATTTTGAATAATCACAGCAACTTTTTTTAACTTTTTGCCGTTCTGTTCCTTGAACATGAAAACTGCCAGTATTACAACGATAACAGTTAACATCATCTCCATAATAATAAATAATTTTTTGCCATTCTTCATCACACTGTTTCCTTCTTCTTTCTGTCAAACATTTCTTCCCTGCTAAACAGATATCCCTTTTCAAAAATCTGTCTGTTATCTTCATTATAGGCAATCGCCGGAATACAAATTGAAACAATTGTTCCCTCGTCCAACTCACTTTCAACATGAATGCCATACTTTTTGCCAAAAAGAATCTGAATGCGGTTATTCACATTCACCAGCCCGACTCCCGAGCCGTGTTTGTGAACCCGATTGCTATCTGTCAGCAATGACTTTACTTCCTCCTCAGCCATTCCCATACCATTATCCGCCACAGAGAGAATAATATTCCCTTCCTTCAGTGTTCCGGTCACTTTGATTTCCCCACAATCATCCATGCTATTGACTCCATAATTAATCGCATTCTCAAGTATTGGCTGTAAAACCAGTTTTACAATACAATATGGATGAATCTCCTCGTCTATGTCAAAATCAACGGAAAATGAATTTTTATAACGAATCTTTTGTATATTCATATAACTTTTCGCATGCTGCAGCTCGTCCTGCACACTGATTATCGTATGTCCTTTGGAAAGACTGATTCGAAAGAGCTTTGCCAGTTCTGATATCATAAATACCGCATCGTCATTCCGTTCTCCTTCAATCATCCAGGTAATTGAATCCAATGCATTATACAGAAAATGCGGATTAATCTGACTTTGCAGTGCATCCAGTTCACTTTTTCTTCTCTCGTTCTGCTCTATGACAATCTCATGCATAAGCGTATCTATCTGTTCATACGAACGTTGTATCGAACAGCCCAAATGCCTGATTTCCTGAGAACCGCCAATATAAATATCCGGCTTTTCTCCTGCTTCATATTCCCGAACTGACTCATCCAGCTTTAAAATAGGTTGAGAAATCCTGACAGAAACAACACGGTTAATCACCGTAAGCAGCATTCCCATTAAAAATATAAGCATAATGATAAAATAGCGGGTTGTCAGCATATCATGAGTAAAGGTTGCATCCGGAATCACCCCCACCAGTTTCCATCCTGTATAACCGACAGTATGAACAATTACTTTTCGATGTTCTCCCTCAAATGTCTCGTCATAGATACCATCCTTATATTTTGCAACCGCTTTATTATTCTCATTGAAAATTCCATTACTAATCTGAATTTGCCGCATATGATAAATAATCCTGCCATCACCGTCGCATAAATAATAATATTGTCCGCTATTTGATGTATTAATCTGTTCCATTATCCGGGAAATGCCACTATAATCCATATCAACCAACAAAACACCCAATACAGGAAGATTGTTATCCGTCAGTTCAACAACACGGCTTAAGGAAATTACCCAGTAATAATGAAAGGTTCCGTCATCAAACAAATTCTGAATGTGTGGCGTTGAGAAATGCATATTTTCCATCTTATCCATTGCCTGCTGATACCAGCCCTGTTTTGTAACATTCGGATCCTCTTTTTGCAATGCTACCGGCTCCGCCTCCAGCAGGCTGCCATAATTGTTATATATTGCGATACTCCGCAGATTATCTTTGTTTGATTCATATAAAAGATTCATTTCCCGCCGAATATCATTATCCGGGGCTGAGAAATCATTATTCTTTATTA
The DNA here is from genome assembly GCA_023664325.1 of Clostridium sp. Taxonomy (GTDB): domain Bacteria; phylum Bacillota; class Clostridia; order Lachnospirales; family Lachnospiraceae; genus CAG-590. Next base: position 12,552 of record JAMPFS010000066.1, read on the forward strand.
CACTATAATAAATCGTATCTGATATCTGCCGCATACTGACCAGATAATCCTCCAGATTTTCACAGGTCTGTTCCATCAATTTCTCTGTATTCTGCACCAGTTCCTGCTGGTATAATGCCGAAAAACGGATATACAGTACAATTCCCAAAATCAGCATGATTGAAATAGACATTACAGAAAACACCAGCATAATCACTGACTGCATCCCTTGCGGCTTTTGTTTCTTTAGATAATCCAAATTGTCATTTCCCACTTTCAACATGCTCCCCTCTATATTTGGAAGGAGATACTCCAAACTTTCTCTTAAATACATAACTAAAATAATTCGGATCCGCATAACCGACACTATTTGCAATCATATAGCTTTTTTCATTTGTCGCAATCAGCATGCTCGCTGCCTGTTCCATTCGATAATCTGTAAGATAACTGATAAAAGAACTTCCCGTCTCTTTTTTGAAGATCGTAGAAAAATAGGAATTTGACACACCCAAAACTTCACATATGTGATCCAATGAAAGTTCTTCCTCCATATAATGGTCTTGAACATATTCTATTGCTCTGGACACAAAGGATTTGGTTGATTTATTTCGTGTACCGATCAGTTTCTCGCGAACAAAAAGGCATCTGTCAAGCAGCCATTTTTGCAGCGCTTCTGGCTCTAATTCAAGAATGCTGCAATACAACTCTTTGATATCTTCCGAGAAATCTGATATTTCAATATCATTATTCATTAAAAACCTATATATCAGCGTCATCAATTCCATAATATCAATATGATATTGCTGTAGAGCCTTGTCGGGGAAAATAGTATGATTCAAATATTTATCAACTGCCTCTATCACCTCTTCTGCAGAACCCAAACGAATCATCTTAAATAAATTATCCAATTCGACATCATTCACCGAATCGGATTTTCCCATTTTCCAAGGTGCAATCTCCTCTATGTTTTGAGTTTCCGCAAAATGCAATTTCACAATGGATATATCTTCCCAAAGTACC
>JAMPFS010000067.1 GCA_023664325.1 Clostridium sp.
TCAAAGATTTTATTTCATTTAACAGTTTTATATCATCGACTGCTATAAATGAAGTCGTTTGCTTATTACACCCAGACGGTGCATACGTTCCTGCTTCGAGTATTTTTACTAAATCAGTTTTTGGAACGGGAGTGTTTTTATATTTTCCACGATAACTTGTTCTGCTTCTGATTGTATCTAATATATCCATACTGTCCTCCTATAAATGTGTATTGTAAATCACCTTTTTATAACGAAATTCAAATAACCGTTAATGGTATGAATGATAAAAAATACCGAAGCAGTCCCGACTAATAAATAATTGCTTTTCCATAATCCGAAAAACAGGTAGTACAACGGGACAACCGCAAACTGGCTTATTACGATCAACCAGCCATATTGAAACCCAAGGTAGTAAAAAGCCCAACCGATAAAATTTATCAGTATCAATAAAACGGTTATTGTAAAAAAATTTTCTCTTTGTATGTAACTATTGAAAAGAATTTATTGTTATCCCTGACGATCAACATTAACAGAATCATAGACAACACACCGAATATACTTTGTGTTTTTTCTATCCAGGGAATTTCATTTGGCATATTCATGATAGGATTCGATTTCGGCTTTATTAGCGGCATAATCATATACGGAATTTCCTGAATAGCAAATGCAATAATCCCCGCAAAAGAAATTCCCAAATAATAATTCTTAAACAAATGAAAAAACTTTACCATATACTTCTCCATTTACAAAGCCCTATTGAATTTTCTTAATTGGGTGTCGGATCACGGTCTTTAATTTACTTATATCACATTTTCTTGGGTCACTTAAATATATTTCGTGATGCAATCTTGTGTCCGTAATATCTAATTCATATCCATTTTCATTTGCAAATTTGTGCATTCGTTCAACCGTTGCAGGTTCATCATCATAAGAACCTATGTGCATGCATTGAACACAGGTACCCTCCTCATAAGTGAGAAATTCAACTCTTGAAAAATCCTGCTTTTTCTTTTTCGTCGCTTCTTCAATCGCCCAATCAAAATCTTCTTTTGTCACAAAGTCTGGCAATCTGATGATGGATATAAAGTGCATAGTACCTTTATCATTATAATCAATAGTACCTTTTATGCCATCCTGCCACCAAAATCCCTCCAACGGCGGTACAACATATTCAAAAAAACCTTTTATTTTATAAGTTCCCTTGTAGCTCATTTTGATCGTATATGCTACGCCATATAATAAACCTATCGTATTTTGGTAATCTCCATTTTCCTCATTAGGATTGCCAGTTCCCCGAACTGCGATATAATTCATGGCAGGTACTTCTACAATGCCAGGGGTATTCTTGGGCATATAAAATTCTTTGTATTCTTTCTTAAAATCAAACGCCATAATCACGCCTCCAATTTAAAATAATATTTTATATCATACTTTATTTGACTGGCTATTTCAAGGAATGGAAAACAGAAAATTGATTTTCTGTTTGAAAGTGTGCTATAATTGCTTAGAAGAGACGACACGATAAGTTCCCTGCTGTCCAGTATGCGTACTACGCTGAGCAAGCAGGTTGCATTTGATTTACAGGCGATATAACGGAGATAAAAGAAATCTGATACTATGGGACAAAAAGACATAACGGAAAAGATACTGGAAGACTACAATGATGTATTTGCAGATATTGTAAATGTGCTGCTGTTTGATGGGAGAGAAATGATTACAAAATCAATGTATTTGAAATCTCTTATTTATCTGAAGAAAAGGTAAAAATGTTTAAAAGTGACTTTCGTTTTGTCGCTGAATATTTTACACAGATGCAGAAAAATAAAGATTATATACCATCAAAAGAAACCATTCGTCATGTAGATGAATTACTGAAATTAATGTCTGTATTGACAAAAGATAATCGATATGTAAATGCTTTGGTTGAATCGAAAGGAGGCATAAAATCTATGTGTGAAGTATTAGACAGGGCAGAAGCAAGAGGTGAAGTAAAAGCATACAACAATATGGGATTATCCGTTACCGAAATTGCCCAAAAGGTCAATTTACCGGAGGAAGAGATTGCCCGTATTTTAGAAGAAATAAAAAGTAAGTCCTGACTGGACTGGCTGGATGGGAAATAGGGTCTTTGCTTTGGGCAGCTTTATAAAAATCGATAACAGAAAAGGGAGCGGAATAACCGCTCCTTAAGGACACTTTTCATTAATATTTCTCCTGCTCAATCACTTCTTTTTGCTGTAACTGTAGAAAAAAATCTGATATTGTGACATAAAAAGATTTTTCCTCATCGCTATTTGCCTCTTTTGTAAGTTTAAAAAAATCATCCGCAGTCATATTTTTACATGTATCATACATTTCATTCATAACTTCTTGTTTTGTCATGCCACATACACCCTCTCTTTTACATAGTCAAATTATACCGGTTCTTTCGTTTTCCGCTCATTAATTCGCTCATAATTCGCTCATCTGAAATGAGCGGATTATTCATCAAAAGCAACATTAATCAAACCACTCGCTTAAAATGATATGACCTTTCATAGTTGATCTCCCTCAGTACACAATAAATTTACCCTTCTGCCAGAAATACCCACTTTTTCTTTTACCGTTAAGTATTTCATACCTACCATTCACAGCTTAAATCTAATATATATTATATTCCAACTTTGGAATAACGGCAAGCATATCCTAATCGGCACTTGCCAAAGATTTCAAAATTACGAAACATTTCGATGTGTAATACAGCCAACCACAGAAAGATTTCCACCCCTTGACAAACAGAATCATCTGGTGTAACATATCAATGACCGAATTTGTAAAAACGGTCATTAAAAAGGAGGTCATATGCCGGCATCATTTACCAGACAACAACAGGAAGAAATACGGGAACAGCTTTTCCATGAAGGAATAAAGCTCTTTCGGACATTGGGTGTGCAGCGCACAACGATTTCCAAACTGACTTCTGCCTGCAAAATCGCCAAGGGCAGTTTCTATAGCTTTTATGAATCGAAAGAGGCATTTATTCTGGCACTCTGCGAATGGGCGGATGGGAAAACAACGGAAATGCTTCATCAAAAACTGGCAGGGCGCAGCCAGATGTCCGCACATGAGTTTCTCGAATTTTTCGGGGAATATCTGTACTCGGAATATGACCTGATGAACGGGCTGACGGTGGATGACTTTCTATGGCTGAAAACACATATGGCGGATGCCGATTTATTTAATCCGGTAAAGCAGGCAGAACTGGCGCAGACATGGCTTTCCCTGATTGTGGATGCGCGGGAAAATATTGACTGCGGCACAATGGTAAATTTAATAAAATCCATCTATGCCATGCGCGAACACCGGGACACTTTGGTGGAGGCATCCCTTGATCGCACCATCAAAATTATGCTGCGGGTGCTGGAAATTTACATAACGGGAAAAGGAGAACTTTTATGAACTGGTTAAGAACTATATTGGACAGCATTATCATATGTATCGCATTTAACGGAGTGGCTGCTTTCGTCTGGCTGCTGGAGCCTGTCGGCTTTTCTGTCATGCTGCCGGAGGGAATCAATACACCGCTGGAAAAACTTAGCAAGGCGCAGCTAAAACCGCTCCGGCTCATGGAATTTATTTTATATCCGATTTTACTGGCATATATGATTATCAGCGCCTACGAAGCCGGTGTGAACGGATTCTGGAATCTGTTCTTTACCGCATACATCGAAAACCTCGCTTGGAATTTCGGGGATTTCTTCCTCTTAGACTGGCTGCTGCGCGCCAAATACACAGACCGTCTTATGGTGCCAGGTACAGAGGATCATGAAATGTGGAAAACCGGTCCCTGGATGAAAAAATTCGGGATTTTTGATCATTGGGTAAAGGGGCCGATTTTATGCGCACTGCTAAGCCTGGTTTGTGCCGGAATCGGGATGCTGATCCGGTAAAATCCCGGCTAACGCTCAAACCGAAAATCACAGCATCCACCGCCAGTTCCCAGCGTTTGTGTCCGGATAAAATGAATATGCGGCAAATTTCCATATGCATATTCATCATTTTTGCAAAATATGTAAACAATCTCACCGCATCCATATTTTTCACAGTAATGGCAATAAGGACAATCCGTTACATTAAATGCCAGTGTCCGGTTGGAATTGACGGTAAACTCATGGGAAAATCCAGCTTCCGGGCCAAAACCTTTCTTTACCCCTTTAGAAAAAATCTTTAAAAAAAGACTTTTCATTCCCGGAATTTTTAACATTTTGGCATATTTTGCACCGGCTTCCCTAGAGATGGCGGCTGCGCCGTTTTCCAAAACCGTTATCGCTTTATCCGGATCTTTCGCTGCAATTGTTTTATAGACTGCGATCGCGGGGAAAATGCTGACATGTGTATGCCTTGCCACTGCTTCCGGCTGGTTGGGGTTTTCCGCAAGAAGCTGCCGGAAAACCGCCTCTGCATTTTCCCAGAGTGCATGAAACTCCGGCTCAGAAAAAACTTTTTGCATTTCCTGCTGATAAGATACTGCATATTTGCTTTCTGTTAAAACCATATAATACCTCCTGTTTTCTTCGTCCAACCGCCTGTTCTGTGCCTTTCTCCTTTCCTACTCCACACCTTTCAGCACATCGACCATATCAATATTCCGAATCCGCTTCGAGAAAAAGAAGCTGATTAATACGGAAACAGCGAGTACGAGTATCGCAGATACCAAATAGCACCACAGTTTGAGTGTCAGGTTATAATCAAAATTATCCCCATTGCTGTTCATCATGGCATTCAGGCTCATTTTGCCTAAAGGCGTGCCAAGCAAAATGCCAATCAAAGACAGCCATAGATTCTGCACGCTCAAAATATGCCGGATTCTTCCCGACTGCATGCCCATCACCTTAAGGGTTGCAAATTCCCGGATTCGCTCGTTAAACGAAAGGTTGCCGGAATTATAAAGCACCACAATGATCAGGATAACCGAAAAGATGAGCATTGTCCAGACCAGTATGCTGATGACCTCCATGCTGTTCCGGTAGGCATCCTCGGTTTCCTGTCGGCTGTTTACCGACACGGCATAGCTTTTGTCCGCAAGTTCGTCCGGATATGAATCACTGAACAGCCATGTGGGTGTATAATCCTCTCCGGTCTTTTCGTAATCCTCCCGCAAAAGTGTAATGCCCTGTGTCTCGTTGCTCTGGTAAATCAGACCGACCTTTGATTTGTGCCAGTCGTTTTCCGTATACAGATGCCAGTAAATTTCATCACCCGCCTGAATGTCCATATCCTTTGCCAGTTTCCGGCTGACACCGATACTGCCGGCCTCTAACGACAGAACATTCTGGTTCTCATCGAGGATATTGTAAAGTTGTTTTCCTTCCAAAACAGTCAGTGTCTCCTTCTGCCGGTTTGCTGAAGCGGCATTTTCTGCCTTTGCCACCTCAATCTGACTGACCATGACCAGCTCGCCGGAAAGGGTATCGGCATAGGAATCAAGTTCAGAGATGACGGCATCCTCGGAAAATTTAACCTGCCATTCGGCGGACTGGACTTTAAAGATCATATCCACCATATCATCGACCAGGACACTGCAGCCTACGCCATAAAGCATAAGCATCATTCCGACCGCCGTGCCGAACACGCACATTGCCGCACGCAGCTTTGCCCTGGAAATATCCCGCAGATTATATTGCGAAATAAATCCCAGACGTTTCCAGAATGGAAGTTTTTCAAAGATACAATGCTTGCCGTTTTTGGGAGGGGCAGGCCTTAACGCCTCTGCCGGTTTGATGCGGAGTATCTTGCGGCAGCTTAAATAAGAGGACAGCACGCACACGATAACAACCGCCGCCCCAATCAGGATACAGCGGAAATCAAACCCTGCTTCCAAGCCCGGCACAATGTACCATTGTGAAAACATATCGACCATTATGGGACTTAACAGGAAGCTGCCGATTAATGCGCCTGCTGCCACTCCTAAAAAGGAAAAGAAAAAACTGCTGCTGATATAGTGGAAAAATACTTTATGTTTTTTCATTCCCAAAGCGTTAAACGTTCCGATTTGCGTGCGCTGCCGCTCCACCATACGGCTTACCGAAGTGGAAATGACAAGCACTGCAATCCCCAGAAAGATAACGACAAATACATAAGAAAAGGATTCGTGCTGGGAAAGCTCGCTGTCCAGCCTCGCAATTCCGGCAACCGAAGATTTATCAACGATAACGGCATATTCATGGTTAAGCGCATTTCCAATTTCTTCCTCCCGTAAAAGCGCCGAGCCGTCCGTGGTTTTGACAATCATCTGCGTATACGGCATCATTTTTGCCAGCTTTTCATCGTCCATTTTATCGGCAAATTCAAGCAGCGTTTCCTTCGTGATATCCGCAATATCCATACCGTTCTGGCGCAGCAGTTCCAACTGTTTGTCCAGCGCATCCGTATTTTCGGCAATATCCTCAGCGGTAATCTTCTCCTGCTCAATCAAATGGGTGACATATTCCCGAATCGGGAAGGCATCGTAGGACATATAGACAAAGGCGATATTTTCAAGATACATATCTGCATCACCGTCCGCCTGGCGGTACTCGTATTCCGTGCTTTCAATCAGCCCCTTTACCTCGCGGGTAAAGGTAATGCCATTATATTCAATCGTGAAGTCATCTCCTACGTTAATATTTCTCAGCTTTGCAAAGGCATTTGTCAGCCAGACTCCCTCGGTATCCTGTGGGTCAAATTCTTCCCCTTCTATGAGGTACGGCATATTGACAAGGTTTTCCCGCTCGAAAAACATATCCACCTGTGCGCCGTCACAATCCGGAGCGGACCCTGTTGCAGACATGCGCAACTGTGCCTCCTCCACAAAATCCAGGCTGCGCACGGCCTCTAAGTGGTCTTCGTCAAATCCCTCACCGTACACCCAAAGGTCGGAAAGCCTGCATTGTTCATGGAAGGCAGAACGCGCTTTATCCTGTGCAAACACATGCCCCTCGAATGTACAAAACATTGCCACGGCAAGAAGCGAAAGCAGGAATACGGAGACAGCCTGCACCCAGTCTTTTTTTGTTTCGCGCAGCATTTTCTTAAACAACATTACCACTCCACCTCCCTGACCGAAACCGGATTTTCATTGATACGGACTTCCCGGATTTTTCCGTTCTTCATGCGTATGATTTTATCCGCGCATTTGGCAATATCCGAATTGTGTGTTACTAAAATCACAGTTTTGCCGTTCTCCCGGCAAAGCTTCTGCAAAAGCTCCAATACAACGACTCCCGTTTCCGAATCCAGCGCACCGGTCGGCTCATCGCCCAAAAGGATCCGCGGGTTTTTGGCAAGCGCTCTGGCAATCGACACCCTCTGCTGTTCGCCACCGCTCATCTGCGACGGAAATTTATCCCGGCAATGGGAAAGCCCTACCAGCTCCAAAAGCTCATCGGCATCCCTCGCATCCTTGACAATGCTTTTAATCAGCGCAATATTTTCATAGGCAGTGAGACTGGGAATGAGATTGTAGAACTGAAAGACAAAGCCGATGACATCTGCACGGTAGCAGCCAAGTTCCTTATCGTTCATTGCCGACACCTCACGGTCTGCCACCACCACTTTTCCCTCTGTCGGCACGTCCATGCCGCCAAGCATGTTCAGTACCGTGGACTTTCCTGCACCGGACTGCCCTAAAATCACCGCAAATTCACCTTCATCAACGGAAAAGCTGATATGGTCTGCCGCTCTTTGCATTCCCTCGCCTGTTCCGTAAGTTTTCACCACATCTTTAAATTCAACCAGCATATGAACCTCCTATTGCTAACTTTTGTTAGCTATAACTAATTCACGATTTTAATAAATGCGGCTGCTTTATGTTAGTAGCCGCTAACTCGATTTCAATATACTCTTTCTTCTTGATTTTGTCAACAATAAATAGTATTATTTTTTTAGCAAATAAAAGTACGTTTCGCCCCTAAAATCACCCGACAAGGAGGCACTTTCAAATGACAAAAAATGTTCCGGCTGAAATTGTAATCTATGTAAAAGATAAAGGAATTACCCTGCGTGAAAAATCCCTGATTGCTATTTCCGGAAGTAAAGTGATTGCCTATGGAAATGACTGCGAATCCGCTTTGGCTGTCCCTGCCACGGAATCAGAATCCCTAACCGTGCTCTCCCCTTTTAAACAGGGCAAAATAACCGACTTTACGCCTGCTGTGGCACTCCTGAAATATCTCATTAAAAAAGCCAACGGCAATAAGAAAAGCTGGAAAAAGCCGGTAATCGGAATCGTCCTGCCGGAAAATAGTACGGAAATTGACAAAAAGGCTTACGAAGATGCCTTATATATGTCTGGCGCAAAAGAGGCGCTGTTTTTTCACGAACAGGAACCATTGGAAAAGATAATCCACGAATTACCCGAAACGTACCGGAAAAAAATGGATATCCTGATTGGAATCGAGGGAAATCCGATGGAATATGTGAAAGAAACGGTATCCGATTTACTCACCTATTGTGAAAAAAACAATGTGAGCAGGGAGACCGTGATTAGGTTATTGTCAGAAAGCGAGGGGAAGCAATAGTGAACGCATAGCTATATTAACCCAGATGCCTGATTTCTTTAGCAAGGCTAAATGGAATGATATCGCCATTTGAAGTCTGCGTATAGGCTTTCTCCTCGTGCATATAATTTACAATCTCGGCAGCCTTATCATGCTTAAATTTTCTGATTACCGTATCAAGAACGGTCTTTTCTTCCCTGCTAAGAATGGAATAGTCCATATGCTCACTGGGATATATATGAAGCATAGAATCATAATTGTAGCTGATCTCTTCTTTGATATTCAAATTTTCCAGATTCATCAAACTATAATGTCCAATCGGAAGAGCTCCCATTGTATCATGCCTATACACTAAACCGGTTATTGCCTTGCCGGTCTGTTTATAAGACAATGCATCCATGTACCACAATGACTTCATCAATTTTACCTTATATAAATTAGACATATATTCTGCCAAATAAGATACTGCCGCCTCTATTTTATCTATGTCAAGCATAGTATATCCATTAAAATCGGACGGCTCATCAAAACTGGCATATTCACTCTCAAATGTCTGCCGTGTAAGAAACTCTTTGCCATAGGAATCTAATTTTTCAACGATATGCTCCCTTATGCTGATTCTTTTGGCAGTTGAAAATTTATTACTGTTTTTCTTTAAAAATTCTAATGCCGTCAACGGATTATCCTTCACCAGACGAAGCATTGTGTCATATGCTTCATCTTGAATTGCCTTGCTTTCATATCTTGAAACGGTAGCCTCACCCCAGCCCAGTAATCTCGCCAAATCGACTTGCGATAATCCATAATTTTCACGAATCTCCACAATCTCATTTGATGTAAGCAAGCCCATTTTTTTGCGGTATTCGTTGCGGGCACTTAAAAGATTTTCATTCATCATATTACCGGTTTCAAATTCATTCTCCTCTTCGTTTGCATTTGCACAACAATAAAACCGCTCCTCATACACCACTTCTTCACCTTTGATGACTACGGCAGTTTTCCGCTTCCTCTCCTCAATCTCATGAACTTTATCACAGATTGGACACTCCATGTGAACTTTTCTGATTAATCCGACTTTCTCCATTTTTCTTTCTCCTCTTCATATTCCGCTATGCATAAGGAAATCGCATTCTTTCTTCCGCATAATGGAACGATACACATAACACATGCCTTGTTTGATTACCTTTTATCTTCAATTTAATGTAAATCTGCCTGCCCAAAATTTCTTTTCCAAAAACAAATAGCAACGGAGGATTCAAATCATCTTTATCGACTAAAGTTTCAGAATATTCGCTAATTGTCAACTCCTTTAAGCATTCTGCAACATCACTGGAATCATAATTTAAGTCTAATAAAGTATATGGCGTTGAATATTGTTCTTTTCCATTTTTCTTTTTGGATTTAATGATTATTAAATCATTATCTATATTAAATGCTTTGCTATGTAAAATATTCTTTAATTCACTTAAAAATTCCGTTATTTCTTTTTCTTTTGATTGAACGCTTAATTTAATTGCAGTCACCTCCAAAATCACCTTTACTATCAATTGATAGTATATCAACTGATAAATATTTTGTCAATATCAATAACACCTCCGTTTAAAATATCTTTTCCCATTCGACAATGAAAATCACCTCCTCGCACACTTCAATTCCAGCTTTATCGTTTCATATGCGTATTGGTCAAATTCCTCACGATGACACTCTATCTTTTGTTCAATCTCGTCTGCCAGTTCATTAGATGCAGAACAGTACATGGATTTTACCCACATTCCGCTCCAGATGATGCTGCGGTACGGCTCCTCCTTTATTTCGCACAAATCCAGCAGGCAGGACACTTTCGCCCAGCCGGGTTCCCTCACCAAAAGCAGAAGTGCATACCGTTTTACATTTGGGTTATCACTTTGCAAAAAGAGCTGCTTTAGAAAGTCTGCACCATGATGAACGCCCCATTTCCTGCTGCCCATAAACGCTATTTTGATCAGGGCTGGCTCGTCCGCCTGAAGATATCGGGCATATAATGCCGCACCCTCCTCCTTTAATAAATTCGTTAAAGAAAGCAGTGCCGCCTTTACCACTCTCGGCTGCCCGGATTGTAAATATGGCATGATATACTGCGCATGTTCTTTCTCTCCATTTTCCCCAATACCCAAAACTGCTATATAGGATTCCCTTTTTTCTAATTCCGTTAAATAGAAATCAACGATCGATATCTTCGTATGCTTCTCTATCATAAAACGTGCCTGCTCCCTGACTGCTTTACACTCGTCCATCAACAGGCACTCCACTCCGTTCCAGACGTCCCCTTTGGCTGCATACCAGCTTTCCAGTGCATGCCGCCTGACTACACTGCTTTTATCCTTTATATACCGGTTATAATCTGCCTCCTGTAATCCAAATCTCCCAATAATCGCACGTATCAGTATTCTTTTGGCAAATGTGGACTTTTCATTGCGCAGCACGGTTTCCATTTTCGTCTGGCCAAAAACCTCGTGCCGGCATATAAAACGATAAAATTCATTTCTGACCGGAAGGGAATAGGCTTTGATTTCGTTCAGATTCATTTCCGGTATATATGCTTCCAACCGTTTTGTTACCACCTCATCAATGTCCTGCAAATGCTGATGATTTCTACGTATGGAATTTTTCACTTTGAAAACAGCCGGAAGGGAATCAAGCAGCTCCGCCGGATGCGCAGCTTCTGCCCTTTTATGCGCGCCCAGATAAGCCTCCTGCCGGACAGCCTCCACCCAGTCATTCATGCGGAGGACAAAATAAGGAAATGTACCCTCCACGCTCCGCATGGCTTGCAGGCATTTCTGCCGAAAATATCCGTTTCGATGAAAAGAACCAAGTACCAGAAAATAATAATATTCCCGGTCTGTCAAATACCGGTATTCCTCTCTGTCCACACGCATATTACGCCAATTTATCTGCAAATAACAAAAATAGTAATCCCCCTGCTCCCGAAAATGATTATCCACCTGTATCATCTTTTTGATGTCAAAATCAGATAGCGCCTGTGCCACCCGGCTCATCACTGCCTGTTTTTTCTTTCTGCCATGTATCGTAAAAAAGGATTTGTATAATCCCATCAGCTGTGACAATTCCAACTCTAATCTCTCCGCAGGCATAAAACCACCCCTCTGCTCTTATTATCAGCATTTTCTTTCACAAAAATTTCTCTTAACCAATACATCCTATGATATCCCGTTCATGTGCCATTTGCAACAATATTTTCCATATTGTCTTTCATTTATATGCTGGTCTGAATATTACCGCTCACATTTCTTGGAGCAACAAAAAAACGCATGGTTACATGCATTGCGGCTCGCTCCATGCGCCTTTACGCTGTCATTTGCATTTGATTTGAACAGATTTTATGCCAGCTGCACTGCCTGGCTTTCCAGTTCCTTAATGATATCAAGCGGTAACTCCGTAGCTTCCGCTATGTCCTCTAAAGACATTTTCCCCAATTTTAATAAATGAATTGCTGTCTTTTTTGCCTTGTTCTGTTCAGCTTCATAACGCTCACTTTTGATATAAGAGCGCATAACTTCTTCCTCGTCATATAAACTCATCATAATCGAAACAACCTCCTTTTCCCGGTCTTCCAAATATTCCCGTAACACGTTCCTATCCTTGCAGATACGGATCGTCTCTGTAATGGCTTTCTTTGTCCTGCCATATTTTGTCCTCTGTTCATCATACACTTTTGAAAATATAATGTACTGATTGATGATACTGTCCGTATCACTCTCACAAATCACTTTGACTTTTACATCAATGGCAATATCATCAGCACCACTAAAAAATTCTTTTGACAAAGAAATTGTATCGGGTATATTCTTTTGATTACCGACATATACCACGTACAATTCGGGTCTCGGCATTTTGACTTTCCTGCTCTTGTATAGATTCTGATTTGTGCGCTCAAAATAATCATGATAGGTCTGCGCCAAATACAGCAAGGCCCGAATGATAATGTTTAACGTCCAAACGGACTGCGCTTCGACAAGGATAAAAATTTTTTCTCCCAGGCTGAACCCTAAATCATTATAAAGATTGTCTGTCAGAACATTCCTTATCGTTATGTCAGTCAATTCGTCCTCTGTCGCTGCTGTATCCTCTGGGTGAAGTGCCTTATATAACTGGAATAGATATTTTTTCGTCTTAAATAAATCAGAAAATACGCTATCTTTGATCGTATATTTGGCAATATTTTCTTCTGTTTCTGCCTGTGTCATTTCTCCCTGCACCCTATCACCCCGGTTTCTTAAAATCTGTGGCAGAAGATACGATATAGCTTACTCTCTCCACACTTTAATTATACAGAAAAACATTCGTGATTACAATAACATTCGTGTTAAATTTCAGCTTTCCTATTTATTTAAATTTCTCATTTTGAATCCTTAATACGCATAGCTTATGCCTTGCTTGATTACCTTTTTCTTTTTCTTAATCGTCGTTACCTCCTCGCGCACTTCAATTCCAGCCTTATCGTTTCGTATGCGTATTGGTCAAATTCCTCACGATGACACTCTATTTTTTGTTCAATCTCGTCTGCAAGCTCATTGGATGCGGAGCAGTACATGGATTTTACCCACATTCCGCTCCAGATGATGCTGCGGTACGGCTCCTCCCTTATTTCGCACAAATCCAGCAGGCAGGACACTTTCGCCCAGATAGCGCCTGTGCCACCCGGCTCATTTGTCCTGTTAATACCAGTCGTGTTTCTCATTCCTGTCCAGCTTCGCAATCTGATTCATTTCTTTTTTTGAAAGTTTGAAACCGAATACCGAAATATTTTCTTTGATGTGGGCTGGGTTACTGGAACCCGGTATTGCCACCACGCCTCTCTGTAAATGCCAGCGTAAAATGACCTGTGCAGAAGATACTTTGTGGGCTTTTGCAATCTTTGTAATGGTCTTATTATTTAACAGTTTCCCTGTATATCCCCTGCCGCCAAACGGATACCATGCCTCCACTACAATTCCCTGTTTATGCATATATTCCACCACCTTCT
>JAMPFS010000068.1 GCA_023664325.1 Clostridium sp.
GCTTACATTGTACCATTTTTTACTTTTTTGCAAAAGTTTCTTACGCTGCAAGCAGCGGGGAATGTACCCATATGTTATTCAAATCCCTGCCAATAAAGATGACCGCCGTTGTCCAGTAATACTTTTCCTTTTCCGATTGGTAATCCCGTAAATGCTGTACCAATCTTTCTTTCACATTCTCTGCCTCTCCAATATACACAGAATCCGAGCCATCATCCTCTTTGCAAAACAAAAAATAAACTCCGGCCTGCGTTATATCATCCCGATTGCAGGAAACTACTTCTATACGGGGTATTTTGATCGCTTTTCCATTCCAGTTCGACAGTTCCGCCGTAATCAGGCTGTCTGCACTTCCATTCACAAGAAACAATTCTATTGATTTTCCATATGCCATGCTATACTCTCCAATGTTCCTATATGTTTATTGTAAAAACCCAGCCAAAGTATCGGTCAGGGCTGCAACCTCCACCGGCTTTGCAACATGGGCATCCATCCCCGCTGCAAACGCTTCCGCCTTATCCTCCTCAAAAGCATTTGCCGTCATCGCAATGACAGGAATGGCAGCGAGCTTTTTATCTTCCAGCGCACGAATCGCTCTTGTCGCCTCATATCCATTCATCACAGGCATCTGTACATCCATAAGGACGGCGAAATAATATCCGGGTTCGGATTTTTTCAACATATCCACAGCTTCCTGTCCGTTTGCCGCCACGTCTAACTGTATGCCCTGGCTGCCCAGAATTTCCACCATAATCTCTGCATTCAGCTCTACATCCTCTGCCATAAGTAGCCTTATGCCTTCAAGCTGCGATGTTTTCTCCTCGGAAGGCGTTTCTGCTTCCCCGCCGTCTACCGTCTTTAGCAGCATATTCCGCAGTGTTGACAAAAACAGCGGCTTTTGTATGAACCCGGTGATGCCCGCCTGTCTTGCCTCGTCCTCTGCCTCCGTATAGTCATACGCAGTCAGGATGTAGATCGGTGCCTCATTTCCGGGAATCTTCCTGATTTTGCGTGCCACATCAATTCCATTGATATCCGGAATCTGCCAGTCAATAATATATGCGTAATACGGCCGGCCACTCTCAATGCCGCTTTCCGCTTTTAAAACTGCCTCCCTGCCGGACAGTGTCCAATCCGGTTCCATGCCGATTTTCTCCAACATTTTTGATACGCTGCTGCATACTTCAAAATCATCATCTACAACCATCGCCTTATAGCCAAGAAGCTGTTCAATCTGCGGTTCAAACATCGTTTTATCCGCAAGCTTAAGCGGCAGCGAAATCACAAATTCCGTTCCCTTGCCAAGCTCGCTTTCCACGCGGATCGTACCGCCCATCATCTCTACAATGTTCTTCGTAATCGCAAGCCCCAGCCCTGTCCCCTGGATTTTGCTGACAGTAGAACTGTGCTCACGGCTGAACACATCAAATACATGGGGCAGATACTCTTCACTCATGCCGATACCGGTGTCCTTAACCGATATTTCATAATTTCCGACTGTCGGATCCTCCGAGGCAAGCTCCCGGATCAAAAGCGTGACACTGCCTCCCACATTTGTATACTTTACCGCATTGCCTAAAATATTGATCAAAACCTGGTTGAGCCTTAGGGAATCCACAATGATATCCTCATGCTCGATGTTGCTCGTTTCCACGAAAAACTCCAGACTCTTTGCATTCATCTGGGAACTCACCATATTGACCAGATTGTGCATAACGACTGACAGACTGCACTCCTGCTCCTGAAGCTGGATTTTCCCGCTCTCAATTTTGGACATATCGAGGATATCATTGATCAGTGACAGCAAATGATTACTTGAGGAGGCAATTTTGTTTAAACAGTCCTGCACTTTTTCCCGGTTTCCAATATGCGAATTTGCAATCACGGTAAAACCGATAATGGCATTCATCGGCGTGCGGATATCGTGGGACATATTGGAAAGGAACTCCGATTTTGCCCTGTTTGCGCGCTCTGCCGCATCCTTTGCCTCCCGCAGCATTTCGTTATATTCCTCCAGCTTCCGGTTTGCCTCCTGCTGCTGGCTGATCATCTGCCTGTCGGCATTTCTTTTTACGGAAGAACGGAAGATAAAGCCAAACAAACCGGCCATAACCAGCGCAACCACCAGAAAATAACCGATGGTTATCACCAAATAACTGCCCGTATTCGTACTCAGGACTTTCGTCGGGACAAATAAGAGCAAGGAATTTTTTGTAAGCCCCGCCATGCTGACAAAATAATTCGTTCCGTCAGGATAAACAAATTCCATACACCGGACGGACTGGTGAATCAGCGCATCCTGCAAATCCTTGGCTGTTCCCCCGCGGATATATCTGCATTCGTTAAGTGTTTCCATAATATCATCGGTTTCAATAAACCGTTTTCCAAAAGTATGCTGGTAGATACGCTTATTGTCCGGCCGGACCAGATAAGTCATGCAGTTCTCTCCAAAACCGGAAATGTTAATCATCTCCTGCACTTTTTCCATATTCACGGCAACCGCTACAAAAGAAAGGGTAATCCCCGTATCCCCTATCACATAAGGCTCCGGCAGCCTTTGCACGCAACACAGATAGGTATTCACCGTGTCATATGGAAGTGTCATAATGCCGCCTTCCGTGTCCCAGCTTCCCTCGGGATTGGCCAGCCCTGTCCATTTTCCGGTTCTCGTTGCCGTATAGTAATTGACATCTTTATCAAACGCTATGATAACACTATCCTTATCCAGTGCTGTCTCTGACAGCTCCTTTAACACTGCGGACAATTCCTCTGTATCGGTAATATCGCTGTTATACATATATGAGGTTACCATCTTCACGTTTTCTTTCGCCGTCTCCGTGATAGTGTCAACCTGATCCGCCACTTTCTGCGTGATTTCCGTAAGGTGAGAACTTCTCTCCTTAAACAGCTGCTCCTGTATATAGGAATAATAAAATACCGTGCTGCATACCATCACAAGAAAAACAAGTGCCGGCACAACGGCATCCCCGATCTTCCTGCCTTTTTTGAAGTTCTTTTCCTGTTCCTTAAGGATTTCCTCACGCCAAATATCCGCCATATATCCTCCTTATTTCAATGCTTCCTCAAACAGCCTGTTCAGCTCGTCTTCTGCCTCCCTTGCCGCAGTCTCCACATCCGTGCCGTTTTGTATAATATCCTGAAACATGCTCTCAATGGCACCGCTGCTGGTTATAATTCCTGACTGTACATTTGGTCCATGCTCAAAGCCCAACGCCATGCCATTTAACATTGCCTCCCGAATGACAGACTCCTCCTCGGCAAACTGCTTGCGGACATCATTGCTCTGATACTGCTCTGTACTGGAAATTCCGCGAATGGACGGCAGCATTCCGACCGGAACCGAATCCAGAAAGTCGATATAGTTTTCCTCCTCAAAAAGAAATTCCAGAAATTTATTGCAGATTTCCACATTTTTGGCATCCTTATACAGAACAAGAGGAATATGGGAAACGACTGCGCTGTAATAATCATCCTCCTGATCCATCCGCGGAAGCGGTGCGCAGGAAATGGAGGCCAGCAGATCTTCCCTGCTTCCGGCAACTCCCGAAATATGAAAACCGGAATTAAAATCAAAAGCCGTCTTCCCCTCATAAAAAAGTGCCGCCTGTTCCAACACCGTATCATCTACCGTCTCCTTAGGGGAACAATTCTCATACATCTTCACCCAGTAGCGAATGCCCTCAAGTGCAAGGTCACTGGTCAGATTTGCCGTCATATCTTCATTTAAAAGGCTTCCCCCTCCGGACCGCACATACATATGCAGATTGATAGCGGACACAAAATCATTCGGGCTCATGGAGACCGGACAGCCGTAAATTCCCTGCCCCTCATCTGTCACCGCACATGCCGCCTCATAAAGTTCTTCCCATGTAGACGGAACAGCAATCCCTCTTGCTTCCAGTAAATCCTTCCGGTACCACATCACATAGGCATGGGAATAGTAGGGAATGCCGTAAACCTGCTCCCCATGTGTCAATTCAAGAAGCACATTATCGGAAAACCGATCCCTGCCGATAGCATCCACCACCACGTCCGCAGACTGCAAAATCCCGGCATTTACCAGTTCCTCCACCTCGTACATATTACAGGCAGTACTGATATCAGGAAGATCCCCGCTTTCCATTCCTTCTTTCCATCTGACCTTGAAATCCGGCCATGACATCGTTTCTATATTTATCTTAACATTGGGATATCTTTCCTCAAATTTTGCCACCGCTCTTCCCACTGCCTCCATCCTGGCACCCTGCACAAAGCTGTGCCAGAATGTAATTTCACCGCTTAAAGACTCGTCTGCCACCGTCTTTTCCCCATGTTCCGCCGTCCCGCATGACACGATACTGAAAGCCATTAGCATCATCAACAATAACGCAGCTATCTTTTTCACCTTTTATCTCCCCCTCTTCTGATTCTATACGGTTCCACCCCGGTCACATTTATATAGTGGCTGCGAAACTCCTGTTCCAGATTCATCCGATTGCCTGCAATCCATGTTCCGCATACCATTCCCGGGTTTCCTTGATACAATCTTCTTTCTCTCCATCCATATCAAGTGTCCACTCCGCAAGCAAATTAAGATACTGCGGATTCATTTCCGTTATCTGTGGAACGGCCATGGATAATACACATAATGCATCTTCCCCATCTTTTGAAAATACTCCATGTTGATTTTCCAAAATGCCATACTTTTGTGCATGTTCCCGCATCGGCTGCAATAATTCATCCTCTGTATAACCAGCTTTTTCTATTCTGTCCTTATCAAATACAAATGTTAGTGTTACCATTTGATCTTGCTCCTTTCCGAAAAATATTTCCGTTCGTTTTTTCCTGTTTTTGTTTCATTATACCAAAGATATCGGAACTTTCAAGATTGAAAGATATTTAAAAAGGTTTTCACCTCATGGAAACTTTTCAAGGCAACCGCAGCACCCTGTTGCATTTACTATCCGCTCGATAACAAAAACAAGCACAAAAAAGCATCCGGATGATTTATTTTCCAAATGCTTTCTATAAATCGCTATGTTATACTCGCGAACGAAATTAATTGCCGAATTCAATATTTCACCGCGGTATATGCAGTTAAACTAAGCATTTGCCTTCGGCAAATACTAAGGTTAACTAGTATATTTTTGATGAACTATTCTACATTAATAGTAAATCCCTCATATATTCCTACTGGTACATCCTCTCCAAAATTATATTGTTCTACTGCATCCTTCTCAAATCCATAAGTCATTATTATCCGCTTATCCGAATCAACAATCCAGTATTCCCTGACTCCGGCTATACGATACTTAAACAATTTTGTCATATAATCTCTTGATTTACTACTAGGCGATACAATTTCAATTATCCAATCAGGCGCACCATGACAGCCCTTTTCATCTAATTTTGTGAGATCACAGATTACAGATATATCTGGTTCATAATAGTTAATGTCATCATTATTCAAAAATACAGCAAATGGCGCTGCCAACACTTGACAAATCCCCTCTCTGCTATCAATATAATTGGCAATTATCTGATGAAGTCTGCTGCTTATTCTCTGATGTGTCCAGCTCGGAGGAGCCATATAATATATTTTTCCATCAATCAACTCAGCCCGTTCCCCATCTGGCAAAGCGTAAATATCATCAATTGTATATACATCTTCTTTTCCTAAAGCATCCATCTTTAACACCTCCGCTTCTGATTCTATTATACGCAATTTTGACAGATAATACAATTATTTTCCACCATTTGAAGATCTCTATTTTTCCGCACTGGAAATCGCCTCCACTGCCACGCTTCCACCGCGAACCACCTCAATCCGGTTCGGGAACGTCTGGTTAAACAGGGCAATCATATCGTTATTTTTCACCTCTGTCTGTACACACTCGACCAAAACGGATTTTTTGCTGTAATCCGTTACCTTCATTTCAAATGCCTGCACAATACGGAAAATCTCTTCCTTATCCTTATCTGAGCAGCTATTGATTTTAATAAATAAAATCTCCTTTTTATGGATTGGGATATCGGTAAAATCCAACACCTTAATCACTTCAATGCTGCGGTTTAACTGCTTTTTTATCTGCTCAAACGTGATGTCATCACAGGTCAGCCCGATTGTCATTCGGGACATGCTTGTGTCCTCTGTTTCACCCACCGTTAAGCTGTCTAAGTTATAAGATTTACCGGAAAACAAACCGGAAATTTTTGCCAGCACACCAATCTGATTCTCTACATACAGGGAAATCCATCTTTTCTTCATATTCATGCTTTTTCGCCTCCAAACTTTTAATTTTCTAACAGTCCATAATCATATCGTAAAGCGGTCTGCCTCCCGGCACCATCGGGGAAACATTTGCCTCGCGCTCAATGATAAATTCAAGAAGTGTCGGAGCATCCTTATGCTCCTTCGCATAGGCAAAGGCTTTCGGGATATCCTCCTCTTTCATAATGCGGAGTCCATAAGCATCATAACTCTCGGCAAGTTTCACAAAGTCCGGCGTATACTTCGGACAGCATTTATCCTTATTCATACAATCCCGCTGGCAGCTCTTGCGGTAAGTCAGGCAGGTACTGGAATAGCGTTTATTGAAAAACATTTCCTGCCACTGCCGCACATTTCCCAGATAACCGTTATTCAACACAATTAACGTCAGCGGCAGTTCCAATGCAACCGCTGTTGCCAGCTCCTGAATATTCATCTGCATGCCGCCGTCACCGGAAATCGCAATCACATCCCGATCCGGATTGCCGAGTTTCGCTCCGATTGCTGCCGGAAAACCGTAGCCCATTGTGCCAAGCCCGCCGGAAGTCAAAAGCTGCCGACTACTTTCCAGTTCCAGATACTGCGTTGTCCAAAGCTGGTTTTGTCCAACATCCGTCGTCACAATCGGCTTGTCAAAATGCTCATTGATATAGCGGATAACCTTTTCCGGTGTCAGTCCCTGATAGCGTTCCATGTTAATCGGATATTCGCGCTTCCAATTTGTCACCTGCTCTACCCATGCCTCCACGGAGAGTTTTGACGTGTGCTCCAAAAGTGCCTCAATTGCCAGTTTTGCATCTGCCACAATCGGAATATCCACCACAATATTTTTGGAAATAGATGCCGAATCAATATCAATATGAATAATTGTGGCATGGGGTGCAAATTCACTGATTTTTCCCGTAATGCGGTCATTGAAACGGGTTCCTATGGAAAACAGCACATCACACTCGCTTACCGCATGATTTGCCGCATAACTGCCATGAATACCGATATTGCCCATATACAGCGGATGGCTACTTGGCACGGCACCCTTTCCCATAATCGTGGTGATAACCGGAATGCCCGTCTGCTCGGCAAGCTTCGTCATCTGCTCATTGGCACCGGAAATATTTACGCCGCCGCCCACTAAAAACAGAGGCTTTTTCGCTTTCTTCAAAATGCCTGCCGCTTTTTTAATCTGTCCAATGTGTACCGATGCATTTGGCTTATAGCTTCGGATATTCACCTCTGCCGGATATTCCTCGCTGCCCATCGCCTGCTGGATATCCTTTGGCAGGTCAACGACAACTGGACCCGGTCTTCCGCTTCTGGCAATGTAGAACGCCTCTTTAATAATCCTGCCCAAATCCTCTCTCTTTCGCACCGTCACGGCATACTTGCATATACTTCTGGTAATGCCGACGATATCCACCTCCTGAAATGCATCATTTCCCATCAATCCTAACGGCACCTGTCCGGTAAAGCAAACCAACGGAACACTGTCATAGTTGGCTGTCGCAATGCCCGTTACCAGATTTGTTGCACCGGGACCGCTCGTTACCAGACACACACCGACCTTTCCCGTCGAACGGGCATAGCCGTCCGCCGCATGAATCAATGCCTGTTCATGTCTTGGCAGAATCACTTCGATATCGTCCTGGTCATACAGGGAATCAAACAAATCAATCGCCTGACCTCCCGGATAGCCAAACAAAATATCCACGCCTTCTTCCTTTAATGCCTTTACAAATAATTCTGTTCCTTTTATCATTGCACACTCCTCCTTTTAAGCTAAACATGAAAAAAGTCCTAAACCGATTGTTATAATCAGTTTAGGACGAATCATATCCGCGTTACCACCTAAATTCAGAACTTACATTCTGCTCTCTGCCAATACGCAGGCTTCTGCCTTGAATATTGCTTCCCCTGTAACGGTGGGAACTCCGTTGAAGTCTACTGAAAGCCTGACTGATGCTCCGTTCGGTTCACTGCTCAAAGGCTACTTCCCTATATCGAAACAAAAGGCTTACACCAACCGCCTTCTCTCTGTCTGTTCCGGAGTACAGGTACTCCTCCTTATCACCGCATTTATCTGAATATGGATGAATCGTACCACAATTGACTTCTTTTGTCAACGAAATTCTGGCTTGGATGGCAAATCACAAAATCAGAACTTCATCTCCACATCCTTTTTCTTGTAGTCCTCTGCCTCGAACAGATCTCTTTTTACTGCCCCAATCATATTTGCCACAATAGATGCCGGAAACATGACAATTTTGGTATTATAAGCGGTTGCGTTTGCATTATAGAGTCGTCTTGCTGCCTGCAAATGCTCCTCCACATCCGTAATGCTGTTCTGCAATGCAATATAATTTGCGCTGGATTTCAGTTCAGGATATGCCTCTGCGGTCAATCGGAACTGGTTTCCCACCTCGTTCATCTTATTTGCCGCCTCGGATTTTTCCTCCATACTCATACCGGAACGCAGGCGTATGGTTTCAAATAATGTCTTGCTCTCATGTGAGGTATATTCCTTTACCACTGCCAACTGCTTTGTAAGCACATCATAACGTTTCGTCAGCGCAACATCAATTCCGGAATCCGCCTCATCCACCTTAAGCGCTGCCGCCCTCAGTCCATTCATAGTCGCAACATACCAAATAACAAGAACCAATGCGACAATCACCACAACAGATACAATACCTCCAGCAAACATTCCCATCATAATAAATTCCTCCCATCTCAATTTTTACTACTTTATCAGTTGCAAATCATCCAATCACTGTAAATAATATTTAACAAGTATGATTATGATTAGAATTCTGATTACATAATTCCTTTCAGCCTTCCCATCTCTCAAGATTTTTTCTTGCCCAAAGTTCCAATGACTGCGCTGTTTCGGAAATTTCAGAGAGAACGCCTAAGATTTTTCTAAACTCCTCCCTCTCTGAATCTTCAATCAAGCCATCCTGGGAAATGTCAATTAAAGAGTTCTTTAATTCCGATATATCATTTAATGCGCCCAGCGTATTTAAAATCAGCCGGTCTAAATTCTCTACCTTAATCTTTTTGGTGGTGAGACTGCCAAGCGGACACAACATTGTACAATATTGGTTGCATAATTCCGGTTTATCATATGCCTGTGCAATCCGCTTTACCTCATCCTGGTACGGAATCACCTCCGACAACTCAATCCGCGCCAGCCTGGTTCGGTCAATTCCAATCAAATCGGAAGCTTTCTCCCTGCTGCTAAACTCCGGATTTTTCTCCATGGCTTCCACTCTTGCCTGATAAAATATGTTAT
Source organism: Clostridium sp. (assembly GCA_023664325.1). Classification (GTDB taxonomy): domain Bacteria; phylum Bacillota; class Clostridia; order Lachnospirales; family Lachnospiraceae; genus CAG-590. The sequence goes on from JAMPFS010000068.1 coordinate 9,558, forward strand.
CGGAAGCCTTTGTAGCCTTTCTACCCATAGAAACCTCCTTCATATGCCTGTCAGTCCAATAACACAGCGGACACGATAGCTGTTTGCTTGCTGGAATTATTATATCATCTCTGCGTTCATATTTACACTGAAAATCATGCACTTTAGAAAATTTTATCGTGCATATTTCACACAATAGAATCAGGAGGGTACATGCCCCTCCTGAAAAATCTGATGTTTCCCTTTATTCTTCGCTTATCATATTTTTGCTTCCCTCATAGGTTGCGAAAAAATATCCACCGTAAACCACCACTAACACGACTGCCGTTGCAACAACGGATGGAAGGATTGTTTTGGGTTCCACCTGTACAGATGCCAACTTCAATGCAAATTGTATGCCAAACACGGAATGTATCAGCGCCAGTACCAGCGGCGCCAGGAAAAAAATGCCAATCTGACGGAACAAAGACTGATGAATCATCTTCTCATCAACCCCTATCTTTCGCAACACCGTATACCTCTGCCTGTTATCCGAATTTTCCGTGAGTTCCTTTAACGCCAGTACCGCAGAACTTGCAATCAAAAAGATGACACCCAGATAAATTCCGATAAAGGTAATGACCGTGGCAAGCCCCACACTTGCATTTATAATCGAAATCTTGCTCTGTCCATCAATCTGGATTCCTTGCTCTAGCAGACGCCCGATCAGATCCGAACCGTCGATAAAGTATTGCTCAATCTGTTCTCGCTCCTCCTCCGTGTCTGCATTATAATTGGCAATCAGACAATGTTTTTCCCTGATATCCTCTGTCAGCCCACAGTTATCCGGAACCAGTATAAGCCCAAGATTGATATGGCTGCCACCCATCGCAATATAGCCATCCTGACATTCGCTATACTTGGAGACATACGTTTTCCCTGCCAAGGTAATTCCACCGTTTTCGGCAATCGCCATATTCCGCAGTTCTTTCATATTTGCAAAATCGCACAACATAATATATTCATTGTCCTTCAACTCATACTGCTCGATACCGTACAATTTTGCAACCTGATTGTAATCCGATAATCTGATGATGCTTTCTTTCGTGTCATACATAAGCGTAGGATATTGTTTTTTTGCTTCAGAATATGCGCTGCCAAGAAAGTCCTTCCACGTCAGTTCATCCGTTGCATATGTATTTACTTCTATCACATCCTTTAGCAGTTCTAAGTCAAAACCGTTATTTTTCAGCGTATCACTGATTTTCAGCTTGGAATCTGCAATCTGTTCCTCTGTATAATCACCCTCCTCGGAAAGATTTGCAGTTTTTTCCAAATAAAGATCAACCGGCGTCATTTCCTCTAAATCCTTTGTCAGAACATTATTTAGCGATAATGCAGTAGACAGTACAGATATTGTCATAAAAAGCAGCAGGCAGATGATCGTCATGCTGACAACCGTTGTATTGATTCGATTGTGAATCTGCCGCAGCACAAAGAGGTTGGTGCCTCTTAAATAGATTTTCTTTATCGACTGGACAATCTTCAGGACAAGACCGGACAACGACCAGAATATCAAAAATGTGGCTGCAACCCCCTGCATAATCGGTATGGACAATTTATCAATTGTGCTGATCTGATTAATGCCTGCGGTCACCTGGTAATAGGCATAGCCTAACAAAACAGCTGCCGCTAAAAATACCACTACGCACAAAAGCGGATTTTTCATTCTTACCTTTTCATTCTTTTTGATTGCCGTCAATAAATCAATCAGTTTATAGCGGGAAATCGCAATTGTATTAAACAGCATCACTACAATGTATATCACTCCAAAATACAGGCAGGTCTTTAAGCATGCGGCTTTGGAAAACACAAAATGAAACCTGCTCATATCCGCCTTAAACAGTTTTGCCACCAAAACAGACATAAGCTGTGAGCCAAACACACCCAGAACCATTCCCACAAACAACGACAATAAGCCGATAAAAACGGTCTCAAAAAACAAAATATTGGATATCTGCCTTTTTCCCATGCCAAGTGTCATATAAAGCCCAAATTCCTTTTTTCTCCGCTTAATCAGGAAATTATTGGCATACACAATCAGAAACCCCAGGACAACTGCCACAAATACAGATGCCCAGCCTACCATAGCAACCATCAGCTCCATAATGGAATCTGTGGCATCATTTACCGCAAGCATTGCCTTCTGGCTGTTTAAAGAGTTAAACATATAAAAAATGGCGACACCCAGGATTAAGGTCAGAAAATACACCGCATAGTCCTTTATACTCTTCCTTAAATTCTTAACCGAAAGCTTAAATAACATCACTCAATTCACCTCCAAGAAGTGTCACAATCTCAATAATCTTTTCAAAGAATTTTTTTCTGGTATCATCTCCCTTTACCAGTTCATTAAAGATTCTTCCGTCCTTGATAAACAAAATCCGATCTGCGTAGCTTGCGGTAAAGGCATCATGCGTTACCATCAAAATAGTAGCATTAAGCATCTGGTTTAAGGTTTCAAAACTTTCCAAAAGCTGTCTTGCTGACTTAGAGTCCAACGCTCCCGTCGGCTCGTCTGCTAAGACGAGCTGCGGATTGGTAATAATGGCTCTCGCAGATGCAATCCTCTGTTTTTGCCCGCCCGATACCTGGTATGGATATTTGTTTAAAATATCAACAATCCCCAGTTTGTTCGCAATCTTTTTCACCCGCTGGTCAATTTCAATCGGCTTTACCTTCTGGATGGTAAGCGCAAGCGCAATGTTATCATAAGCTGTCAAAGTATCTAACAGATTAAAATCCTGAAAAATGAATCCAAGCTCCTCCCTGCGGAACTTATTCAAATGATTTCCCTTAAGCCTGGTAATGTCTTCCCCATTAATCAGGATTTTTCCTGCCGTCACCCTGTCAATGGTGGAGATACAGTTTAAAAGCGTGGTCTTGCCGCTTCCACTGGCACCCATAATACCGACAAATTCCCCCTTGTCTACATAAAAGCTGATGTTGTCAATCGCTTTTGTCAGGTTCGATTTATTTCCATAATATTTCTCAATTTGATTTACTTCTAATACATGTTCCATTTCCATGATTTCCATGATTTCCCTTCTTTCATATACATTTCACACTGCTCTTATCGCGCCTGCCGCTTTTTCTTTTTCCCTGTAAGCAGCAGCAAAAAGAACAGTATGGCTGCACACTTCATTATCATGTTTCCTCTTTTCTTTTTCCGCTTCTTTCTTGAATCCATATTACACTTATCTCCTTTTTACCATATGTTTTTCAGGCAATTGCGAAACTCTCGATTCCTCAATTACTTTATATGTATCATAGTCCTATTTTTCCTTACCTGCCATTGATATAGCTTACAATAAGCTTACAAAATCGTAAGAATCAGATGTTTCGAGTATTTTTGCAGAAGTTGTTAAAACCCTTATAATTACTGTGATTAGATAGGGTTAGGAATGTGGTTGATACCAGTTATTTTCTCATAATCTTGCATATTTTTTCAGTGAAATGGTGTAAAAGTGGTGTAAATCTAAGGTGGTTTTGGTGTACATAATGGTGTAAAACAGGGAACGGTTCAGGAAACCTTTTCCTTACCATCCCTCTTTTCATCAAACTTCTCAATTTCTTCCCTCATGCGTTTATCGTCCACATGATTATATACTTTCATGGTAATTGCCAGATTGCTGTGTCCCATAATCTCCTGCAATGTTCTCTGGTCCATCCCTGCCTCTGCCATTCTGGTGCAGGCGGTGTGTCTCAGAATATGTGCGGTAATGTTTGGCAAAA
>JAMPFS010000069.1 GCA_023664325.1 Clostridium sp.
TAGCACTGCGGGAAGGTTTACTCACTTTTACATTGCAATTTGCGGAAACTCAAGCTGAATTGTCTGTACATTCCTCTGTAATTGCAGAACCAAATAAAATGATTTTCTCAATCGCTCTACAGGCGCAGGCACTCTGCAAAATATTTTTGATATAGCCTGCTTTTATATCCGCCACTTTGCATGTTGTTCCAAAACTTGTTTCTATTTCTACCAGGCGACACATATTCTACCCACCCCCTTACTTAAAAATGGTTTCTTGTCATAAATATTACCATATAGTAACGGATTATTCTATCAAAATTTTTAAGAACCGGTGAACTGGTTCATGGTTTTCGATATCCAATGCTTAACCGATTCCATATTCCGCTAATCGACCACTTTTACCTTACACTTTAATGTTTTTCTATATAGCTTTGCATAAATGGTCGTGGTTCCCGCCTGTATGCCAGTTATCGTTCCGTCTTCATCCACCGTGGCAATTGCTTCATTTTTGCTGCTCCACCGTGCAGCCGCTTTCGTTCCTTTGAGCTTTGCCTTTACCGATTCATTCACTTTGACCTCTAAAGAAGATCTTGCCAGCGCAAGATTTTTGCGCACGGCTTTTGCATCTTTCTTACATGCCGAAATCATTTTCCTGGCATCGCTGAAACGCTCGCCGTCTCCTGCGCTCCCTAACGTTACAATCACATAGGAATGTCCCTTATATGTATAAACGCCTGTAAAACAATACTTTGCCGTCCAGCCAGTGCCAGTCTTGCCAACGCAGTAATAATCCTTACTCCCAAGCAAATGATTTGTGCTTTTTACGGAGTGGCGCCTGCCACCGGTACTTTTAAAGGAATACGATTTCTTTTGTAAAATCTTTCGGATTGTATCATTTTGATAAGCATACCGCATGATCAGCGCCAGGTCGTAGGCTGTTGTGTAGTGCGGCTTACTGGAACGCAGGCCGTTTGGTGTGCCAAAACGGGTATTCTTACAGCCAATCTTTTTGACTTTCTTATTGACTTCCTTCATAAATTTGCTCACACTGCCGCTCGTTCCCTCTGCCACTGCCACAGCGCAGTCATTAGCAGATGGAATCAGCATGCCATGCAGTAAATCCTTCATGCGGTAACGGCTGCCGCGCGCCAGAGAAACAACAACTCCGTCTGCTCCGGCAGCGTTCCCGGAAATCTTGACCTTTTTGTTCAGGGATTTATTCTTCTCTACGGCAACAACTGCCGTCATCAGTTTTGTGGTGCTGGCATTGTGGCATTTTTGCTTTGCGTTTTTACTGTATAGTACCTCGCCGCTGTCCATATCCATGATAATGGCACGCTTGCCGTTTAAAGAGAGGGATATTTTAGACGAGGTTTTAGCGTATGCAGGAATAGAGGTTACCGTTAGCATAGCTGCCACTAAAAGGATAGATAAAAATATTTTATATAAATTTGTATATCTCATTTTTTCACCTTAATATTCTTATTGCCCTTCTTCTTCATAAACTTACTGTAAGCTTTCACTTTCTTCTTCGGCACTTTGATTGTAAGATTCTTCTTCGTTCCTTTAAAGGCATTCTTGCCGATTGATTTGGAAGTAAGTTTTGAGGACTTTATGGTTATCGTCTTCAAGTTCTTGTCACCCTGAAAAGCACTGCTTCCAATCGTTTTAAGGGAAGTTGATTTCAATGTGACCGATTTTAATTTTTTGCAGTTTTTAAAGGCGTTTTTGCCGATTGCGGTTACGTTCTTGCCAACGGTTACTTTGGTGATCTTTTTGCTGTTTACCAAAGCGTTGGGGAATATGGTGGTTACTTTGTAAACATATCCGTCAATGGTGACAGATGCCGGAACCGTAATGGAAGTTTTCTTCTGGTTTGTTAGCTTTATATAAGTTACTTCTTTCACAGAAGGAGTTGACTTCGTCACTTTATATCGTCCATTCCCTATTGTCACCTGTGTTCCGGTTGCGGGCAGGGTATCCTCCACCGTTGCCTGTTCTTTTTCCGATTGCTCCGTTGTTTCTCTAACAACATGAATCACACATTGCGATTCCACTCCTGAACCATCCGCCGCTGCCGCAACAATACCCGCAGTTCCCTCTGCAATAGCTGATATATTTCCTTCCTCGTCAACTTGTGCCACTTCTACATTTGTTGATGACCACACAATTTCACGGTTTGTTGTATTTTCAGGTAAGACAATTGCGCCTATTTTCTTTATATCACCGACTTTCATTGTGAATGCCTCTTCATCTAATTTTATTTCCGACGCTAATATTGGTTTAACCGTTATCGTACAGCTATCTTTGTACCCTCCATCCACAGATGCTACTGTAATGACTGCTGTTCCTACCGCATTTGCCTTAATATTCCCCTCTGCATCAACTGATGCGACACTTCTTCTATTGCTGCGCCACAACACATCCTGATTCGTTGCATTTTTCGGAACTATATTCACTTGAAGCTTGTTTTCCTCACCAATCAGCATTTCCATTTTTTCAGAGCTAAGCGTTATACCTGTTACCGAAATCGGTACTACTTCTACTTCCAATTCTGCGCACTTTGCCCCATCTTCTGAAACCGCAGTAAATGTCACCTTTCCGATTCCTCTGGTTGTAACTACTCCCTCCTGGGAAATCAATGCAATATTCTTATCACTGCTAATCCAAAAGATATTTTGATTGGCAGCATCAATAGGTTCTACAGTTGCCGTTAATGCAAATTCTTTTCCTACTTCAATGGTATTATTCTCTGATAATTCCTCACTATCTGCCTGTATCGTCACTTCTGAAACTTTTATTTTTTCCGTATTGTCAGCTTCCAGCACCTCAATTTCACATGTTGCTTCATATCCGCCATCTGTTGTAACAACGGTAATAGATGTTTTCCCTTGCTTGATGCCCTTTACAATTCCGGTTTTTCCGTCTACAGCCGCAATCGTTTCATCCCCCATCTTCCATGTAACAGAGGCATCGTCTGCATTCTCCGGCATAACCATTGCTTCCAGTAATGCACAATTCCCCTCTTTTATAGAAAGATTTTTTTCTGAAAGCGTTATACCAGTGACACCATGTCCTATTACGGTAACAAAACAGCTTGCACTAAACTTTCCATCCTCTGTTGTTGCAGTAATGGTGGCTGTTCCCGCTTTCTTTGCTGTAATCCTGCCGTTTACTACACTTGCAATCTCTTCATTGTCTGACTGCCATGTAACATTCGTATTTGTAGCATCAACAGGTAAAATATTCGCTGATATTGTTTGTGTTGCCTTTGTTTCCAGCGTTAATTCTGTCTTATCCAAAGAAATACCTGTTACCGGAACATTCTTTACCGTTACTGTGCAGGATGCCGTCTTTGAACCATCCTTTGTTTTGACAATAATAACAGCCGTTCCTTCGCTTACCGCTGTTACCTCACCGTTCTTTACCGTTGCAACTGCCGGCTTACTGGATGTCCATGTTACATCTTTTACTGATGCATTCGCCGGAGTGATTGTTACATGTAATTGGCAACTGTCTCCTATTCCTAAAATTTCTGTTTGAGAATTTAAACTAACACCTGTTACAGAAATCGGTTGTACCGTTATTACACACTTTGCTGTTTTCTCCTTATTCTCCGTTGTTACTGTAATGGTCGCTGTACCGTGTTTCTTTAATGTTACTAAGCCTGTACTCGTAACCTCTGCCACTTCTGCATCACTGGACGACCATTTCACTGTTGAATAAGTTGCATTAGCCGGACGAACATTAGCTGTCAACTGTACTGTATCTCCCGTTGTTCCCGTAAAACTTGACTTATCCAGCGAAACAGAAGTGACCGGCTCATACACACGAACTTCGCAAGTCTGTACAATATTTCCCACCATAGCAATAACAGTTGCCTTCCCTAACGCATTCGCTGTCAATTTACCAGTGTTGTCAATACTTACTATCTTTTCATCTGTAGATGTCCAAGTAAAATCATCAGATGAATCTGCCGGTATAATGGCAGCGGTCATCTGGACAGATTCTTTTCTTCCTACCTCTAATTCTGTTGCATTTAACTTAATTCCTGTTGCCTGCACATCTAAAGTTTTAAAGGTAATATCATTTTCTTTTGCAAAGGTTTCTGCATAAGTTCCTGCAACTCCATGAATTGCTAATTTTTCCGGATACGAAAATGCTGTTGTATCAATCGCAGCAACATTTCTATTAATGGTAATATCCGTTAATCCTGTACAATTACCAAATGCATATTTGTTTATTGCTGTTACCTGTTGTGGTAAAATAACATTTATCAATGCAGGATTTTCGTAAAAGCAATAATTGGGAATTATTTTTAAGCCTGCACCAATATTTATATTGGAAAGTTGATCACAATATGAAAATGCATAGTTGCCTAATGTTTGCAATGTGTCTGGCAATGTTGCTTTTTCCAACGCAATACAATACTCAAATGCATATTCACCGATAGAAGTCGTTCCTTCAGAAATTTTCAAATCTGTTAAGGCTTCACAATGAAAAAAGGCACTGTTTTCAATTTTACGCACACTTGCAGAAATTGTCACTTTGGTAAGTGCCGTACAGCCTGCAAAAGCTCCACTGTAAATTGTATTCACTTTGTTTGGCAGATTCACTTCCGTTAGCGATGTACAATTTCGGAATGCACTTGCACCAATGGTTTCCAATGTTTCTGGAAAATTTACTTCTGTTAAGGCGGTACACCCTTCAAACATTCCTCCTGCAATATTTATGCTTATATCAGGTAGATGTGCTTTTTGCAAACTAGTACATCCAGAAAAAATATATGCACCCATACTATTTACAGAATCTGGGATATCTATATCAATTAAGTTAATACAATTATCAAATACATTACTCCCTATTGTTATTAATCCATCATGCAATATTACTTCTGTTAAATTTAAACACCCATTGAATGCTTTCTCCTTTATGATTGTTACTGTCTTTGGTATTTCAATCTTTCTTATGCCTATGCAGTCCTCAAAAAGAGAATTTGGTATTTCCCTTATTCCCTCTTCAAAAACAATATTTTTTAAGTTCTCACATTTACCAAATGGACCTATATGTGCATGGAAACCATTATCATATTTAATGGTTTCTATTGATTTTGGTATTTCAACTGATTGCAGACTATTGCAATACGAAAATGCATCATCCCATAATTCTATTAAACTTTTTGATAACTGTAAATCATTCAATGACGTGCAATATGAAAATGCGAATGCCTCTATTCTGGTGACACTATCCGCCATAGTTACCTTTTTTAAATTAGTACACTTCATAAATGCCCGCCATTCTATCGTTGTAACACTATCTGGTATTTTTATCTCTTCAATTCCTGTGCAACGATAAAATAATCGTTTGGGAATTTTTTTAATCCCTTGTTCAAAATAAATTGTTTTAAGATTGTCACAATAACTAAATGCTCCTCCATCACTTGCATAATCATTAGCATCACAATTGTTGATACTTTTCGGTATTTCAATACTAACTAAGGCATTACATTTTCCAAAAGCATCATGGTTTATAGTGACCAGTTTATTTGATAATGTAACGCTACTCAGGTTACTACAACTATAAAACGCATTACCGCCTATCGTTTTCACCCCATCCGGTATTACCACGCTGCCCAGATAAGTATTTCCCTTAAATGCACTATCGCCAATCCCTACAACCGGATAGCCGTCCAATTCCTCTGGTATCGTCAAACAATATACACTCCCCCGGTATTTTGTAATGGTTGCATTATTTTCTTTATCCAATTCATATTCAAAAGTCGGTTCTTCCACATCGGAATATGGCGCAACAAAACAGTTCCCACTATATGTTCCCGAACCGGAACCGCTGGTGGAGTAATATCCTCGTTTGCCCACGGAAGACGGACTGTCCGGTCTGGAACAAACTCTGACTAAATTACCATCTTCTATGTGATAGCATATCCGGCAAGGGCTATTATTCTGATTATAAATCTGTATTGTTTCACTTGTCACACTTTGACCGAATACATTCACATTATAACCAACGGTTGCAAAAATATATGCTGGCAAATCCATACACATAGTTGGCTTCCTGCCATCCTTGTATATCTCTGTTTCCGGTTCTGCCTTTACTCCTGCTTCCCCATAAATGGAGCCGTTTGCAACACCCGGCACATCAACATAAAAACCAACTTTGCATGAAGTCTTTAGTTCGGCCTTAGCAGAAAAATGCCATGTCGGAACAGAATATCCTTTGATTTTTCTTGTTGCCGAACCATAATTTTTCTCGATACCCGTTTCAAAATTATATGAATAGGAAAGCGCTGCCGAGCCGGAGGCAGAATAAACCATATCCACACTAATTTTTCCTACACCTGCCACACTGATATGACCTACATTCAGCGTAAAACTTTTTGAACCGGAAACCGTATATGCTGCGGTCGCTTTTCCTGTTGTGGAAAAATAGTACCCCTTACTGTCAATCCGATAGCTAATCTTCAAATCCGTTAATTTGCAGGACACGGTTCCGCCGCCAACATTTTGCTGCAAATTAATATTTTTTATCTTCTTCGTTCCCGATGTTTCCAATCCATACGCAGTTGCTTCTTCATACTCTACATCAACGGTAACCCCCTCTGCCGGTACAAAATTGCCCAAATCTGCCTCAATCACACCTTCTGCATCCACAGAAACAACCGCATCTTCATAGGGAATTTCTTCTCCGGTTACAAAAATTCCGTCTGCCTTTTCTTCTAATTTTACAATCTTATATGTATAGGCAATTCCATTTGAATATACAGCTATAGAATCTCCCTTTGACAGCTGTAAAGAAGTATCATAAATCATTATCTCTGTATTAGACAATAATTCAACGGATGTCTCTTCAGGTATTTCAATGACATTATTTGCAAATTGATATATGTTTTTATGCTCGTCTTCAATAACGGATGCTTTCAATATGTTCTTTGCAAAATTTATCATATTGTTTTTTTCAGTTATGGTAACAGCCTTTTGCGGACCAAAAGCGCCATTCACTAATTGCAGCCATCCCTCATTGATTGCAATTTGTGCCGCCTGCGGATACTTAAGCTCTGCATAATCACTCATTGTATATTTTGCTGCTTCGTCTAACTCATATCCGAGACAGGCATTCAATGTCTGGACTGCAAACTCTCTGGTAACGAAATCATCAGGACAAAATTCCTGCCCTGCCTCTAAATCAATGACACCAAAATTAACCGCCAGCAAAATATCATTGTAATATTGTGAACCAGCTATATCCGTATAATAATCATCCGGCATTAAACCGTCCTCAATTTTCATATCAAAGACTGCAACTAAATTATGTATCCATTCTGCCCTTGTTACCGTATTTGCTGCCTGTGCTGTATTCATTCCACCCATAGACAAAGTTCCTGCAAACACTATAAGACAATATAGTAAAACCGTAATTTTATTCAGCAAAAATTTTCTCATACGAATCCTCCCCATTGGTATTTATTTTCCTATCGCTTAATCCGCATACTCTTTTTGTATCCTGTAGACTTTTTTAAAAGTTTCTTATATTTTTTCAACTGCTTTTTCGGGCATTTAATGACTGCTTTCTTATTCGTTCCCTTAATCGCATTTTTCCCAACACTCTTCAGCACACTGCTTTTTATTGTAATCTTTTTCAGATTCTTACAACCATAAAATGCATTCTTTCCAATCTTTTTAATATTTTTGCCAATCGTTACTGATTTCAGTTTTTTATTGTTTTTAAATGCGTTTGGCTCAATTTCTGTCACTTTATATTTTTTATTATTGATGGATACCACATCTGGAATAACATAATTTCTCTTTTTGCTAAGTGCCGGAACAGAAAGGGAAACTTCCCTTACTGCATTCGATGACCGCTTCACCGTATAAGTACCGGATGGCAGAATTTCAACACTGCCTTCTTCTATCATGTCGTCTTCATCTGTACTCATTCCGTTTGCATCTGTTTCTGATTCCTCATTCTCGTCTTCTGCTTCATTTGCTTCATTTTCATACATGCTCTTTCCACACTTGCTGCACTGATAGACCGGCATTCCATCTTCATTGGTTCCTGTCAGTACATACACATGACCGGTTGCTTTAACCGTTTCCGCCTTTTTCAATATTTCTCCGCAGACTGAACAATGGGAACCATCTGTTTTGCCATCCACCGTACAGGATGCTGCAACTGCCTCATCCGTTACAATCGTATGTCCCGCTGCCAAAATAGCCTGTTCATAAGAATCTCCACAGGAGCAGGTAAATTTCTTTTTACCATTTTTCTCGCAGGATGCCTGTTCTACTACCTCTGAAGCATAACTATGTGTATGTTTTGCCGCAAAACGGATTTTTATGGATTTTGCGGATGTATCCTTTGTATTCACCCAGCCGGATTGTTTGGTAAATTTATACTGCTCCACCTTTACCCTGTCCTGATATGTATTCATTTTATACCATGCCTGACACCGTTCACCGTGCGTACCAAAGGAACCGTCACAAGTCACACCGGATGCACACCGGACTCTGCCGCCTCCATCAATCCAATTAAGCAGGTAATAAGGGTGTGTACCATCCATTCCGCTGGACTGAACAATTACACTTGCTGCACCGATTTCATCATAGTGTACAAATTTTCCTGTCTGTTCATAGTTGCCCTCTGCTCCTGCATTTGGCCCGCAGAAATGATAGTATACGGAACGGACAAGTATTCTTGCATCAGAGGTTGCCAAATCGCTTTCTGATGTGTATTGACTTCCGGAATTCTGCCATTCATTTTTAACAACACCTGCATTTGTCCAGCCGCTTCCCGGCGATGACTTCTGAATTTTTTCATAATAATTGTTATACTCAATGGTATATTTATCCGATGTAATTCCACTCGGAATCGTGTCACAATAGTACCAGCCATCCGTTTTTAATTCTGGTGGATTGATATAGTTATCCTTGTAGCTGTTTCCACACGAAGAACAGGTATGAAGTGTATAACCCTTTTCCGTCATTGTAGGTTCCACCTTTTTGTTTGCATAGCTGTGTCCTTTTGCGGCAATGGACTCGGTATAGGAATTTCCACAGGAACACCGGAAAGTCTTTGTGCCTGCTGCGGTACAGGTTGGCTGTTTGGTGATGGTTGAGGTGTAGCTGTGGGTGTGGGGATTACCCGACAAATATATATAACCGTAAAAACCTGAACATCCTCCTAATGTAGCCATCTTCGATTTTGACTGCGTTCTACATATTACTCCAGTATTGCCATTGTATGAATAACCAGCACAACCACCTTCAGTAACCGTAACATTATCACCACTTACACTTTCTACATAAGCAACATGTCCATACTGTCCATATGATGTATTACCTTGATTATTAAACTCCCATACAGCCAACGAATTTGCTGCAGGTTCACTACCATGGGCATATGATGACAATGTCGTCCAATATGCAGAGGCTCCATATTTACCATATTTATTCAGACCTGTTGCGGGCAATGTAATACCAATTTGACTAGCCCTGTCTTTTACCCAGTCAACACAGCCTCCATTCGTATAATCTGCAGCATTAACATGACGAATCCATGTAATTGACGTTCCCGGAATCCCCTGAAATAACAATGTACACAACAAAAACACCACTAAAATAACCTTTACTTTTCTCATAAGCACTCTCCTCCATTTCATTCTATCTTTCAACATGCACCTTCGATAATAGTATATCAAAGCAGTCTGCCAATTTATTTTTTAGTTCTATCAAATGTCATACCATATAAATGTAACCTTCCCTTTCTTCTGTTTAAACTGGATGGTCATTTGCGTTTTGTTTAATTTTTTAATCAGCTTCTTGACCTTTGATTTTTTTACTGTAGTTTTCGTGTAATCTTCGTTTACACGCTGAAACTTTGTTTTCGATGTAATCTTATAAGTTCTCTTTTTCTTGGGGTAAGCTTTGTCTGCTGTATACAGCTTGCAATATATCACTAACTTTTTACTTGTAATTTTATATTTCCCATCTGCTGCCAGCCTTAATCCTATCCACCTACCTTCTAATCTTCACCTTCCCCGCTTTGCTCCATTTTCCATAAACCTTATTCCCTGCCTGAATCTTATAAGCCCTGGCTCTTACATAATAGGTTTTCTTCTTTTTCAATTTCTTAGCTGTGTATTTATTTTTCTTCACATATACACTCTTTGCTCTTTTAAACGTTTTACTTGTAGAATACTGGATCTGGTATCCGTATGCACCACGCACCTTCTGCCATTGAATGACCGCTTTTCTGCCTTTTGTATTCTTAAGTTTCAATTTTTTTACTTGTGCCGGAGCAGCCACCTTATCTTTATTATTATTATCTATTTCCTTTTCTTCATAGACCTTATCATCCTTTGACTCACTTAGTTCTGTATCCGTTGCCGTCTTTGTCCATTTTGCGCGTATAGTCATATCAGAGTATATACATTGGTAATCTCCATCCCATTCCAGCGTATAGCCTTCCTTCCCATAATCCGGTGCTGCAGCCGGCTGCCAGCAGTCCACTTTCTGCCTGCTGATTACAGTATATCCATCCATAAATGTAACCTCATACTGCGGCTTTTCCCATTTACTGTACTCGGAATACAAATCGGGATAATATGTGCTGTCCGCAGCATATATGCGAAAATACAATGTCTCCGCTGGTATCAGGGTTTTATCAAACACTATGCTCGTTTCCTTTGTTGTTCCGTAATCCGTATAGCCGTCAAAGGGTGAACTGCTATATTGCAGGGTATATGTCGTATTACTCTCCAACCTCTGCCAGCTTATTTTAATTCCATTCTCTACACTGACACAGACAGGCGCAAAATACTGACTGGCTATCTCCCAGTCACAAATATCCATTGTTAAATGATCCTTTGAGAACTCTTCCATAGACGGATCAAAATACGTCTGCACATATTCATTTTTATGCAGAAATTCCTCGCTCTCTACGGTATTCCTCACTTTAGAATCCCATGTTGTATCAAGAATCACCCATCTGCCCTCTACATAAGCCTCATTCCATGCATGTCCGGCGCCAGAAGTAACCTCTGTGATAATTTCCTCCGTCCATCCCCCGTTACTCTGATACTTTCCATTCGCATATCCGCTAACCACCTTGCAGGGAATCCCCACTGCATGGCACATGGAAGCAGTCAGCAATGCATATCCTTCACATACGGTCGCCCTCTTTTCAAACACAAGATAAGGATCTATGGTATAAGTTCCCTTATAATAGCCATAGAAATCATACCCTATATTTCCCGCAATCCAGTCATGGATCACTTGCAGCTTCTCCATATCATCCGCACAGTCCTCCACCAGATCTCTTGCAAATTCTGCTACATCTATCGTAGGCGGCATTGCCCCTCTGTCCAGCAGATAATAAGAAAGTGCGCTTACATCCGTCCGCTCGCTATTATATTTTTCCACATTGTGTGGGTAAATCTGCTCTGGTTTCGTAATCTGTTCTGCCCTTGCAGAATTTCCACACAAAACACATAAAATAATGAAAATTAACCACTTACCGCTTCGTATTTTTCTCTCTTTTTCCATAGCACTCCCTCCCATCTTTCCGCTTATATTTTAGGTCAGTTTCACCCTATTTGTCAATAGGTCGGAGTGACATAATTATGTCAATACAGGGTACACTAAAATATGACACCACAAAAAGACCAATCCTATATAATAAACTGGCATGGAGATATTTATTATGAGCCGACTAAAAGATTTACGAAAAGAACGGGGCTATACGCAGATTAAAATGCAGCATTTGACCGGCATTGACCAAAGCGATTACTCCAAAATCGAAACCGGAAAGCGGTATTATACCTTTGAACAATGCAGGAAAATCGCTTTAGCCCTGAATACCAGCATGGATTATCTGGCGGGACTGACGGACGAAAAAGAAGCTTATCCACGCAGGAAGCACCGTTAGTTTCCCTATTATCTGCCAACGTATTCTTTTCCATAAATTACCTTGTGTTTTATACCATATCATATAACACCACATATATTTTTTCCGTTTTTAAAAAAACGACTGATTTGTATGCATGAAAAAGCCGTTATGCCAATAATTATCCTGACATAACGGCTCGTTCCCTCATTTTTTATAACTTCACTGAAATCGGCTTAGAATATACACTATAGTAAGTTTTTCCTTTTCTTTTTCTATAAGTTCTTACTCTCACCCATATCTTCTTTCCATTCGGCTTATACCCTATTTTCAATCTTCCTTTACAATAAGACAACCGATTTGACACAAGTTTCACTTTCTTGTACTTCGCCTTTTCTTTTTTAACGGACAACTCAATATATGTTCCATTAATATTTTTCAAATCCACTGCCAAATAATGTATTCCTGATGAAGTCACTTTTTTCTTCACCTTAATCTTAGGTGTCTTCAAACCGGTTACAACGAAGCTCCTCGGCTTTGAA
This sequence comes from Clostridium sp., assembly GCA_023664325.1. Taxonomy (GTDB): domain Bacteria; phylum Bacillota; class Clostridia; order Lachnospirales; family Lachnospiraceae; genus CAG-590. The sequence goes on from JAMPFS010000069.1 coordinate 12,423, forward strand.
TATGCCCCCATAACCTCCGTACCGTTTGATTTTAAAACTGCACGAATTTTATAATAATACTGCTTGTAACATTTTGTGTCCTTGTCTACATATGATGTCTTGCCAGCAGAAACGGTACCAATACGTTTGTACTTGCCCCCCTTCTTTTTTGAACGGTATATTTCATAACCACTGCATAACTTGACTTGCTTCCAGCTAACGACTACATGCTTTCCGTTTTTTGTAGTAATTTTAACATTTCTGACTGTTTCCGGTTTTTCATCCACCTCTTTTTCTGCAATGGTATTTTTTTCTGTATCCGTTTCCTTTTCAGTGTTTATAATTGCTTCCGTGTTCTTTTCTGTACTTGTGGCTTTCTCCGTACTTGTGGCTTTCTCCGTGCTCATCTCCTGTTCCGTACTCGGCTCTTTCTCCGTACTTGTCTCTTTCTCCGTACTTGTTTCTTTTTCCGTACTCATCTCTTGCTCTGTGCTCGGCTCCTTCTCCGTACTCGTCTCCTTTTCGGTACTCGTTTCTTTCTCCGTACTCGTCTCCTTCTCCGTACTCGTTTCCTTTTCCGTGCTCGGCTCCTTCTCGGTACTTGTGTCCTTTTCCGTACTCGGCTCTTGCTCTGTGCTTGTCTCCTTTTCCGTACTCGGCTCTTTTTCCGTGCTCGTCTCTTTCTCGGTACTCGGTTCCTGTTCTGTACTTGTTTCTTGCTCGGTACTTGTCTCTTTCTCCGTGCTCGGCTCTTGCTCTGTACTTGTTTCCTGTTCAGTACTTGTCTCTTTCTCCGTACTCGGTTCCTGTTCTGTACTCGTCTCTACTGTAGTCTCCGTTGGTGTTTCAGATGAAACAATATCATTTGAAT